>JBBPIU010000011.1:0-44794 GCA_038040245.1 Pseudomonadota bacterium | reverse complement strand
GGCAATGGACCGACACGCTGTTCTCACAGCGCGTGGCAGCGCCACCGAAGGGTGGTCCTGGTGCACGGCGCGCGTACCCAAGCCGAATTGGTCTGCCGGGACATGATCGAGGAAGTAAAGCGGAATTTCGCCGGGAGAATTCTCCAATCGCATTGCAAGGCAGAATTCCTGCGGCAACCCCGCTATGCTGAAGGACGTTGCGGCGGTGCTCGCCGAGCGGGGCCTCAAAAAGCATCGGCGCCGCGCCCCGGGCCAAATTACCGTGGAAAGCTTTTGGTAAACTTAAAAGCCGTTTTCATTTTTGTCCTCCTGGCGGCTCTCCAGGGCTGCAGCGTCACGCGTGTCGCCTACAACAATGCCGACGTGTACCTGCGCTGGCAGGCGAACAGCTACTTCGACTTCCAGGGCGAGCAGTCCGAGCAGCTGGACCAGCGCTTGGGCGCGTTCCTCGCCTGGCACCGGGTCAAGGCCCTGCCGGAGTACGCGCGGCTCGGCGAGGACGCGGCCGCGCGCATGCTGCGCGGCCTCAAGCGGGAGGACCTCGAATGGAGTTACGATGCGGTGCGGGCCCAGATCCGGCAGGCGCTGGGCGCGGCAGCCAGTGAAGCGGCCGGACTGCTCGACCGGCTCAGCCCCGAGCAGATCAGCCATCTCGAGCACCGGCTGGTGGAAGAAAACCGCAAGTTCGCCAAAGAGCATGTGCAAGGCACCGTGGAAGAACGCCATCAGCGCCGTGTGAAACGAAATATCGAGCGCCTTGAGGAATGGTTCGGGTCGCTCAGCGATGCACAGCTTGAGCGCGTGCGGCGCTACAGCGCGCGCGCGCCGTTTTCCGCCGAACTGCGCGAACGCGACCGCAAGCGCCAGCAGGCGGAGTTCGTCGCCATGCTGCGCGCACGCGAAGCAAGACGGCGCATCGTGCAGTGGACGCAGGACTGGGATAGCGGCCGCGAGCCGGCCTACGCCGAGGCATCGCGCGCGACGCGCGCCGAGTACATCGACCTGCTGCTCGACCTCGACCGCACGTTCAGCGCCGAGCAGCGCGAGCATGCTGCATCGCGCCTGAAGCGCTACGCCAGCCTGTTCCAATCGCTGGCCCGGCAATGAACGACCGCGGCGCCCTGGAGGACAATGCGCCGCCGCCCGGCGTCGAGTCTCCTCCTGCGGGCTATGCCGGCCGGCCGCGCGACGCGCAGCTTGAGTACAAGGCGATCCTCGCCAACGCCTCGATCGGCATCGCGTTCACGCGCGACCGCCGGTTCACGCTCTGCAACCCGAAGTTCGCCGAAATGATGGGCTGGAACGCCGAGGAGCTTATCGGTCAGCCGGGCGACGTGGTCTACCCGTCGCGCGAAAGCTACGAGGCGATGGGCGCGATCGCGGTGCCGGTGCTGGGCGCCGGGCGACAGCTCGACGTCGAGTGGGAGCTGCGCCGCCGGGACGGCTCGACCTTCCTCGCCCGCATGATCGCGAAGGCGGTCAGCCCGACCGACACGCAAAAGGGTACGGTCTGGATCGTCGAGGACATCACCGTGCGCAAGCGCCACGCCGATGACGTCGCGCGCCTGCTGCGCGAACAGGACGCGATCCTCGACACCGCCTCGATCGGCATCTGCTTCGTCAGGGAGCGCAACATCGTGCGCTGCAACCGGCGCATGGAGGAGATGTACGGCTTCGGTCCGGGCGAGTTGAACGGCAAGCCCACCTCGATCACCTACGCCGGCGAAAGCGACTACGCGCTGGCGGAGCAGGGCTACGCGGAAATGGCGCGCGGCCAGGCCCACACGCACGTGATGCAGGCCAAGCGCCGCGACGGCATGGTGTTCTGGGAGCGCTCGACCGGACGCGCGGTGGACCCCTCCGATCCGGCGCGCGGCTCGGTCTGGCTGCTCGAGGACATCACCGAGCAAAAGCGTGCCGAGGAGGAGCTGCAGCGCGTGCTCGCCGAGCAGCAGGCGATCACCAACAACGTGGTGATCGGGATCGCGTTCCTGCGCGACCGGAAGGTGGTGCGCTGCAACCGGCGCTTCGAGGAGCTGTTCGGCTTCGACCACGGCGAGGCGAACGGCATGCCGACGCGGAGCTACTACTTCACCGACGAGGATTTCGAGGCGAGCGGCCGCTACATCGCGCAGCTCGGTGCGGGCGAAACGCCGAACTTCGAGCAGTGGCTGCGGCGCAAGGACGGCTCGGGCTTCTGGTGCCGTCGCACTGGGCGCGCGCTCGAGCCCGGCAACCTCGTCAAGGGCTACATCTGGCTGTTCGAGGACATCACCGAGCGCAAGCGCGCCGACGGCGAGATCCAGCGCATGGTGCGCGAGCAGGAACTGATCCTCGGCAACGCCACCGTCGGCATCGCCTTCGTGCGCAACCGCCTGATCCAGCGCTGCAACCGTTTCCTCGAGGAGATGGCCGGCGCCGAACCGGGGGCGCTGCTCGGGCAGTCTTCCGCGGTGCTGTTCGCCACCGAAGCACACTGGAAAGAGGCCGTGCGGCTCGCCTACCTGACCGCGCCGGGCGCGACGCACGACGCGGAGTGGCGCTTCAAGCGCGCGGACGGATCGACTTTCCTGTGCCGCACGCGCGGGCGGCGCATCGATGCGGACGAGGGCGACCAGGAATGGATCTGGAGCTTCGAGGACGTGACCCTGGAGCGCGAAGCGGAGGCGCGCGTGCAGCGGGCGCTGGTCGAGCAGGAGCTGATCCTGACCAATGCCACCGTGGGGATCGCGTTTGCCCGCCAGAGGGTGTTCCAGCGCTGCAATCCGCGCTTTGAGGAAATGTTCGGCTATGGCCCCGGCGAGCTGCTCGGCAAGGGCACGGCGATGGTGTTCCGTTCCGTGGAGGAATTCGAGGCTGCAGGCGCTGCTTCGTACACCCGCATGGCCTCAGGCGGCGCCTACGTCGTCGAACGGGAACTGCGGCGCAAGGACGGCTCGATATTCTGGTGCAAGGTAGTCGCCAAGGCGATCGATCCTGCGCATCCGGAAGAAGGCGCGATCGGGATCTACGATGACATCACGGCCGAGCGCGCGTCGCGCGAAACCCTCGAGGCCTCGCGCGATTCGCTCGAACGTGCGGTGCGAGAGCGTACGGCAGAACTGCAGGCCGAGATCGCCGACCGCCGGCAGGCGGAATCGCGCGCCCAGCACCTCGCCGATCACGATGCGCTCACCGGCCTGCCCAACCGCCGCCTGCTCGAGGACCGGCTGACGCAGGCGCTCGCGCTCAGCCAGCGCAACCGCAAGCAGACCGCGGTGATGTTCGTCGACCTGGACCGCTTCAAGGTCATCAACGATTCGCTCGGGCATTCCGCGGGCGACGTGGTGCTGAAGGAGGTGTCCGAGCGCCTGGTCAAGCAGCTGCGGGTCGTCGACACCATCTGCCGCATGGGCGGCGACGAGTTCGTGGTGGTGCTGCCCGAGATCAAGCGCGCCTCGGATGCCGCCAACGTCGCCGCCAAGATCCTCGAGACGGTGGCGCAGCCCATCATGGTCGAGGACCGCGAGCTGCACATCACGCCCTCGGTCGGCATCAGCGTGTTTCCGGACGACGGGCGCGACGCCGAGACGCTGATCCGCAACGCCGACGCGGCGATGTACCACGCCAAGGAGACCGGGCGCGCCAACTACCAGTTCTTCACCGGGGAGATGAACCAGTCCGCCTCCAGGCGCCTGGCGCTGGAGAACGACTTGCGGCAGGCGGTGCTCAAAGGCGAGATGCGCGTGTACTACCAGCCGGTTTTCGATCCCGCCGCCGGCCGCGCGGCGGCGCACGAGGCGCTGCTGCGCTGGCAGCACCCGTCGCGCGGGGTGATCGAACCCGTGGACTTCATCCATCTCGCGGAGGACACCGGCCTCATTCTCAGGCTGGGCGAATGGATGCTGGGCGAAGCCTGCCGCTGGGGGACCTTTATCGGCACCGAGCGCGGTCTGCCGGTGTGCGTCAACCTGTCGATGCGCCAGTTCAACGATCCCAAGCTCGTCGATCTGGTGGCGCACGCGCTCAAGGAAACCGGGCTGCCGCCGGCGCTGCTCGAGGTGGAGGTGTCCGAGCCGACGGTGATGCAGAACACGGACCTCGCGCTTGCGGTTCTGAGCAAGCTCAGGCAGATCGGCGTCAGCGTGGCAATCGACGGCTTCGGCGCCGCTTATTCGAGCCTCGCCGGCCTGCGGCAATTGCCGGTCAACAAGCTGAAGATCGACCGGTCGCTCGTCGCCGAAGTGCACAAGGACGGCCGGTCGATCGTCGCCGGCATCGTCGCGCTGGCGCATGCGCTCGATCTGAAAGTGACGGCCGTGGGCGTCGAGACCGAAGCGCAGAAGGCGATTCTGATCGCCTGCGGCTGCGATTACCTGCAGGGCTACCTCACCGGCCGGCCGGCGGACGCCGACACCGCGTCGAAAGAATACGTCTAGCGCTGCCCGGCGGCTAAATCGCGCGGCCGCGCTTTTTTTTGAGCAGCTCTTCGGCGCCCTGGATGTTGATTTCCACGCCGGACATGTTCGGATTCACCTCGAGCGCGCGGCGCCAGTAGTCGAGCGCCTTGTCGTACTGCTCGAGCCGGAAATAGATCTGGCCGTAGCCCGAGAGCGCGCCGAAGTGGTATGGGTTGCGCTTCAGCACCTGGTCGCAGTCGGCCAGCGAGCGCTTGAAGTTGCCGGCGAGGTAATGGACTGTGGCGCGCTTGTTCCAGCCCTCGGCGAACGCGGGCTTGCGGCGGACGACCTCGCTGAAGGTGGCGATCGCCTCCTTGTGGCGGCCGGCCTGCATGTGCTCGGTGCCGGCGGCCATCAGCCGGTCGATCTCGGCTTCGCCCGAGCGGCTCCAGAGCCGCCACAGGCCCTGCTCGGCGAAACCGCGCACGACCTCGTTGTCATCGCGCAGGCGCTTGAGCAGCAGCGGCTGGTCCGCCATGCGGCCATGATTCGCGATCCAGACGAGCGCCTCGGCGCGTCGCTCGGCCACCACGTCCTCGAGGGCGGCAAGCGCCTCGGCGCGACCGGTTGGCGGAGTCGGCGGCGCCGGGAATGCATCCAGCGGCGCGCATGTTAAAGTTATGCCTAGCAGAACCCAGAGGAAATCCCGATGAACAGCGCGCGCATCCATGCATTTATCTTAGCCTTTGTCACCGCCACCACGGTAGGGGCGGCCGATACGCCGCAGCCCAGGCCCGAGCCCGAGCCCAAGGACGCCGCGCTGGAGCAGGCCCGGGCCGCGATCGCGAAGCAGGACTGGGCCGGCGCCCAGGGCATCCTGCGCGACGCCGTGGCGCGCAACCCGCAGAGCGCCGATTACCACAACCTCTACGCCTACTCGATCCGCAAGGGCGCGAACCCGGGCATGGACCTGTTGTTCCGCCACTACAACGAGGCGCTGCGCCTGGATTCCAAACACCGCGGCGCGCACGAGTACATCGGCGAGGCCTATCTGATGTCGGGCAACGTGCCCAAGGCGAAAGAGCACCTGGCGCAGCTGGACAAGCTCTGCACCTTCGGCTGCGAGGAGTACACCAAGCTGAAGAAGGAAGTCGCCGGCTACGAGCAGCAGCACGCGACGAAGTAGGTTATCTTCCCCGGGCGTGAAACCGCGCCCGAACTTCGTCTTCATCCTTGCCGACGACCTCGGCTACGCCGACCTTGGCTGTTATGGCGGGCGTGGCATCGCAAGCGATGGCGCGGGCGGCCGCTCCAGCTGTTCGCCCTCGCTCGACCGCATGGCGCGCGAGGGACTGCGCTTCACGCAGGGCTATGCGAACTCCTCGGTCTGCTCGCCGACGCGCTTCGCGCTCATGACCGGGCGCTGGCAGCACCGGCTGCGCGGCGGGGCGGATGAGCCGATCCGCAGCGCTGCCGCGCGCGGCGATGCGCGGCTCGGGCTGCCGCCGGCGCACCCGACGCTGCCCTCGCTGCTGCGCGATTCGGGTTACGTCACTGCGCTTGTCGGCAAGTGGCACCTCGGCTTTCCTCCGCATTTCGGCCCGCTGAAGAGCGGCTACCAGGAATTCTTCGGTGCGCTCTCGGGCGGCCTGGACTACTTCAGCCACAAGGACACCGCCGGCATCCACGACCTGTGGGAAGGCGAAAAAGAGGTGAATCGCAAGGGATACCTCACGGACCTCATCTCCGAACGTGCGGTTGAATATGTAAAACGGAAAAGGAAAGAACCGTTCCTCGTCTCCGTTCATTACAACGCGCCGCACTGGCCCTGGGAGACGCGCAAGGATGCGGCCGAGGCCAGGCGCATCGACAAGCTGTATCACTTCGACGGCGGCTCGGTGGCGACCTACCTCACCATGATCCGGCAGATGGACGAGGGCATCGGGCAGATTCTTGCGGCATTGAAATCATCCGGGATCGACAAGAACACCATCGTCGTTTTCACCAGCGACAACGGCGGCGAGCGCTTTTCCGACACCTGGCCGCTCATCGGCAAGAAGATGGACCTGCTCGAAGGCGGCATCCGCGTGCCCTACATCGTGCGCTGGCCGGCGAAAGTGAAGGCGGGCGGCGTCACGACGCAGCACGCGATCAGCATGGACTGGGTGTCGACCTTCCTGGAGGCGGCGGGGGTGGAGCCGGATCGCAGCTACCCCTTGGACGGCAAAAGCCTGTTGAACGTCGTGCAAAAGCCAAACAAGACATTCGCACGCGATCTGTTCTGGAAAATGCTTTTTCGGAACCAGAAGGCGCTGCGCTCGGGCGACTGGAAATATCTGTCGGTCGAGGGCGACGAGTTTCTTTTCAATCTCGCGAAAGACGAGCGCGAGCGGGCGAATTGCGGCAAGCGCGATCCGAAACGCCTCGCGGCGATGCGCGCGCGCTATGCTGCCTGGGAAGAGGCGCTGCCGACGCACCCGGACGCGACCTATTCCGTGCCGGCCACCAGGGCCGATCTGGTCACGCCCTCCAGCTAGCGGCGCCGCCGCCTCGCCGATCGGACCGCTATCACGCGGGCTTGGCCGGCTGATTGTCGAGCTGCGCAGCGATCATGCGGTATTTCAGGCCGGTGTTCGTCAGGTTGCGAAAAAAGTCCACCAGGTCGCCCCAAGGGTCGTTCATGCGGTTCAGCCCCGAGATGAAGGCGACGATCGTGCCCACCTCGGTCTTGCCCTGCAGCACCAGCCAGCCGCCCACGGCGAGGATGCCGACGATACCCAATTGATAGAGCAGGTTCATCAGGAAGTTCATGCCGTACTTGCGCCGAAAGATCTGCATGTTCAATCGGTAGACATTGCCGATGCGGCGCAGGAAGGTCCGGTGCGTACGCACGCCCGCGCGGTCGGCCGCCTCGTCGACGATATCGACGCTGAGCGCCCGCATGGTCTCGATGCGTCGCTTGGTGCGGCGGTTGATCGCCTCCTGCAAGAATGGAATGAAGAGGAGCTGCGGGCAGAATATGAGAAGCGCGACCAGCGCCATCCAGGGCTGCGTGAAGATCATGTAGCCCAATATGCTGACTAGAATGCCGGCGTTGAGCAGCGGCTCCGAGAAACTGGAGCCGACAAAGCCGCCGACCGACTCGATCTCCGAGACGATGATCGAGATCTTGACGCCTTCCTCCCCAGGCGAGGCTGCCTTTGCCGAAGCGGCCGTCGCGGGCGGGTTCATTTGCATGCGCAGACGCTGGTTCGCGGCTTCGCTCACGGACCCGCGATAGACATTCATCGCCAGCTTGAGGCCCCCCTGCACAAGCGTCACGGCGACGTAGACCAGGCACAGCAGCCCGACGAATTCGAACCCCCGGCCCTCGACAGCGCCATTGACGATGCGTCGCTGCAGTTCGAGTGGCGCCAGCTCGATCAGGAAAAGGGCCACCGCGAGCAGCGACAGGAGCACCTGGTCCCGAGCGCTTACCTTCCAGATGTAGCGGTAAAGATCTTTCACCATGCTGGCAGTCTGCGTCGGACTTGGCTCACTATCGCCTCCTGGGCAAGTGTGCCGGAAAGTCTAACCTGCCCGAGCCTGCCGCCGCAGCGCGCGCATCGGCAGGCCGCCGCGCGGCCTGAGCGTGATGCGCGGCTCGGTGCGTACTTCGTGGCCCGGGATGGACTCCAGCCGCCAGCGGCGCGCTGCCGCGGCGAGCACGATGGCGTGCTCCATCATGGCGAACGAGTTGCCGATGCAGATGCGCGGGCCGCCGCCGAAGGGCAGGTAGGCGTGCTTGGGGCGGTCCGCGGCAACGTTGGACACGTCGGGCGCGAAGCGCTCGGGCCTGAAGGCCTCCGGCTCCGGCCAGTAGTCCGGCCGGCGGTGCAGCGCGTAGGGGCTGATGACGATGTGCGCGCCCTTGGGCATGCGCCAGGGGCCGAGCTGGTCGTCGCCCGCGGCGCGGCGGCTGAAGACGTAGGCCGGCGGATAGAGCCGCAGGGCTTCTTCCGCGACCATGCGCGCGTAGGGCAGGCGTTCGAGGTCTTCGAACGCGGGCGCGGCCCGTGCAGGAAAACCCGTGCCCAGCACCGCGTCCACTTCGGCGTGCAGCTTCGCCTCGGCGGCGGGATTCTGCGCGAGCAGGTGGAAGGTCCAGGCGAGCGAGAGCGCGGTGGTCTCGTGGCCGGCGAGGAAGAGGGTCACCAGCTCATCGCGCAGCTGGCGGTCGGTCATGCCGTCGCCGGTTTCCTCGTCGCGCGCTTCCAGCAGCATCGAGAGCAGGTCGTCGTGCGTCTTTCCCTCGGCGCGGCGCTGGGCGACGATCCGGTTGACGATGCGGTCCAGTGTCGCGACCGCGCTCGTAAATCGCAATCCGCGCGGGCGCACCAGGAACTCCGGCAGGTCGAAGAACGCCGTCGGCCGCACGCGGCCGGTTTCCTCCTGCAGCACGCTCATCGCTTTGGCGACTTCTCCGATGTCGCTGCTGAGGTCGGCGCCGAACAGCGTCTTCGCGACAATCTCCATGGTCACGGCGTTCATCGCCGCCATCACGTCCATCACTTCGCCGTGCCGCCAGCCTTCGCTCATGCGCGCCGCGGCCTCGGCCATGGTCGCGGCCAGCACCTTGAGGCGGCGCAGGTGGAACGCGGGCTGCGCCAGGCGCCGCTGGCGCTGCCAGAAATCGCCCTCCGAGATCAGCAGCCCGTCGCCGAGGAACGGGCGCAGGTTGTTGCGGTAGGTGACCGATTTCGGATAGTTGGCGACGTTGTCGAGCAGGATGCGCTTCACGTACTCCGCGTCGTTGACGAAGTAGATGCGCTTGCCGAGCAGCCGCGTGAAGCACAGCGGACCCTTGGCGAGCGTCGCCATCACGTCGAAGCGCGGCGCGAGGCCGAGCCAGCGCGCCAGCGCCGGCGCGCCCTCCATCGGCGGGAAATCGATGCGAGGGGCGTCAGCCGGGTTTCTTCCCTCCATGCTACTTCTTGCCGTAGCCGCCGCCGCCGGGCATTTCGGCGATGAGGCAGTCGCCCGCCGGCACGACGTAGGTTTCCTTGCCGGGCAGCACCCTGCCGCTGCCGAGCGTGACGCGGCCGACGCGCCCGTCGGCGCCGCCGGCGCGGCCGCGCGCCGGGTTGTGGCGCCGGTCGAAGGTGGCGCAGGCGATGCTGAAGGGCGCGGCCTCGGTGCTCTCGATCTCGATCACCGCGCCCAGGCCGCCGTTGTGCCGGCCCGCGCCGCCCGAGCCTTCGGCGAACTCGCGCCGCCGGAAGAGGAGCGGGGACTGCGCCTCGGTGATTTCCACCGGGATCGCGCCCACCCCGCTGGGGAAAGCGGTGGTCGACAGTCCGTCTTTCCCCGGCCGCGCGCCCATGCCGCCGATGCCGATGGAAATCACATTGAAACGCGTAGCGCCGGGTTTTGCGCCTTCCACCTGCGGCCCGCCGGAGAGGCCGAGCACCCACATGCTGCCCGCGCCTTCAGCGGGGACCTTGCCGCTGAGAGGTTCGTCGAAACAGTCGAAGACCAGTTCGGGCAGCATCTGGCCGATGACATGCCGCGCCGTCACGGCGCGCGGCCGCAGCGGGTGGACGATCGAATCCTCGGGCGCGGAGACGGTGACGATTTCAAGGGAGCCCGCGTTGTTCGGGATGCCGGGTGCGACGATGCACTTCACGCCGAACGAGGTATAGGCGTCGGTGTAGCACTTGGGCGAATTGATGCCGAAGCGCGAGGCCGGCGAGCTGCCGGCGTAGTCGACGTGGATGCCGGCCTCCGATACCGTGAGCGCGGCTTTCAGCTCGACCGGCGACTCGTAGCCGTCCAGCGTCATCGAGGCCGACCAGGTGCCGCGCGGCAGCCGGCGCACCGCTTCGCGCATCGAATCGCGCGAGGTCGAGACGATGTACTCGCCCAGCGTGTCGAGTTCGGTCAGGCCGAACTCTTCCAGCATCGTTGCAAGCCGGCGCGTCGCCACTTCGTTGCACGACACCAGACCGAGGATATCGCCGCGCACCTGCATCGGCTCTCGCACGTTGCTCATCAGGATCGCGAACAGGGTTTCGTTGCGCTTGCCAGCTTCCATCATTTTCATGTGCGGGACGTAGAGGCCCTCCTCGTAGACCGAGGTGGCCTCGGCGACGAAGCCGCGGCCGCCGATGTCGATGACGTGGCAGGTCGAGGCAAAAAAGCCGATCAGCTTGCCCTTCAGGAAGGCGGGCGTCACGGTGACGAAGTCGAACAGGTGGCCGGTGCCCATCCATGGATCGTTGGTCACCAGCACGTCGCCGGGCTTGAGCGTGTCCGAGGGGAAACGATCGAGGAAGTGCGCCACCGCGGTCGCCATGGTGTTGACGTGGCCCGGCGTGCCGGTGACTGCTTGCGCAAGCATGCGGCCCCTGGTGTCGTAGACCCCGGCGGAAAGGTCGCCCGCCTCGCGCGTGATCGCACCGAACGCGGTCTTGAGGAGCACGTTCGCCTGCTCCTCGACCACCGCGATGAGGCGGTTCCACAGGATCTGCCGGACCAGCTGCTGTTGCATGGCGCTCATGATTGTTTCTCCAGAAGGAGGTGGCCGGCCGCCGTCACGCTGCAGCGCCAGCCTCGCGGCACCAGCGTGGTGGTCTGCGGTTCGACCGCCAGGGCCGGACCCGCGAACTGCATGCCTGGCGCGAGGTCCTTGCGCCAGAACGTTGGGAGGGTTTCCTGGTTGCCGGAGGCCGGATCAAAAACGCTGCGTTGGCCGTTTGAAGTTGCTTTGATTGCTTTATTCAATTCGTTCTGTGTTTTTACGTCTTCCGAAATGGTTGAAACATTGACCGACCAGGTCAGGAATTCCACCGGCACGTCCGCAATTCTCAAGCCGAACTGCTGCTCATAGCGCGATTCGTAGTCCGCGCGCAGCAACGCCGCATCCGCCGCCGTCAGAGGGCGCGCCGGCAGCGGCACGGAGATTTCGTGCCCCTGGCCGAGATAGCGCATTTCCACCACGCGGTGCGTTTCCAGCTTCGCGCCGAGCGCGCCCGCCGCGACGATGGCGGTTGCTTCGCTTTGCATTTGCTCCAGTATTTTATTTATTTCAATAAACAAAAAATTATCGTCGCGGACCAGGAGGCTGCGCACCAGCTCGAAGGCCACCGGTGCGCGCAGGAAACCCACCGCGGAACCCACGCTCGCGTCCATCGGGACCAGGACTTTGCTCATGCCGAGCTTGGCCGCCAGCCGCGCGGCGTGCAGCGGCGCGCCGCCGCCGAAGGCGATCATGGTGCAGCGCTCAGCGACTTTGCCGCGCTCGATGGCGTGCACGCGCGCCGCGCTGGCCATGTTTTCCTCGACGATTTCGCCGATGCCGGCCGCGGCCCAGGAGGCATCCATGCCGAGCGGCTTGCCGATCCTGCCGAGTACCGCCTGCTCGGCCGCCGCGCGGTCCAGCTTGAGCGTGCCCGCGGCGAAGGCGTCGGGGTCGATGCGCCCGAGCGCGACGTTGGCGTCGGTCACGGTCGGTTCGATGCCGCCGCGCCGGTAGCAGGCCGGGCCGGGCTCGGCGCCGGCGCTTGCCGGGCCGACCTGGATGCGCTTGAGTTCGTCCAGGCGTGCGATGGAGCCGCCGCCGGCGCCGATCTCGACCATCTCGGTCACCGGGATGCGCACCGGCAGGCCGCTGCCCTTCAGGTTGCGCCAGACGCGCGCCACCTCCAGCTTGCGCGACTGCTCGGGGCGGCCCTGGCCTATGAAGCAGATCTTGGCGGTCGTGCCGCCCATGTCGAAGGAGAGGACTTCGTCCATCCCTGCTTCGCGCGCGATGCTCGCGGAGAGGATCGCGCCGCCCGCCGGGCCGGATTCCACCAGCCGCACCGGGAAGCGGCGCGCGGTCTCCAGCGTAGTCAGGCCGCCGCCGGAGGTCATCAGGTACAGCGGGCAGCCGAAGCCGCGCCGCTTGAGTTCCGCCGCCAGCCTTTCCAGGTAGCTCGCCATCAGCGGCTGCACGTAGGCGTTGGCGCAGGCGGTGGAGAAGCGCTCGTACTCGCGGATTTCGGGGCAGACCGCGGAGGACAGGGTGATCGAAACGCCCGGCAGGCCCGCCGCGAGCAGCTCGCCCGCGCGGCGCTCATGCGCGTCGTTGGCGTAGGAATGGAGGAATCCCACGGCGATTGCTTCGACTTTTTCCGCTTTTAGTTTTAAAGCAATCCCAGAAAGAAAATCTTCATTCAAAGGCGTTCGAATCTGCCCTCGCGCGGTGATCCGTTCCTCCACCGGAAAGCGCAGCTCGCGCGGCACCAGCGGCGCCGGCAGTTCCAGCTCCAGGTCGTAGTGCTCGTAGCGCTTCTCGTAGCCCATCTCCAGCACATCGCGAAAGCCCGCAGTGGTGACGAGCGCGATGCGCGCGCCTTTCCTTTCGATCAGCGCATTGGTCGCCAGCGTGGTGCCGTGGATGAGTACACCGACATCTCCCGGCGCGAGAGATGCCGCGGCGAGCACCCGCGCGATGCCCTCGAGCATGCCTTCCTCGGGCGCGCGCGGTGTGGTCAGCACCTTGGCCGAGTGGCGCCGGCCCGCGTGCTCGAGCACGACGTCGGTGAAGGTGCCGCCGATGTCGGCGGCGAGCCGGGCGTTCGTCATCGGGACGAATATACTTGAACTGATCCGATGAAAGCTGGCATTCGCCCTGGTCCTACCTCATAGGCTGCTCAGGAAATTCGAGGGTTTCATTGAAGGACTTATACTGTTTGGTGCTTATTGTTCGCGGCTGGGAAAAAAGGGTTCTATGAGCGAATTGGCAAAAAAGAAATGTGTTCCCTGCAAGGGAGATACGCCTGCATTAAAAGGCCATGATTTGACCCTATTGTTAGACAAATTAGGGAACGGTTGGAGCAGCATCAATGAACATCATCTTGAGAAAAAATATGACTTGCCAGACTTTCGGCAGGCTCTTGACTTCACCAACAGGGTCGGAGAGTTGGCGGAGCAGCAGGGGCACCATCCCGATATTTACTTGGCTTGGGGAAAAGTCATCCTGACCGTCTGGACTCACAAGATCGACGGCTTGACGGAAAGTGATTTTATTTTTGCAGCCAAGGCCGATCAGGAGCTTAATCAGGATGCCTCAAAAAGTCAGGAGTCGGAAGCTATTGAGAGAGCAGTTTATGATGGGATGCAGGATTTAAGGGTAAAAAAGTCCAGGTAAGTTTATCCGGGAGGAATAGTGGGTCAAGTCCGACGTAGGCAGTTCCTGATCGGCCACAGGGTCCCGCGATCGATCCTGCTGCGCGCCGACGGGGTGATCGAATGAAGCCGCGGCGGCGGCTGTTTTATAAGTACGTAGTTCCGATCATCGCGATCGTCGTTGTCGCGCTCTCCGCGAGCGGAGCCATCAGCATCTATTTTTCGTACCAGGAGACGCGCAACGCGCTGATCGCGCTGCAGCGTGAGAAGGCGGCCGCGGCGGCCGCGCGCATCGAGAATTTCGTGCGCGAGATCGAGCATCAGATCGGCTGGACGGCGCTGCCGCAGATCGCGGAGGGCGCGAACCCGCTCGAGCTGCGGCGTTTCGATTACGTCAAGCTGCTGCGCCAGGTGCCCGCGATCACCGAGGTGGGTTTCATCGACCGTGATGGGCGCGAGCAGGTGCGCGTCTCGCGCCTGGCAATGGACGTGCTGGGCGCGGGCGGCGACCTGTCGCAGGACCCGCGCTTCGTCGGCGCGCGCACGGGCAAGATCTATTTCGGCCCGGTGTATTTCCGCAAGGAAACCGAGCCCTACATGGCGATCGCGATGCGCGCCGGGCGCGAGGGGGCGGGCGTGACCGCGGTCGAGGTCAACCTCAAGTTCATCTGGGAGGTAGTCCAGCAGATCAAGATAGGCAAGAAGGGACACGCCTACGTCGTGGACAAGGATGGCCACCTGGTCGCGCACCCGGATATCAGCCTGGTGCTGCAGAAGACCGACCTTTCGATGCTGCCGCAGGTGAAGGGTGCAATCGCCGGGCTTGCCGCGGCGGGAGACGAGGGGCAGGAGACGGCTGAAGCGCGTGATCGCGCGGGCGGGCAGGTGCTCACCGCCCACGCCCGCATCGACCCGCTGGAGTGGACCGTATTTGTCGAGCAGCCGATCGCGGAAGCCTATGCACCGCTGTACGCGCCGCTGATCCGCATCGGAATCCTGCTGCTGCTGGGGCTGGTGCTTTCTCTGCTCGCGAGCCTCGCGCTCGCGCGCTACATGGTGCGCCCGATCAACGCGCTGCGCGAGGGCGCCGAGGCGATCGGCGCCGGCAATCTCGACCAGAAAATCGACGTGCGCACCGGCGATGAATTGCAGGATCTCGCCGAGCAGTTCAACAGCATGGCAACCAAGCTGCGGGAATCCTACGCGGGCCTGGAGCGCAAAGTCGAGCACCGCACCGCCGAGTTGAAGGAGGCACTGGAATACCAACACGCGTCGGCGGGAATTCTCGGCATCATCGCCAGCTCGGTCAAAGACACGCAGCCGGTATTCGACGCGATCGCAAAGGCTGCGGCCAGCGTCATCCAGAACGCTCGCGTGCAGCTATTCCTCGTGCGCGGCGCGGAGTTGCACCATGTCGGCGGCACCGGACTGACCCACGAGCAGCGCGAGAGATTGCGCGGGCTCTATCCGGCGCCGCTGGGGCAGACGAGCTACGCGGGCAAGGCGGTTCTGGAGAAGAGAGTCGTGCACGTAGCCGATGTGGAGGCGGATCGTGATCGCCCCGAGCTGAGCAAGGCAATTACGGAGTCCACCGGTCTGAAGGCTATCCTCGCAGTGCCGATGATCCGGGACGGAGAGGCGATCGGCTGCATCACGACATCGTTCATCGAACCGGGGGCGTTCAGCGACAAGCAGATTGCGCTGCTGAAGTCGTTCTCGGATCAGGCCGTGATAGCGATCGAAAACGTGCGGCTGTTTAACGAGACCGCGGAGGCGCTGGACCAGCAGACCGCGACCTCCGAGATCCTGCGTGTCATCAGCAGCTCGCCGACCGATGTGCAGCCGGTGTTCGAGGCCATCGCGCAGAGCGGCCTGCACCTGTTCGAGGACGCCCGCGTCTGGGTGGTGCTGCGCGACGGCGACATGATACGCGCAGCCGCGATCTCGGAGCGCGACCCCGACCGGATCGCGAAATGGCGAGCCGCGTTCCCGACGCCGCTGACCCACGAATATCTCAATGCGAGCGCGATCCTCGACACGGGGATCGTCGATATCGAGGACGTGGAGCAGCTGCCGGAGCCGCTCAAGCCCGGCACGGCAAATTTCGCAGCGACCGGCTACCGCGCGATCACGATCACCCCGATGATGCGCGGCGAGGAAGCGATCGGCGCAATCGGCGTGGCGCGTCTTAAACCCGGTGCCCTAAGTTCGAAGCAGATAGCGCTGCTCAAAACCTTTGCCGACCAGGCGGTGATCGCGATTGAGAACGTGAGGCTGTTCAACGATATCCAGGACAAGGGCCGGCAGCTGGAGATCGCCAACCGTCACAAGTCGGAGTTCCTCGCCAACATGTCCCACGAGCTGCGCACGCCGTTGAACGCGATCATCGGTTTTTCCGAGGTGCTCGGCGAGCGTTACTTCGGCGAGCTCAACCCGAAGCAGCTCGAGTACGCCAACGACATCCACTCCTCGGGCAAGCACCTGCTGTCCCTGATCAACGACATCCTTGACCTGTCCAAGATCGAGGCCGGAAGGATGGAGCTGGATCTGGCGGAGTTCGACATGCCCTCAGCGCTGCAGAACGCGATGACGCTGGTCAGGGAACGGGCCCAGCGCCACGGCATCAAGCTCGATCTGAACACCGACCCCGCGCTCGGGCAGTTTTACGCGGACGAACGAAAATTCAAGCAGATAATGCTGAACCTGCTCTCGAACGCGGTGAAGTTCACGCCCGAGGGCGGTAGGGTCGGCGTCACCGCGAAGCCCAACGGCACCGCGGTCGAGATCGCGGTCGCCGACTCTGGGGTCGGCATCGCCGCCGAAGACCAGGAGGCGATCTTCGAGGAATTCAAGCAAGTTGGGACCGACTACACGAAAAAGGCCGAGGGCACCGGACTTGGCCTCGCGCTCACCAGGCGTTTCATCGAGCTGCACGGCGGCGCGATCCGGGTCATCAGTGCGCCGGGCAAGGGCTCCACCTTCACCTTCACGCTTCCCATCCGCCATGGCCAATGAACTCATCCTGATCGTCGAAGACAACCAGTACAACCAAAAGCTCGCCCGCGACGTGCTGCAGGTCAAGGGCTATCGCGTCCTCGTGGCCGACACCGCCGAAGCCGGAATTCCGATGGCGCTCAAAGAAAAGCCCGATCTCGTGCTGATGGACATCCACCTGCCTGGAATGACCGGCATTGAAGCGCTTGCGAAGCTGCGCGCCGCGCCCGAGACGCGGCAGATCCCGGTGTTCGCGTTCACGGCATCGGTGATGCCGCAGGACCGGCGCGGGATCACCTCCGCCGGTTTCGACGGCTTTCTCTCCAAGCCGATCAACTTGAAAGAATTTCTCGAGACAATATCCGCCGCGCTGGCGGGGAAGAAGCCGTGACGCATCCGGCGAAGATTCTGGTGGTGGACGACACCCCGGCGAACGTCAAGCTGCTTGCCGATCTGCTGACCTTCAAGGGCTACCAGGTGGCCACGGCCGCCTCCGGCGAGGAGGGGCTCAAGCAGCTCGCCGAGCAACGCTCCGACCTCGTGTTGCTCGACATCATGATGCCCGGCATGAACGGCTACGAAGTGTGCCGGGCGATCCGCGCCGATCCGGCGAACGGCGTGCTGCCCGTGGTGATGGTCACCTCGCTCGATCCGGTGCAGGAGCGCATCAAGGGCCTGGAGGCGGGCGCGGACGACTTTCTGACCAAGCCGATCAACCAGCCCGAGCTGCTGGCGCGCGTGAAGTCGCTGCTGCGCATCAAGCAGCTTTACGACCAGCTCACCGACCTGAATGCGAACCTGGAACAGCGCGTGGCGGACGGCGTCGCGCAACTCGAGCGCCTGGGACGAATGAAGCGCTTCCTGTCGCCCCAGGTTGCGGACCTGATCCTGGCGGGAGGCGGCGAAGACCCTTTGAAGAGCCACCGCCGCGAGATCACGGTGGTGTTTCTCGACCTGCGCGGTTTCACCGCGTTCACCGAGACCTCGGACCCGGAGGAAGTCATGGGCGTGCTGCGCGAATACCACGCCGAGATGGGGCGGCTGATCATGGCGCACCAGGGCACGCTCGAGAGATTCGCCGGGGACGGCATCATGATTTTCTTCAACGACCCGGTAGCGCTCGAAAACCCGGCCGCGAGCGCGGTGCGCATGGCGCTCGATATGCAGCAGCGCTTCGGCGAACTGGCGGGCAGCTGGAAAAAACGCGGCTATGACCTCGGCATGGGAATCGGCATCGCCGAGGGATATGCGACGCTCGGCGCGATCGGCTTCGAGGAGCGCTGGGACTACGGTGCAATCGGCAACGTCACCAACGTCGCGGCCAGATTGTGCGGCGAGGCGCTCGCCGGCCAGATCCTGGTTTCCCAGCGCGTGCAGGGCAAGGTCGAGACGCTGGTCGATTCGGAAGCGGTAGGCGAACTCGCGCTCAAGGGACTCCGCCGCCCGGTGCAGACCTTCAATGTGCGCGCGCTGCGCGCCTAGGACTCCATCCTCCCGGGTTACTTGCCCTTGACCTCGACGCCCGTCGCCCGCTCGAGGAGCTGCACGATGGCGGTCATATCCGAGCCCGCACCGAGTTCGTCGTTTGCACGGGCCCACAGCTCGCGCACGCCGGTCGATACCGTCATCGGCACGCCGGCGGCTTCCGCCTCCTCGAGGCAGAGCCGCACGTCCTTGTACATCAGGCCGGTCGCGAACCCTTGATTGAACTTGCGCGTGAGCACCTGCCGCGGGAACTTGTCCTGCGAGGCGGTATTGCGCCCGCTGCCGGCGTTGATCACGTCGCACATCACCGTCGGATCGAGCCCGGACTTCACGCCGAACACGATCGCCTCGGCCGTCGCCGCCGTGGCCGTGGCCGAGAGCAGGTTGTTGGCGAGCTTCATGGTCTGGCCCATGCCGGGGCGCTCGCCGATGAAGAACACCTTGCCGATGTGCTTGAGCATCGGCTCGAGCTCGGCGAACAGCGCCTTCGGGCATGCGACCATCACCGCGAGCGTGCCCTTTACCGCACCCGATACGCCGCCGCTCACCGGCGAATCGACGCTGGCGATGCCCTTGGCCGCGAGCGCGGCCGCGATCTCCCGGGCCGCCGTCGCGCCGGTGGTCGATAGATCGAGCACCGTCTTGACCTTGGAGCCGGCAATAACACCGTCCACACCGTCCGCGCCGAGCGCGACTGTGCGCACGATCGCCGGGTCGGGCAGGCTGAGGAGCACGGTGTCGACGGCGCAGGCCACCGCCACCGGCGATGCCGCGGCGCGCGCGCCCTTCGCCACGAGGGCGTCAACGGACTCCTTGCGGACATCGTAGACGGTGAGCTGGTAGCCGGCGTCGATGAGGCGCGACGCCATCGGCTTGCCCATGTTGCCAAGCCCGATGAAACCGATGTGCTGCGCCATCAAATGTCCTCCGGGCGTTACTGGTCGCGGCATTCTATCGCGGCGTCGATCCCCGGGTGCCGCATGGCGGGCTGAGCTCGAACTCCCACGTTACGCGTTCTGAGCCGCCCAAGGATCGACTATCGGTACCTTCAGATCCCTAAAATGCCGGACGTTTCGGGTGGCAAGCGTGGCGCGCCGCGCGAGCGCGATGCCTGCGATCTGCGTGTCGCGCATGTCCACCGGACGCCCGGCCTTCTGCCGCTCGGCCGCCAGTGATGCTGCTTCGGTCGCCGCAGCGCTGTCGAAATCCAACACGCGGTTTTCCAGGTCCTCTTTCAGCAGTCGGGCAAACGCCGCTTCCAGCGCCTGCCGCCGCCGGCCTGTTGGCAGCAGCGCCAGGCCGAGACGAGCTTCGAACAGCGTGATACTGGTTATCCAGACGGATTCGGCGGGCTGGCGGTCCAGCCACGCCACCACGGGAGCCTCAGGTGCCGTGCGCATCAATGCCGAAAGCACATTGGTATCGAGAATGATCATTTCCCGAATTGCGCCGACCGCGGAAGCTGGCCGCGCAATTCCGGCAGGTCCGTGGTCAGCCCCGCTTTCGCGAAACGCGCCGCGATGCGCGACCCCAGCTTGGGTAGACGTTGGTTTTGTTCCTTCACCGCGTTGCGCAAAATGTGCCGGACTTCCTCTTCCATGCTGTGCCCGTGATGCAAGGCGCGGCGTTTCAGCCGCGCTTTCACGTCGTCTTCCAGGTCGCGAACGATGAACTGGGCCATCGGCAACTCCTTATCCGGACAAATATGATATCATGATATCATACCCGGTCCCGGCCGGTGGCGGAGCGGGCCGCCGGGCTATTGCTTCGACCAGGCGGAGCATCTCCGGCGCGCCGATGTGCGCGCCGTCCGGCTGCGATATCGCTCTTCGATCACCGGCCGAGCACTTTCGGGTTGACGACTGAAGCGCGCTCGAGCCTGCCGTCCAGGCCCGCGAGCGCCGCCTGCGCGCAGGCCACCGCCATGCGCTCGAAGGCGGTGTCGATGAAGGCGGCGACATGCGGGGTGAGCACGACGTTGTCGCGCGCAAGCAGCGGGTGGCCGGGGCGCGGCGGCTCGGTCTCGAGGACGTCGAGACCCGCGCCGGCAAGACCTCCCGCTTCGAGCGCCGCGACGAGCGCCGCTTCGTCGACGATCGGGCCGCGCGCGACGTTCACGAGGAACGCGCCGGGCTTGATGCGCGCGAGCGCCTGCGCGCCGATGAGCCCGCGCGTCTCGGGCGTCAGCGCGCAGGCGAGGACGACGAAGTCGGCCTGCGGCAATGCATCGGCGAGCTTTTCCGTGCCCGGCACGTTCGGATCGACGGCGACGATCTTCATCTCGAAGGCGGCGGCGCGCCGCGCAACCGCCCGGCCGATGCGGCCATAGCCGACGATCACACAGGTGCGCCCCCGCAGCTCGACGCTGCCGAAGCCGCGCGGCCAGGCGCCGCTTTTGACCGCGCGCTCGAGCGCAGGCCCGCGCTTGGCGAGCGCGAGCATGAGGTAGAACGCATGCTCGGCGACCGTGTCGGCGTTCGCGTCGCCGGTCGTGGCGAGCGGGATGCCGCGGCGCGTCAAGGCCGGAACGTCGAAGTTGTCGTAGCCCGCGCCGAATCGGCAGGCGATGCGCAGCCGCGGCGCGAGCTCGATCAGGCGGGCGGTCAGCGCCGGCTGCTCCATCACCATCACCACCCCATCGGCCTCGGGCAGCGCTCGCGCGAGCTCGGCTTCGGTCGGGGCGGGCAGGATGAGCACGCGCACATCCGGGCGCGCCTCGAGGACGCTCATGCCCGGCGCGGGCAGGGGTTCGGTGAGGACGAGAGTAGTATTATGTTTCACCAGGAGGAGACCACCAATGCTAACCCGTTCGCTCGGTGCGATTGCACGAACTTCGGCGCTCGGTTCGCTCGTTACGCTCGGCCTCATTTCATTGGGCTACGCGCAGGACCTGCCCAAGGCGCAGTTCAAGGTGATCGGTCTCAACAGCCCTACGGTGGCGTCGACCGTCGATGAAGTGCCGTTCTGGCGCGAAACCCTGCCCAAGGCATCGAGAGGGGCGATCACCGCGGACATCACGCCGCTCGACCAGATGGGCATCGACGACAAGACGATGCTGCGGCTGTTGCGCCTCGGGGTCATGGACTTCGCGAGCATGGACATCTCCAAGATGGCGGGCGACGACCCGCGCTTCGAAGGCTGCGACCTCGCCGGCATCACCCTCGATGCGGACAAGGCACGCGCCGGCTGCGAGGCCTATCGCGCGGTGATCGACCGCCAGATGCAGAAGAACTGGAACGCGAAGCTGCTCGCTTTCGGCGGCAACCCGCCGCAGGTGTTCTGGTGCCGCGGCGTGCTCGGCGGCCTGAACGACCTCAAGGGCAAGAAGGTCCGCGTCTTCAACAACACCATGCGCGACTTCCTCTCCGGCATCGGCGCCACCGCGGTCAGCATGGCGTTCGCCGAAGTGGTGCCGGCGCTCTCCAGCGGCGTCGTCGATTGCGGCGTCACCGGCAGTCTTTCCGGCAACACCGCGGGCTGGCCCGAGGTGACGAAATCGCTCTATCCCATGTCGCTCGGCTGGAGCATCAACGTGCTGGCAGTGAACCTCACGAGCTGGAACCGGCTGGACAAGCGCGTGCAGGGCTTCCTGCTGGAGCAGGTGAAGACCTACGAGAACAAGATGTGGACAACGCTGAAGAAGGCGGACGCCGAGGCCGACAACTGCAACACCGGAAAACAGCCCTGCGCGATGGGCAAGCTCGCCAACATCACGATCGTGCCGGTGAAGCCGGCCGAGGCGGAGATGCACAAGAAGCTCGTCGAGGGCGCGGTGCTCGCCGGCTGGGCCAAGCGCTGCGGCGCCGAGTGCGCCGCGGAGTGGAACAACACCGTCGGCAAGACGCTTGGCTTGAGAGCGCCGACGCCCTAGCTGAATGAAGCACTTGCAGGAAATCGTCTCGCGAATCTCGCGGGGCGGCGCGATCGTCGGCGGCGCGATGCTGTTACTGGCCGCCGTGACGATCTGCATCGACATCGTCTTGCGCTATGCCTTTTCACTGACCGTCGGCGGCGCGGACGAGCTTTCCGGCTATGCTCTGGCCATTGCGAGCGCGTGGGGCTTCTCCGCGGCGCTGCTCAGTCGCTCACACATCCGCATCGATACGCTGTACGTCCGGGTCACGAGACGTGCCCGGGCCACGCTCGATCTCGTAAGCCTGGCCGCCTTCGCGTTCTTCGTCGCGCTCGTCACCTGGCACGCTTGGGGCGTGCTGCGGCAGTCTTACGTGTCCGGTTCGCGCTCCCTCTCGGCGATCGAGATGCCCCTCGTCATACCGCAGACGCTGTGGTTCGTGGGCCTGGCATTCTTCGTCGCGGTTGCGCTCCTGCTGCTCGCGCGCGCGCTTCCCGCCTACGTGGCGGGCGACCTGAGCAAGGTATTCGAGCTGATCGGCTCGAAGTCCGCCGTGGCGGAGGCCAAAGAGGAGATCATCGCCGTCGAGCGCGCGTTCGATAGCGAGCGCAAACAATGACGGCCGCAATTTCTCTCATCGTGCTGCTGGTCGTGCTCGGCAGCTCGATCGCGGTCGCCGCCGGCATGGGGCTGGTGGGGCTGATACTCAATCAGCTTTATTCGCAGATGCCGCTGACGCGGATCCTGGGCGAACTGACCTGGTCGACCACCAACAACTTCATTCTCACCGCCATTCCCTTCTACATCATGTTCGGCGAGATCCTGCTGCGCAGCGGAATCGCCGAGCGCATGTATAACGCCCTGACCCAGTGGCTGTCCTGGCTGCCAGGCGGACTGATGCATTCGAATATCGGCTCTTGCGCGCTGTTCGGCTCGGTATCGGGATCGAGCGTCGCGACAGCGGCGACGATCGGGGTCGTCGCAATCGGCGAGATCGACAAGCACAAATATAACGAGCGCCTTTTCCTCGGCACGCTCGCGGCCGGCGGCACGCTCGGCATCCTCATCCCGCCCTCGATCAACATGATCATCTACGGCGTGATGACCGACACCTCCGTGCCCAAGCTGTATCTTGCCGGATTCATTCCCGGCTTCATCCTCACTCTGTTGTTCAGCTTGACCGTGCTGATCGCGTGTCTCTGGAGACCGCACTGGGGCGGCGAGAAGATCTCGACCAACTGGGAGGCCCGGATCCGCTTGTTGCCCGATCTGCTGCCGCCGCTCGCGCTTCTGATGATCGTCATCGGCGCCATTTTCCTGGGCATTGCTACCGCCACCGAATCGGCGGCTGTCGGAATTATCGGCGCGCTCGCCATCGCCGCCTGGCGCCGGCGGCTCACCCTCAGCATGCTGCGCGACGTATGCGAAGCGACCGTGCGCACCACCGCGATGGTGGTGGCCATCCTGGTCGGGGCCTTTTTCCTGAACGTCGTCATCCAGACGATCGGGCTGACCCAGCAGCTGGGCAGGCTGATCACGGCGTATCAGCTCACGCCGGTCCAGGTCCTCAGCGCGGTGATCGTCCTGTATCTGGTCCTGGGGACGTTCATGGAGGAGTTGTCAATGATGATTTCGACGATCCCCATCACTACGCCTTTGATCCTGCAGGCCGGCTACGATCCGGTCTGGTTCGGAATCCTCCTGGTGCTGCTGATCCAGACCGCCATGGTGTCGCCTCCCTTCGGCATCAACCTTTTCGTCATCCACGGCATTCGCGGCCGCGGCACGCTTGCCGACGTCGAAATCGGCTCGGCGCCCTTCGTGATCGCGTTGCTGCTCATGATCGGCTTGATCTGCCTGTATCCCGATATCGCGATGTGGCTGCCGCGGATCGTGGGCTGAGCTCCCCTGAGCCTGGTTTTTGATCCGATGTTGCCGCCGAGATTGATTCTGCTGGCGCCGATCCTGCTCGTGCTGTGGGCCTGTGCCGCGCCGCCGGCCGGCCCGGCTCAGACGCGGGAAGGCGGGCCGGTCATCGCGGTCTATCTGGTGGCCCATGACGGGCACACAGGGATTGCGGTGCCGCGCGCGGACATTCCCGCCGGGCTGTGGCCGGAGAGCCGCGAGTTCCCGCAGGCCGAGTACCTCGAGGTGGGCTGGGGAAACCGCGACTTCTACTACGGGCGCAACCAGGGCCTGTGGGGAACGTTGAATGCGATGTTTCCGTCGCCGAGCGTCCTGCACGTGGCCGGCTTTCGCGGCTCGCCGGCGGACTATTTCCGGGCGAACGAAATCGTCGAACTGTCGGTCCCGGCAGACGGCTTCGAGCGGCTAGTCCGTTACATCCACGACGCCCATGAACGCGCGGGCGCGCTGCCTGCCGCGGCGCTCGGGCCGGGGCTCTACGGCGAGAGCCGGTTCTACCCTGCGTGGGAGTCGTTCCACCTGCTCCGCACCTGCAACGTCTGGATGGCGCAGGCTCTGCGCGCCGCGGGACTGCCGTTGCGCGACTCGATCACAAAGGAAGGGCTGATGTCCCAGGCGCGCGAGACCTATAAGTTGCGCGGCCAGCCACACGGATTGGAGCGCTAACCGCTGCTCCTCATTCGATCACCCGGTCGCTACTCAAGCTCGACGATGATATTGCCGCCGGCGTCGAGCTCGGCTTTTGCACCGGGCGGAACGACGCAGGTTGCGTCGTATTCCTCGACGATGAGCGGTCCGGTGCGCGGCGTCGCGAGATCGGAGCGGCGCAGGATGGGGGTCTCGAGCCAGCCGATTTGCGCGCCGAAATAGGCCTGGCGCGGCAGCGGCGGCGCGGGTTCGGGCCGGCTCGGTCGCACGCGTTCCGGAACGTTTGCGCCCTCGCGCAATCCCAGACCGACGGTCAGGATTGACACCAGCTCCACGGGCGCGTCGGCGCCGGCGCGGTGGCCGTAGGTTTTCTCATGCTCGCGCCCGAATGCCTCTTCCAGGTAATTCAAATCCATTGGACCGTCGGGGAGGGGCACGGTCAGCTCGTACGTTTGCCCGTGGTAGTGCAGGGCAGCCGAGCGGCGGATCTTCGCGTTATCGCCGGCAAAACCCTCCGCCGCGAGCTGATCGAGCGCCTGCTTGGCGAGCGCGTCCCAGGCGCGGGCGATCTCGTGCGGGTCGGACTGGCGCAGCAGGCGCCGGAAGGTGCGCGAATAGTGGTGCTCGACATCGGCATAGAGCAAGCCGAATGAGGAAAAGAGGCCTGCGCAAGGCGGCACCACGATGCGCTTCATGCCGAGCGCCGCCGCCATGCCGCAGGCGAACACCGGGCCGTTGCCGCCGAAGGCGAAGAGCGCGAACTCGCGCGGGTCGCGGCCGCGCTCGGTGGACACCGACTTGATGGCGCGGATCATGTTGGATGCCGCGATCAGGTGCGCGCCGTAGGCCGCCTGGTCGAGCGCCATGCCGAGCGGCGCGGCGACCTTCCCGGCGAACACGCGCCGCGCTTTCCCGGCGTTCAGCTTCAGCGCGCCGCCGACGAGATGCGCCGGGTTGAGGTAGCCGAGCAGCAGGCTGGCGTCGGTCACGGTGGGTGTCTCGCCGCCCTTGTCGTAGCACACCGGGCCGGGCGAGGCGCCGGCGCTCTGCGGGCCGATCTGCAGCGCGCCGGCGGCGTCGATCCATACCAGCGAGCCGCCGCCGGCGCCCACCTCTGCGAGGTCGATCGCCGGCACCTTGAGCGTGTAGCCCGCGCCGGTCAGGAGGCGCGAGCCGGTCATGATGCCGGCGCCGACCGAGTACTCCTGCGCGCGCGTCACCTCGCCGTCCTCGACCATCGAGGCCTTGGCGGTGGTGCCGCCCATGTCGAAGGTGATGATCTTCGGCAGGTGTTTGGCGCGCGCCAGCGCCTGCGCACCGACCACGCCTCCGGCGGGCCCCGACTCGATGATGTGGATCGGCCGCTCCGCTGCCGCGGCGTCGGTGGTGAGGCCGCCGTTCGACTGCATGAGCAGCAGCCGCGCGCGCACGCCAGCTCGATCGAGGCCCTTGCGCAGCGCCTTCAGGTAGCTCGCGACGATCGGCGTCACGTAAGCGTTCAGCACCGTGGTCGAGGTGCGCTCGTACTCCTTGATTTCCGGCAGCACCTCGCAGGAGATCGAGCAGGGGAGCGCTGGAGCTTTCTTTTCAATTATTTTTTTCAAAAGCAATTCATGCGCGGGATTCGTAAACGAATGCAGGAGGCACACCGCGATCGCCTCGACCTTCTCGGCGAGCAGCGCGTCGACCGCGCGCTCGGCATCGCGCGGATCGAGCGCGCGCTGCACCGCGCCGGCGGCGTCGATGCGCTCATCGACGACCCGGCGCAGGTAGCGCTCGACCAGCGGCGGCGGCTTGGTCCAGGCGATGTCGTACATGCGCGGCATGCGCAGCGTGCGGATCTCGAGAACGTCGCGGAAGCCCTTGCTCGTGATGAGCCCGGTGCGCGCCCCCTTGTGCTCGAGGATGGCATTCGAGGCCACCGTGGTGCCGTGGCGGATCTCCTCGATCGCGTCGCCGCCGAGGCCGGTCTCGCGGAACACCTCGCTGAGGCCCTCGACGATCGCCTGCGCGTAGTTTTCCACGCTCGAGGAGATCTTCTTGGTGTGGATCGTGCCCTCCGACCCGAGCAGCACGATGTCGGTGAAGGTGCCGCCGACGTCGACGCCGACGCTGTAACTGGTCATCCGGCTTACGCCGCGGCGCGCTCTAGCGGCACCGGATCATGCCATTGCAGCTTCGGCACCTCGCGCCAGCCGCGCGCGGCGCGGATCTCGGCGCGCCGCTTCGCCGTTGCCTTTGGATCAATTTGGTTTTCAATCATAACAACCCCGTAATCAGCGGCCGCCTTGGCGGGCGAGAGGAACTCGTTGCGCACGTCGCGCAGCACCGCGGCGGGGTCGCGCTCCAGCGGATCGCCCCAGCCGCCGGCGCCGGCGAGGACGTGCCGGAACACCTGGCCCCGCTTGATGGTCATGGTGAATTTGCTCGGCAGGGTACGGTTCTCGCCCTCCGGATCGAGATAATTCTCGGAGGGCATGCCGGGACTGCCGCCGTAGAGCCCGAACGGCCGGTGCGTGCGCCGGTCGGAGCGCACCTGCAGGACGCCTTCTTCCTCGAGGAAGCGGTAGTCGCGCCGGAACGGCACGCCGCCGCGGTACTTGCCCGCGCCCGCCTTGTCGGGCACGAACTCGTAGGCGAGGAACTGGATCGGCTGTTCGGTCTCGGTGACCTCGACCGAGTGCGAGGCCATGTTGGCGAACATGTGCGAATTGCCGTCCAGGCCGTCGGCCCAGGGCCGCGCGCCCCACGCACCGCAAGTGAAGTCGACGTAGATGAAGGGCTTGCGCCCGGCGTCGTAGCCGCCGATCGAAACGCCGGTATTGCCGCCGTCGCCCGCGGCCTTGACCTTGTCGGGCAGCATCATCGCGAGCGCGCCGAACATGCAGTCGGTCATGCGAAAACCCGTGAGGCCGCGCGCGGCGCAGGCGGCGGGAAGCACGCCGTTGCCCACCGTGCCGGGCGGGCAGATCACCTCTATGGCGCGAAAAACGCCCTCGTTGTTCGGGATGCCCTGCGGCAGCACCGAGCGCACGCCGGTGTAGGACGCGGCCTTGGTGAAGGAAAGCGTGTTGTTGATCGCGCCTTTCACCTGCGGGTGGGTGCCGGTCCAGTCGACCACCATGTGGCCGCCTTTTTTGCGCAAGGTCACGAACAGGCGAATCGGCTTGCCGTAGTCGACGCCGTCGTCGTCGATCCAGTCCTCGAAGCTCCACTCGCCGTCGGGCAGCTTCTCGAGCGCCGCGCGTGTCAGCCGCTCGGCGTAGTCGATCGTCTCCCGCATGTAGAGCTTGAGCTGCCCGGTGCCGTACTTCGCCACCAGCTCGGCGAACTGCTTCTCGGCGATATGGCAGGCGGCGAGCTGCGCGCGCAGGTCGCCGAACACCTGCACCGGCAAGCGCACGTTCTTCTCGATGATCGTCATCAGCGTCTTGTTGACCTTGCCGGCCTCGTAGAGCTTGAGCGGCGCGATGCGCAGGCCCTCGGCGTAGATCTCGGTCGAGTCCGAGGCGTTCGAGCCCGCCACGCGCCCGCCGACGTCGGTGTGGTGGCACACCGTGCACGCGAAGGAGAGCCGCTCGCCTTCGTGGTACAGCGGCTTGAACACGAAGATGTCCGGCAGGTGCATGCCGCCGTCAAATGGGTCGTTCATGATGAACACGTCGCCCGGCTGCATGTCGTCCCGGTAATGGCGCATGATCGACTGCATCGCCGTGGGCACCGAGCCGAGGTGTCCGGGGAGCGTGAGACCCTGCGCGACGAGCTTTCCTTCGGCGTCGGCGAATCCGGTCGAATAGTCCATGTTGTCCTTGAGCACGCCGGAATAGGTCGTGCGGAACACGGTGAGCGCCATCTCGTCGGCGATGGAGAAGATGGCGTTCTTGAAGAGCTCGAATTCGATCGGGTCCATGCCTTATTATAGGTGCCGCTCCGATGACACAGGATATCTACGCCGCGCTTGGCGTTAAGCGCCGCATCAACGCGGCCGGAACGCTCACGCGGCTGGGCGGCGCGCTGATGGACGACGAGGTGGTCGCGGCGATGGCGGCCGCGGCGCGCGCCTCGGTCGACATCGGCGAACTGCAGGCGGCGGCGAGCTGCAGCATCGCGCGCCTCACCGGCGCGCAGGCCGGCATCGTCACCACCGGAGCGGCCGCCGCGCTCACGCTCGCCGCTGCCGCAAGCATGACGCGCTGGGACATCGCCAAGATGGCGGCGCTGCCGCACGCCGACGGCTTCGCCAACGAGATCCTGCTGCCGCGCACGCATTACACCGGCTACGCGCACGCGCTGCGCGCCTCGGGCGCACGCATCGTCGACCTCGGCCACAATGACCGCGGCACCGGCGCGGGAGTGCGCGGGCTCGAGGCCTGGGAAATCGAGGCCGCGATTACGCCGAGAACTGCAGCCTTTGCTTTTTCGGCGAATCCTTCAAATCTGTCCGACCTTGCTGTTGTTGTAAAAGCATGCAGATCGAAAGACATTCCCGTCATCGTCGACGCGGCGGCGCAGCTGCCGCCGAAATCCAACCTGCGGCGTTTTTTCGAGCTGGGCGCCGACCTGGTCGCCTTCTCCGGCGGCAAGGCGATCGGCGGCCCGCAGGCATCGGGCATCCTCGCGGGGCGCCGCGACTTGATCGGCGCCGCGCTGGTGCAGCAGCTCGACATGGACGTGTCGCCCGAGACTTGGGCGCCTCCCGATCTGATTGATCTGAAAGAAATGAAAGGCATTCCACACCACGGCTTGGGCCGCGGCTTCAAGGCGGGCAAGGAGGAGATCGTCGGGCTGCTCGCGGCGCTCGAGCGCTTCGCCGCTGCCGACGACGCGGCCACGAACGCGGCGCTCGAGAAGCGGCTTGAAGAAATTGCGAAGCGAATGGGCAATCTATCAAAACGAATCGTGAGTGCGCGCGAGACGGGCCGCGTGCCGCAGCTCCACGTTACCGTTGAGAATCCTCTCGCCGTGAGTCGCCGACTTCAGGAACGTGAACCGCCCGTGCATCTCTCCGAACGCTTCGTCGAGCAGGGCATCCTCATCGTCGATCCCCAAGCGCTGCGGCCCGAGGACGACGCGGCGCTTGCCGAGGCGGTGCGCACTGCCGTCCTTGCCTGAGCAGGAATTACCCGGAGAACCCAATGAGTCCCTCATCTGCCGCCGCGTCTGCCCGCTCCAATCCGCGCATTGCCTACGAAATGTCAAGCGCGCGCGCGAAGCTGCAGCCGCCCGGCGGCAAGCCGCTGATCGTGCACGTCGTGGTGAACATCGAATACTGGCAGTTCGACCAGCCGATGCCGCGCACGATCGTCGTTCCGCCGCACGGCCGTTCTCAACTCCCCGACATCGCGAACTTCAGTTGGTCGGAATACGGCAACCGCTGCGGCATGCCGCGCCTGCTGCAGGTGCTAAGCGACCGCAAGCTGCCGGTGAGCGCGAGTATCAACGCCAGCGTGCTGCAGATCTATCCCGATCTCGCGCGCGCCGTGCGCGATGCGGGCTGGGAATTCGTCGGCCACGGCATCCACCAGCGCTCGCTCGGCAGCGAGAGCGACGAGCGTGGACTGATCCAGGGCGCGCTGTCGGCGCTCGAAGCCTACGCCGGCAAGCGGCCGCGCGGCTGGATGAGCCCGGGCTGGTCGGAGACTTTCGATACGCCCGACCTGCTCAGGGAGGCCGGGGTCGAGTACGTGTACCAGTGGGTGATCGACGACCTGCCGGCCTGGCTGGATACGAAGCATGGCAGGATGATCGCGATGCCCTACGGCCTCGAGCTGAACGACAGCGTGGTCTATGCGATCGAGAAGCATTCCTCGACCGAGATAAAGCTTCGCGTCGAGCAGACGATCCGGACCTTCGAGCGTGAAATCGAACGTGCAGGCCAGCCGAGGGTGCTGACCCTGCCGGTGCATCCACATTTGACCGGCGTGCCGCACCGCATCGGCTTCTTCGGCGAGATCCTGGATGCGCTCCTCGCGCGCAGCGACACGGTGTTCATGGCCGGCAGCCAGATCGCGGACTGGTACCTCGGCGAATGCAGGCGGCTCGGCACCGCCTGAGGCCTAGTCGCGGGTCTAGTCCCGATATTCCGGCTCGCGCCGCTCGAGCAGGCGCTTGAGCGCCGCGAAGTGGTGCTCCCAGTGCGGCTTGCCGCCGTACATCGGACCGCCGATGGTGCGCATGGTCTGCTCCACGACCGGCTGTGGCAGGGCCTTCAACTTCTGGCCGGTCCACATCGCGTAGAGCTGGACCTGCGCCACGCGCTCCAGGTAATAGAGCAGGTCGTAGGCCTCGGCGACCGACCCGCCGACGGTGAGCACGCCGTGGTTCGCCATGAACATCACCTTCTTGTCGCCTAGGATGCGCGCGAGCCGCTCGCCCTCGGCGGGCTCGAACGCGGGACCGGCGTAGTGCTCGTCGTAGACCACGTGCCGCATGAGGCCGCACTCGGTCTGGCCGATCGGCTTGATCGAGGGGTCCTCGAGGCGCGATAGCGCCGAGGCGAACGGCATGTGCGTGTGCATGACACAGACCGCAGCGGGAATCAGGCGGTGGATCGGCGCATGGATGCAGTAGCCCGAGAGCTCGACCTCGCCCTCGCCCTTGAGCACCTTGCCCTCGTAGCTCACTTCGAGGAAGCAACTCGCCGTGATCTCCGACCAGTGCAGGCCGAACGGGATCTGCAGGTAGCGGTCGCTCCTGCCCGGCACCGAGCAGGTGAGGTGATTGAAAATCCCCTCGCTGAAGCCGTGCATGCAGGCGAGCCGGTGCGCGGCCGCTAGGTCGACGCGCATGCGCCATTCGGCGCTGTCGGCGCGCACCTCCCGGGATCGGGTCGATGCCGGTTTGGGATTGACGATTCTCATAGCGGTCTCCTCGACTGTGCGTTGGGCTATTCTACGGCCCCCATGAGCCGCCGCGCCTACCGCATCCTTCCGACCGGCTCAACCACCTTCCACCCGCGCTGGCTCGGAACCCGCGGCGCCGTGGCGGGAAACTCCAACCTGTCCGTGAATGCCGGCGCCGACGTGCTCAAGGCGGGCGGCAACGCCATCGACGCGGCCGCTGCGGCCTCGTTCGTCGAGGGGCTGGTCAATCCGCAGATGCACACCATCGGCGGGGAGTGCCCGCTGCTGGTGCGGCTCGCGGGCGAGTCGCGCGTGATCGCCGTGAACGGCAACATGGCCGCACCGGGCCGCGCCACGCCGGAAGCGTACCGCGCGCGCGGTCTTTCGGACGTGCCCGATTCCGGGATTCTCGCGGCGGGCGTTCCCGCGGCCTTCGGCGCGCTGGTGACGGCGCTCGAGCGCTGGGGGGCCATGCCGCTGCGCGAGGTGATCGCGCCCGCACTGCAGCTCGCGAAGAACGGATTCCCGGTGTCGGAAGGGCTGCGCAACCAGCACAAATACGGCATCGCGCCGATGAAGGCGCGTTTCGAAGCGGAATGGCCCGGCAGTGCGAAGCTCTACCTGCCCGGCGGGCGCGTGCCGGAAGTGGGCGACATCTTCCGTAACGTGGCTCTGGCGCGGACCTTCGACTACCTGGCGCGCGCCAAGGACCCGCTCGAGGCGTTCTACAAGGGCGACGTGGCGGCGGAGATCGTGAAGTTCTCGAAGGCGCGCGACGGGCTGCTCGAACTCGCGGACTTCGCCGGGTTCGAGACGCGCATCGAAGCGCCGGAGTCGCTAAAGCTGGGCGACACCGAGCTGTTCAAGACCGGCTTCTGGTCGCAGGGACCGGCCGAGCTGCAGACCCTCGCCCTCATGTGGCAGTTCGACCTGAAGAAGATCGGCTTCGGCACGCCCGACTACTGCCACCTGCTGATCGAGGCGATGAAGCTCGCCTACGCCGACCGGGAGCAGTACTACGGCGATCCGGAAATGACGAAAGTTCCCGGGGAGGTTTTACTTTCAGATCTGTATTCAAAAAGCCGCGTGAAACTGATCGATATGAAAACTGCCAGCCGTGAGCTTCGTCCAGGAAACGCTTGGCAGAACTCTCCCTTGATATCTGAAGAACAAAAACTGACCCCCAAGGACTGGGGCGCGGGCACGGTGCACGTGGACGCGGTGGACGCGAAGGGCAACATGGCGTCCTTTACGCCCAGCGGCGCGTGGATCTCGTCGGCGGAAGTGATCGAGCCGCTCGGTTTCCCGCTCTCGACGCGGATGATGACCTTTTACCTCGGGCCGGAAAACCATCCGAACGTGGTCGCGCCGGGCAAGCGGCCGCGCACCACGCTCACGCCCTCGATGGCGTTCAGGAACGGCAAGCCCTGGATGGCCTTCGGCACCATGGGCGGCGACAACCAGGGCCAGTGGCTGCTGCAGTTCTACCTGTGCCGCGCGGCGTTCGGCATGTCGATTCCCGCAGCGATCGAGGCGCCGCGCCTTTCCAGCGAACACACGCCGGGTTTCTTTACGCCGCATGCGAGCGAGCCCAACCGCGTGCGCATCGAGCCGCGCTTCGGAAAAGAGGTTCTGGACGAGCTGCGCCGCCGCGGCCATGATCTGGACATTGCGCCGGACTGGAGCGAAGGCTTCGTCTCCTGCGCCGAATTCAACGAAGATACCGGCCTGATCGAGGCCGGCTGCGACCCGCGCGGCGCGAAGTCGGAGTGTTTTCCGTCCTTCGCATTGGCATGGTAAACACCGGAGAGGAGATCTGATGTCTGTCATTCTGGGTAGCGGCGAGCATCGCTACAGCGTCGTGGAAAACTGGGCCAAGCTGCCCGACGGCTGGGAATTCAAGGACGCAGCGGCGGTCGCCTGCGACAGCAAGGACCGCGTCTACGTGTTCAACCGCGGCGAGCACCCGATGATGGTGTTCGACCGCGACGGCAATTTCCTGCGCTCCTGGGGCGAGGGCACGTTTCCGCGCGCGCACGGCCTGCACATCGACGCCAACGACATCCTCTATTGCACCGATGACGGCGGCCACGTGGTGCGCAAGTGCACTACCGAGGGCAAGGTGCTGCTGGAGCTCGGCGTTCCCGGCAAGCCGGCGCCGTTCATGAGCGGCGAGCCCTTCCACCGCTGCACGCATACCGCCCTGTCGCCGAAGGGCGAAATCTACGTCAGCGACGGCTACGGCAATGCGAAAGTGCACAAATATTCGCCGGACGGAAAGCTGCTGCTGTCCTGGGGCGAGCCGGGGACCGATGCCGGCCAATTCAACATCGTGCACAACATCGTCACCGACGCCGAGGGCTGGGTCTACGTCGCCGACCGCGAGAACCATCGCGTGCAGGTCTTCGACGGCAACGGCAAGTACGAGACGCAGTGGGTCAACATGCACCGGCCCTGCGGCCTGTACTGTTGCCGCGGAGCGCAGCTGCGGTTCATCATCGGCGAACTAGGGCCCGGGATGACGGTGAACCGCAATCATCCGAACATCGGCCCGCGCCTCAGCTTCGTCGATGCGAAGGGCAAGCTGATCGCGCGGCTCGGCGGCCAGGACGGCCCGGGGCTGGAAGCGGGGAAGTTCATCGCGCCGCACGGCATCGCGGTCGATTCGCGAGGCGACATCTACGTCGGCGAAGTGAGCTACACTGAGTGGCCCAGGCTGTTTCCGGAGATTCCAATTGCCAAAGGCATGCGCTCGCTGCAGAAGCTCCAGAGAGTGAATGAAAAAACGCGCTGACGCGGCTTTGATTTTTGCGCTGCTGGCGGCGCTCGGCGCGGCGTCGTTCGCCGGAGGCGCGGCGGCCGCAAAGGATCGGGTTTGCAAGGGCGGGGTGTTCAGCGTCTATCTGGAGAACGATCTTTTCCACCGTACCGACCGCAACTACACCAGCGGCGTGAAGCTGGCCTGGGTCTCGCCCGATCTGAAAAAATTCGAGGACGCGAAGTGCTTGCCCCTCTGGCTGGAATCAGCCGAGCAAGCGGTCAGGAACGGCTTCGAGCTAAAGTTTGCAGAAGAGGCCGACGAGCGCAACCTCGTGGCGACCATCGGGCAGGAGATGTACACGCCCGGCGACGGCACGCGCAAGGACTTGATCCGCAGCGACCGGCCCTACGCCGGCTGGCTCTATCTGGGGCTCGGCTATAACGAAAGGCGCGGCGAACGCACGGCCAGCACCGGCCGCCTCGATTCGTTCGAACTCAAGCTCGGCATGGTCGGGCCGGCGTCGCTCGCGCGCGAGGCGCAGCACCTGATCCACGACCTGCGCAGCTTTCCCAGGTTCCAGGGCTGGGACAACCAGCTGCACAACGAACCCGGCCTGCAGGCGATCTGGGAGCACAAGCTGAAGCGGAAAATCGGCAACACCAACCGCGCCGACCTGATCGGGCATGTCGGCGCCAGCGTCGGGAACGTGGCGACCTACCTGAACGCGGGCGTCGAGCTGCGTCTCGGCGCAGACGTTCCGGAGGACTTCGGCTCCTCGCCGCTTCGCCCCGCGGGCAACAACACTTCGCCAGGGGCGTGGTCAGCCGCCTCCGGCAAGGAGTGGCACGCACACCTCTTTGCCGCGCTGGACGCGCGCGTGGTGGCGCGGGACATCTTCCTCGACGGCAACACCTTCGTGCACAGCCACCGCGTCCACAAGCGCCCGTTGGTCGCCGACCTCGCGATTGGCGTCGCCGGCTTCGCCTATGGCTGGAAGTTCTCCGTCGCCCGCGTCTTCCGCTCCACCGAGTTCGACGGGCAGGGCAGCCGGCACTCCTACGGCTCCTTCACCGTAAGCTACGCTTTCGAATGACATCGTCAAAGGAAGCCACCAATGATCCATGTCATCGCCGTCATCACCGCCAAGCCCGGCATGCGCGATTCGATTCTGACGCCCTTCCGTGCCAACGTTGCCGCAGTCAGGGCGGAGAAAGGTTGCATCGAGTACGGCGCCGCGATCGACGCGGACCCCGCGCTTGCCTTCCAGACCAAGTGGGGTCCGGATACCTTTATCGTGATCGAGAAGTGGCAAAGCATGGATGCGCTCAAAGCGCACGCCGCCGCGCCGCACATGGCCGCCTACGGCGCGAAGACCAAGGAATTCATCGCCAGCCGGGTGATTCACATCCTTTCGCCGACCTAACTTTAGGGAGCGATCATGATCAAGAAGGCTTGGGCAGTCTGGAAGGGCGGCATCAAGGACGGCGGCGGCACCATTTCCACCGAGACGGGCGTGCTCAAGGAAGCCCCCTATGGCTTCAAGGCGCGCTTCGAAAACGGCAAGGGCACCAATCCGGAGGAGCTGATCGGCGCCGCGCATGCCGGCTGCTTTTCGATGGCGCTCTCCAAGATGCTCGGAGACGCGGGTTTGACCGCCGACAAAATCGAGACGCACGCGGCGGTGACACTGGACAAGGTCGGCGAGGGCTTCGAGATCACCGCGAGCCATCTGACCGTGAGCGCCAAAATTCCCGGCGCCGACAAGGCGAAGTTCGAGGAGCTCGCGGGGAAGGCCAAGGCCGGATGCCCTGTGTCGAAGCTGCTGAAGGCAAAAATCACGATGGACGCGACGCTGGAAACGTAGGCTGCTTCGTCTCCATCAGCTTTACCAGCGCATGCAACACGCGGTTGGCCGGTGTCGGCACGCCCAGCTTCTCGCCTTTGCGCACCACGTAGCCGTTGAGGTGATCGATCTCGGTGGGTTTGCCGCGCGCCAGGTCCTGCGCGGTGGAGGAGTATTGCGTGGGCATGGCTTCGGCGATTTTGTAGGTCCTGGCGAGCAGGTCGGGCGCCATGGTCACGCCGCTCGCTTTGGCCACGGCCAGCGTTTCCTCGATGACGTCGCGCATGGTTTCGCGAATGCCGGCGCCGGCGATCATCTTGCCGTAGGGAAGCTGCGTGATCGCGGAGAGGGCGTTGTAGGCGCAGTTCACCACCAGCTTGGCCCAGAGCTCGCCCGCCACGTTGCCGGAGATCGTTACCGGGACGGCCGCCGCTTCGAAGGTTCTTTTAATTTCTTCAAGAAATTCGACTGAAACCTTGCCATCCAGACTGCCGATGACGAGGTCGCCGCGGCCGTGGTGCTTGAGGTGCCCCGGGCCGGCCATCTCGGTGGCGACGTAGACCACCGCGGGAATCACGGGTCGGGAAACGCGGGCCCGGATGCGCTCGCTGTTGTCGACGCCGTTCTGCAGGTTCACCACGAGGCTGTCGTCATCCAGGAAGGGCGCGATCTGGGCGGCGGCCTGCTCGGTGTCGGTGGATTTCACGCAGAACAGGATCAGGCGCGCGCCGCGCACCGCAGCGGCTTCGGTGCTGGCCTCGACCGGAACGTGCTCGTTGAATTTGAGCCCCTCGAAATGCAGGCCCGACTTCCGGAACACTTCGACATGGGCGGGCCGGCCGATCAGGGTGACGTGGTGTCCCGCGCGCGCCAGCATGCCGCCGAAAAAGCAGCCCACCGCGCCCGCGCCGAGCACCGCCACCCGGATCGACTCACCGTTTGCGTTAGCCATTACGCTTCCAGACGCGCAGCGGACAGTGCAGGGCAGCCCGGACAAAATCGTTGTCGGTGGTAAGCAAGGTCAGTTGGTGCCGAATGCAGAGTTGCGCAAGCAACGCGTCGATGGTGCCAATCTGCACGCCGGCGCGACGGCAGCGATTGCGCAACTCTGCGGCGTCGACGTGGTCCTGCCGGTCGGGAGCGAGAAGCGGCAGGGCCGAAAACCGGTCAATGATGTCCTTGCGCGCACGCGGGCCGGCGAACCCCTGCAGCAGTTCCTGCAGTATCAGCCCGGCGGTCACGACGGTTTCGCCGCCCTCAAGGGCCTCGCGCAGCGCACGTACCTCCGGGGCGGAGGACGCTTCATTGCGGCGGAACGCCAGCGACCAGACGCTGGTATCGACCAGCAGGCTCACCCGCGCGAGCGCTCAGCCTTGTAGTCGAACGAAGTGTCCCATTCGAGCTTTCCCATCAACTCGACCAGGCGCTTCTGCTTGCGGCGCGCAATGAACTCCTCAAGCGCGCGGGTCACCGCCGCTCTTTTCGTCTTCTCGCCGCTGACTGCCACTGCGCGGTCGATCAGATCGGGATCCAGGGAAAGGTTGGTTGCCATGTGTGACTCCTTACACATGATCCTACACAATTACTGTGACCACGGCAATCGCGCTCTGGTACCTTTCGGGCTTGACCCAACTCCGCTTCAAGCTGTTCTCGCCGCACCGGGACCGCACGGCAGCGATGCCGTTCATCATGCTGACCACGCTGATCGACATGGTGTCGATCGGCCTGATCATTCCCGTGCTGCCGGCGCTGGTGGGCAGTTTCACCGGCTCGCAGGCGGAGCAGGCTTTGTGGTACGGCGTGGTGACGCTTGCATTCGGCCTGGCGAACTTTTTCGCCTCCCCGATCCTGGGCGCGGTTTCGGACAGCTACGGCCGCCGGCCGGTGCTGCTGCTCGGGTTCTGCGGCCTGGCGCTGAGTTTCCTCCTCACCGCGCTTGCCACCGCCCTATGGATGCTGATCGCGGTGCGGCTGGTGAGCGGCGCGATGCAGGCCAATATCGCGGTCTCCAACGCCTATGTCGCTGACATCACGCCGCCCGAAGAGCGCGCCAAGCGCTTCGGTATGCTGGGGGCGATGTTCGGCCTGGGCTTCATCCTCGGGCCGGTGATGGGCGGGCTGCTGGGCGCGATCGACCTGCGCCTGCCGTTCTTCGTCGCCGGCAGCCTCGCGCTCGTCAACCTGCTGTACGGCTATTTCGTGCTGCCCGAATCGTTGCCGGCGGAGCGCCGGCGTGCATTCGAATGGAAGTCCGCCAATCCGATCCGCTCGCTGCACGGGCTCACGCAGTTGAAGGGCGCGGGGCCGCTGGTTGCCGTGATTGCGTGCAGCGGGCTTGCGCAGTTCGTGCTCTACACGACCTGGGTGCTGTACACCACTTTCAAGTTCGGCTGGGGGCCGCTGGAGAACGGCTGGTCGCTCGCGGCGGTCGGCATTGTGTCGGCCATCGTGCAGGGTCTGCTGCTCGGGCGCCTGCTCAGGCGCTTGAGCCCGCGGCGGCTGGCGGTCCTCGGGCTCCTGTCCTCGACGCTCGCTTACGTGCTGTGGGGCGCCGCCACCGAGGGTTGGATGATTTTCGCGATCATTTTCGTCAACCTGCTCGGCGCTACCGTTGCGGCGTCCATCCAGAGCATCATCTCGAGCGCCGCGGACGCGCGCAGCCAGGGGCAGGCGCTGGGCGCGGTGGGCGGGCTGAACAGCCTGATGGCGGTGATCGCCCCGGTGCTCGGCGCGCCGCTGCTGACCATGGTTTCGCACCTGCCCAAGGGCGACTGGCGCATCGGCACCCCGTTTTTCTTCTGCGCCCTGCTGCAGGCCGCCGCCTTGGTCCTTGCTGTTGTCCACTTCCGCCGCGAACGGCTCGCTATACTGCGCCCAGGCAGTTAACCCCAATCGCCCACCCTTCGAGGTTCGCCATGTCCGTCCATCCGCTGCGCGCAATCGACCCCGTCATTCAGGCGAAGATCCACCTTGCCGCCGCCCATCGCCTCGCGGTGCTGCACGAGCTGGAGGAGGGCATCGACAACCACTTCACGGTCACCGTGCCCGGGCGCAACGACCAGTTCCTGATCCTGCCCTTCGGCCTGCATTGGTCCGAGGCCCGCGCGAGCGACGTGATCGTGTTCGACGAGTCCGGCAAAACGCTGGAGGGCGAGGGCGTGGTCGAATTGTCGGCGCAATGCATCCACGCGCCGATCCACCGCATCACCGGCGCGCGCGTGGTGCTGCATACGCACCAGACCTGGGCGGTGGCGCTCAACATGCTGAAGGACAACCGCGTCGTGCCGGCGAGCCAGACCGCGGCCTTTTTTCACGGCCACATCGCCTACGACGACACCTACACGGGGACCGCGGATACGCTCGAAGAGGGCGAGCGCCTGGCGCGCGTGATCGGCGGCAAGCACACCGTCTTCATGAAGAACCACGGCATCCTCGTGACGGGCGAGACCGTCGCGCAGGCCTACCGGCGGCTCTACAAACTGGAGCGCGTGTGCCGCGCCCAGGTGCTGGCGATGAGCACCGGCGAGCCGCTGGAAGTGCTCTCGGAGGCGATCGTCGCGCAGGTGCAGGCGCCGCCGGTGGACGACCGCCATTCGCGCGACGAGCGAGATCGCCTGTTCTTCGAAGCGATGATGCGGATCCTCGACCGCGAGCTGCCGGGCTACGCCGACTGACTTGCCCGCGATGCCGCAACCGCGAGGGAAGGCAATGGATCTGCTCTACGGCCTGCTCTACGAATATGTGATTCCTTTCCTGTGGCTGGCATGTGCCGGGTACTGGTTGCTCTCGGCCTCCAAGGTCAAGGCCACCGCCCGCGAAGAATCGATTGCCTCTCGCGCCGCGCACTTGGTGCCGATGACTGTCGCCATCCTCCTGTTGTTTGCGCCACGAAATTTGCCATGGGGAGTCCTTGGCGAGCGGATGTTTCCCGGCGGGCCGGCCACGCACTGGATCGGCGCCGCCGTGGTGGCGGCGGGTCTCGCCTTCGCAGCTTGGGCGAGAGTCCATCTCGGAAAGAATTGGAGCGGAACGGTCACGCTCAAGAGCGATCATGAGCTCATTCGCAGCGGGCCTTACCGTTTCGTCCGGCACCCGATCTACAGCGGCGGGCTGCTCGCGATGGCGGGGACAGTAGTCGCGCGAGGGGAATGGCGCGGGCTGCTTGCCGTATTGATCATGTTTGCCGTCGTGTGGCGGAAACTCCAACACGAGGAACGCTGGATGGGCGAAGCGTTTGGCGAGGATTATGCGAAATATCGATCCGAGGTCTTCGCATTGATCCCGTTCGTCATCTGACTATTGATGGGCGGTCATCTCTATCGCTTCCATTCCAAGCTCGACCGCGTACACGCGTACCGGAGCCGCGCGACCACGCAGTTGTTGCGGACCGAGATCCACTGACTTGTAGTCCTCCTTGCCGTCGAGGCGGCTCAGTGCATCTTCCGACACCAGGAATGGACGTCCCAAGTCGCGCGTCGCATTCTCGAGGCGTGAAGTCGTATTCATCACATCCCCGTGGAAAACGATCGCACGACGGCTGCCTCCTACCTCGCCCGTGATTACCGGGCCCGCATGCAATGCGGCCCGCAACTGCGGTATGGCGCCGAATTCACGCTCGAAGTCCTTCGCGGCTAATTCAAGCGCACGCTTTACTGCAAAGTAACAGGCAATCGGGCGCGCGGCGGTTCGGCCCTCGGCGAGCGTCCACGTAATCACGACCTCATCGCCGACATACTGGTAAACATCGCCCCCGTGATCGTCGATGGGATCGGAGGCAATCTGAAATACGCGATTGAGAAAAGCATGCACCGAAGCGGGTCCCAGCCTCTCCGCGAGCGGCGTAGAGCCAACGATGTCGATGAAGAGGAAAAAGCGCTCTTCGATGCGCGAACGGTGATAGCGGCCGAGAGCGATGTTGCGCAGAGTGCTCCCGCCGACCAGGCCGGTGAGCTGCACCAACATGATCGCGACAAACATGAAAAGGGAGATCAAGCTGACCGACACAGCGACGGGAAAGCCCACGGCCTGCACGACCTGCAGGACCCTTTGTGCGGCCTCGGGACCGAAAACCGCGTAAGCGGCCACCCGTCGCCCAAGGTTGCTCCCGACGACGAGGACAATCACCCCACTGTATGCGATCGACTTGAGCACCAAGGTAACGAGGAATGGTGCCCGCTCGAGCGCAAGCCCCACCCGCGTCCGTGGCAGGAAGATTTCAGCGCCTACGATCACCAAGGTAATCGGGATGCTTACAAGGACGGCGCCCAACGCACCCATCGCTGCCAACAGGGACTGTTTGGGACCGATACCGGCAATGCCGCCAAACGCTATGGCGCCCGCGCTGGTGGAGTACGCGATACCGAGAATGCCGCCAAACGCTATGGAGCTCGCGCCGACGAGGCCGAGGATGACGAGAAAGAGCCTTACACGGCGTTTCGTGCCCTCAGGCATTGCGGGCATTACCCGGAAGCGCACCTGCGGCAATCTGAAACTGCCTGTGTCGGACTTCGCTCACTACCCCTCCCGGACCAGCCTGCGCGGGAGTCTACGCTTGAGTGACCGCTATGGGTGGCGGGTTCAACCGATCGACGCTACCTCAGGATACAAATTTCCGGCTTACCGACTACGCCAGCGTTTTTCATGGCTTTACGTAGGCCCGGGTTGGAAGCAAACCCCTTTGCTTTTTTTAGGTCGCTTGCTTGAAACAGAATAAACACCTCTCTCGGGTTCCTAACGCTTCGAAGCAGAGTCTTTTCCCTCAAACCTGCTTTCCTCCGGGCATGCGAATGAGCGTCATAGCCGCGCTTCCATTTGGCGAAATTAGCGACCTTGTGACGAATAAGAAGATATGCCATGGGTTCTCCTGTCGTTAATGTTGACCTGCCCGCCAATAATAGCGCCAACGAGATCAGGGTAAGTCTGCTTCGGGTGGAAAGCGGTCATTCAGGCCGCCGACGCTGCCGGCCCGCTTTTATAGCCCCGCCTGCGAGACGAATTTCGAATTCAGGTAGGCCTCGATCGCCTCGCTGCCGCCCTCCGAGCCGTAGCCCGAGTCCTTGACGCCGCCGAACGGCACCTCGGGCAGGGCGAGGCCGAGGTGGTTGATGGTCATCATGCCGGTCTCCACCGATGAAGCGATGGCGTTGGCGGTCTTGGCCGAGCGGGTCCACGCGTAGGCGGCGAGGCCGAAGGGCAGGCGGTTCGCTTCCGTCACCGCGTCATCGAAGCTCTTGAATGGATTGATCACCGCCATCGGGCCGAACGGCTCGACGTTCATCGCCTGGGCGTCGTTGGGCAGCTCGGTGATGACGGTCGGCTCGAAGAAATTGCCCTGGTCGCCGATGCGGTGGCCGCCGGTGCGCACTTTGCCGCCGTGCTTCTGCGCGTCCTCGACGTTGGCCTGCATCGCGCGCGAGCGGCGCGGGTTGGCGAGCGCACCCATGGTGACGCCGGACTCCATGCCGTCGCCGACCTTGAGGGTCTTCGTTGCCTCGACGAATTTGTCGACAAACGTCTTGTAGACGCCTTCCTGCACCAGAAAACGGGTCGGCGAAACGCACACTTGCCCGGCATTGCGGTATTTGCTCGCCGCCATGGTCTTGGCGGCGACCTCGATATCGGCGTCATCGAAGACGATCACCGGCGCGTGCCCGCCGAGTTCCATGGTGACGCGCTTCATGTGCGCACCAGCCAACGCCGCGAGCTGCTTGCCGACCACGGTCGAACCGGTGAACGACATCTTGCGGATCACCGGATGCGGGATCAGGTAGCTGGAGATCTCCGCCGGGTCGCCGTAGACCAGGTTGACGACGCCGGCCGGAACACCGGCATCCGCGTACGCGCGAATCAGCTCGGCGGGGGAGGCCGGGGTCTCCTCGGGCGCCTTGACGATGATCGAGCAGCCGGCCGCCAGCGCGGCCGAGAGTTTCCTCACGATCTGGTTGATCGGGAAATTCCACGGCGTGAACGCCGCGACCGGCCCCACCGGCTCCTTGATCACCAGCTGGTAGACGCCTTCGCTGCGCGCCGGGATCACCCGCCCGTAGGCGCGGCGCGCCTCTTCGGCGAACCAGTCGATCACGTCGGCGCCGGCGAGGACCTCGCCCTTGGCCTCGGCGAGCGTCTTGCCCTGCTCCATGGTCAGCAGCGGCGCGATCATCTCGGAGCGCTCGCGCAGCAGGTTGGCGGCCTTGCGCATGATCTTCGAGCGCTCGAAAGCCGAGATCTTGCGCCACACCGCGAACCCTTTTCGCGCGGCCTCGAGCGCGCGGTCGAGGTCCGGGCGCTCGGCGTGGGCGAGGGTGCCGATCTGCTTGCCGGTGGCCGGGTTCATGACGGGCATGGTGCGGCCGGAAGCAGCGGCGCACCAGGCGCCATCGATGAAAAGCGAGGTGTTAGGGTACATGGTGGCCTTGTTGGCGTTGTTACTGGTGTTGTGACGATAAAGGACAGCAAAGGGTAACCCGGAATGATGACGCAGATAAATACTTCCGCCGGAATCCGTTCCCGCTTACTGCCGGATATCAATGGCCTCACGATGCACGTGCTGGAAGCGGGCTACGAAACCGGTGACAGGCCGTTGGTCCTGTTGCTCCACGGCTTCCCCGAACTCGCTTATAGCTGGCGAAAGGTGATGCTGCCGCTCGCGGCGGCGGGATTTCACGTGGTTGCCCCCGACCAGCGGGGCTACGGGCGCACCACGGGATGGGACGGCGACTACGACGGCGACGTCGGTTCCTTCCGTCTTCTCAATCTCGTGCAGGACACGTTGGCACTCGTCGCTGCGCTCGGCCATCGCTCAATCGCGGCGGTCGTGGGGCACGACTTCGGCTCCCCCGTCGCCGCCTGGTGTTCGCTGATACGGCCGGATGTGTTCCGCTCGGTGGCGCTGATGAGCGCGCCGTTTGCCGGACCGCCGGCGCCGTTATCCAGCAGCACCGTCGACCGCATCCACGCCGACCTGGCGGCGCTCGATCGGCCGCGCAAGCATTACCAGTGGTATTACTCGACGCGCGAGGCCGACGCCGACATGCGCAACTGCCCGCAGGGTGTCCACGCGTTTCTGCGTGCCTACTATCACTACAAGAGCGCGGACTGGAAGCAGAACCAGCCTTTTCCGCTCAAGGCATGGGTTGCCGCGGAAATGGCCAAGCTGCCGGCGTATTACGTCATGGAGCTCGGCAAGGGAATGGCGCAGACCGTGGCGCCGGAGATGCCGTTCGCGAGCGAGATCGCCGCGTGCAAGTGGCTTCCCGACGACGAGCTGAGGGTGTACAGCGCGGAATTCGAGAGGACCGGGTTCCAGGGCGGCCTGCAGTGGTACCGCTGCAGGACGGAACGCAGGCACAACGCCGAACTCGATGTCTTTTTCGGCCGCACGATCGACGTGCCGTCCTGCTTCATCGCGGGAAAGAGCGACTGGGGGCCTTACCAGCGGCCCGGCGACCTGGAGAAAATGCGCAGCGCCTGCACGCGACTGTCCGGCATCCATTTCGTGGACGGGGCCGGGCACTGGGTGCAGCAGGAGCAACCGGAGGAAGTGAGCCGCTTGCTGCTGGAGTTTCTGAAGCCTCAGCGGTAGCGCTTGCGCGCCAGCGCCGCGCCCGCCGCCAGCGCTTTCAGCTTCGCCACCGCGATCGCGCGGTCCATCGGCGCCATGCCGCAGTTGGTGCACGGGAAAAGATGCTTCTTCGGTACGAACTGTAGTGCTTTTTCTATTACTCCAAGAACCTCTTTTGGAGTTTCAATTCGATCATTTGCTACATCTATAACTCCCAGCAGAACATCCTTGCCCTTGAGCAGCCTGAGCAATTCGACCGGAATTTTCGAGTGAATGCACTCGAGCGAAACCTGGTCGATCTTGCTCTTGGCGAGCGCGGGAAAGATCTGCTCGTACTGGCGCCACTCGCCGCC
>JBBPIU010000010.1:21662-45771 GCA_038040245.1 Pseudomonadota bacterium | reverse complement strand
GCAGATGGATTATGAAGGCGAGCTTGCCGTCATGATCGGTCGCGCGGCGACCCGCGTTTCGAAAGCTGACGCGCCGAAACACATCGCCGGCCTGACCATCATGAACGACGTGACTGCCCGTGACCTGCAGTGGGTACAACTGGGCAAGAATCGCATCGTCGACTGGATTTCCTCGAAGGCTTTGGACCGGTCGACGCCCGTGGGCCCAGGCGTCGTCTCGGTGCAGGCGGCCGGTGACATGCATCGACTCAAGCTGAAGACGTGGCTGAATACCGACCTCATGCAGGACGGCGATACTTCGCAGATGGTGTTCTCCGTGTTCGATCTCATCGAGTTCCTGTCGGCGCGGGTGACATTGCGTCCGGGAGATATCATTTCGACGGGCACCCCCTATGGGGTTGGGGGATTCCGGAAAATATTTCTCAAGCAAGGTGACGTGCTGCGCGTAGAGGTGGAGACCGTGGGTGTGCTTCAGAACCCTGTGGTCGATGCCTGATCCGTCCATGCAGCGTCTGGCCGGCAAAGTAGCGATAGTCACCGGGGGCACGCGTGGCATCGGCTTGGCAATCGCCGCTGCTTATCTATCGGAAGGTGCGCGCGTTGCCGTGGTCGGCCGCACTGAGGCGTCGGTCAGGACTGCAGAATCGACACTCGGCGAACGCGGGCCGTGGATAGGGTTGACAGCCGATCTGCGCGATACGGAATCATCCGGACGGCTGGTGCAGACTGCCGTGCAGGCATTCGGCGGGTTAGATATCCTCGTCAATAATGCAGGCATCGCGGGCCCTGTTGATCCGTGGAAGACGGACGTGAAGGATTGGGATGACGTGTTCGCTATTAACCTGCGCTCGATGTTTTTTTGTTCACGTACCGCTGCGGGCGTGATGCGCGACCGCGTTACTGGTGGAAGCATCGTGAATCTTGGATCGATCGCAGGCCAGATCGGCGGAATCGCGATGGGACCAGCCTATGCTGCGTCCAAGGCGGGGCTGATCGGTCTGACGCGTTCGCTCGCGCGTCATTTTGCGCCGCTGGGCATCAGGGTGAATTGCTTGTCACCGGCCGACATTGATACCGATATGACCTTCGGATGGCCCGAAGAGTTGCGCCAGCGCCTTATCTCGATCACCCCTCTTGCCAGGTTCGGGCGTCCGGACGAGGTATCGGGTGCGGCCGTTTTTCTTGCCAGCGATGAATCGAGCTTTATCACAGGCCAGACTCTCAATGTCAATGGCGGGGCTTATATGAGTTAGAGTTGGAGGATATGGTAACTCGACGATGGACATCGCCTGCGCTCGCTTGCGAGCGAAAGTCGGTGCGACGGCCGTGGTCAACAATCTTGGAGGAGGCGAGTCATGTATACCCGTAATCCAGTAGGTCGCTTCATCGTTTTATTCTGCCTGGTGTTTTGGCTCGGGCTGGCACATTCAGCCGACGAGGTGCGCATTGGCGCGCTGTATCCGCTCTCCGGTCAGGTGGCAAAATCCGGAGAGGATACGGTCAACGCAATCCGCCTCGCGGTCGAGATCATAAACAACAAATATCCCGACCTTGGCATTCCATTCGCCGCCACCGAGGGCCTGCCGGCACTTGGCAACGCGAAAATTGTGCTGATTGTCGCTGACCACCAGGGGTCTCCTGAAACGGGAGCAGCCGAGGCCGAGCGATTGATCGTTCAACAAAAAGCGGTAGCCCTGATTGGGGCATTCCACAGTTCTGTTGCGGCAACGTCCAGCCAGGTGGCAGAGCGCATGGGTGTGCCTTACATATCGGGCGAGTCCGAGGCGACCACCCTTACCGAGCGCGGTTTCAAGTGGTTTTTTCGGACGACGCCCAGTTCCCGGACCCAGGCGAGAGACTTCTTCACTTTCCTGCGCGAGTTGAACAAGCGCTCGAAGGATCAGATCAAGACGATTGCAGTTGTCCATGAAAATACGCTCTGGGGGCAGGAGTTTGCGAAGTCGGTCGAAGGTTATATGCCTGAATTTTCCGATTTCAAGCTGATTGCAGATATCAGCTACCAGCAGGGGACAGCCGACGTGACCAGCGAAGTCCTACGTCTGATCGCCGCAAAGCCGGATGTGGTTTTCCATGCCTCCTACGACGCTGAGGCCATTCTTTTCGCTCGCACGTACAAACAATACAAGTTCAGCCCTCGTGGCGTGATGGCAATTGGGGCGGCCTTCGGCTCAAGTGCATTTCGTGAGGCGCTCGGCCCCGATGCGAATTTTTATCTAGTTCGCGAACATTGGTCACGGGACCTTGCGTCGAAAAACCCCGTAGTAGCGCAGGTGGCGAAGCTCTATCGGGATCGTTATGGAAAGGACATGGATGGAACGCCCGCACGCGCATTTGTGGCAATGATGACGCTTGCCGATGCGATCAATCGCGCAGGTTCGACCGATCCGAAGAAGATCCGGGATGCGTTGGCAGCCACCAATCTCGCTCCGGACAAGCTGATCATGCCCTGGACCGGAATACGCTTCGATCAGACTGGCCAGAACGATCTGACGCGCGGCATATTCGTGCAGACCCTTGATGGCGCTCCGCGCATGGTCTGGCCGTTTGATCAGGCGGCCGCGAAGCTTGTCTGGCCCCGGCCCGCCGGGCGTTGACGGCTGATAGCGAAATCCAACGGGAACCCGTCGGCCGCAGCGGCAAAGTGCATGTCGGGGGACCTGCTAGTTCAACTGTTCTTGAGTGGAATCGGGATGGGGTTCATCTTTGCCCTGATTGCCATCGGGCTGACCCTGATTTACGGAGTCATGAACGTGGTGAATTTCGCCCACGGCGAGTTTCTGATGCTCAGCATGTACGCGAGCTATCTCGCCTTTGCAACCTGGGGCGCGGATCCCGTCGTCACGTTGCCGTTCGTAGCCGTAATGATGTTCGTCTTTGGCTTGCTCGTGTACTACCTGCTCGTGCGGCGCGTGATGCAGGGGAGCATGAACTCACAGATATTTGCGACGTTCGGGTTGATGGTGTTCATGCAGGCCGCTGCGCAATTCATCATGGGTGCGGACTACTTTGCGGTGCGAAGCGGTCTTCTATCCGGGGTACTCGAGGTGGGGCCCTTTACATTGCCGGCACCTCAGCTTGCGGCCGTAGTGGGAGCTTCGACAGCAACCGGGGCGCTCTATTGGCTCGTGTTTCGAACCGCAACCGGCCGCTCGCTGCGTGCCGCATCGCAGGATCGCCAGGCTGCCTCGACTCTGGGCATCAATGTCGACCGCATGTATGCGCTTGCGTGGGGAATTGGCGCGGCCTGCGTTGGGATCGCGGGCTCATTGCTGTCGAATTTCTACCCGGTGTTTCCCCGCGTCGGCGCGATGTTCGTCCTCATTGCGTATGTTGCAGTGGCGCTGGGCGGCTTTGGTTCGATTCACGGTGCGCTGGTGGCAGGAGTGATTATCGGGCTGTTGAAAGTTCTGGCTGGATTCTTCATCAGTTCCCAGCTGAAGTTTGTCCCGGTCTATCTGCTCTATCTGATTGTCGTTCTGGTTCGTCCGCGCGGGCTCTTTGGCCGCCTCTGAGCCGGCAAGAACTTGGTCCGATCTGAAAGAAGCCTTTTGAAGTCGCTGGCTCTGGCCGGGTTGCTTGGAGTATTGCTGGTCGTACCCTTGGCACTGTCCGACCGGCCCTTCGAATTGCGCATGATGGTCGTCATTTTTCTGTATGCGATGCTTGGTCACGGCTGGAACATCCTGGGTGGATATGCGGGCCAGATCTCGGTGGGCCATGGACTGTTCTTCGGTTTGGGGGCCTATACCTCTACCGTGCTGTCGCTCAAGCTGGGGTTGAATCCCTGGTTCGGTATGGCAGCAGGAGGCGCGGTAGCCGCTGCCGCAGGTGTGCTGGTCGGTATTCCCTGTTTTCGCCTGAAAGGACACTACTTCGTCATCGCAACCCTGGTCGTCGCCGAATCCGCCTTCCAGCTCTTCATAGCGTGGGACTGGGTGGGGGGCGCGATGGGGCTGCAACTACCGGTGCAGGAGCAGGGGCTGCTGAACCTGCAATTCCACAGGAATAAAGTTCCCTACTACTACATCGCGCTCGGATTGCTCGCCGCGGTTACCGCACTTGTCTGGTGGTTGGAGAATTCCCGCTTCGGCTATATTCTGCGGGCGCTGCGGGACGATGAGGAGGCCGCAAGAAGCCTCGGATTTTCACCGGCATCGTACAAACTCCTCGCAATGGCGTTGAGCGCCGGCATCGTGGGAATCGGAGGCGTATTCTTTGCGCAGTACGTTTTGTTCATCGACCCCTTTAGCGTACTCGCGCTTTCCTTCTCCGTGGTGATTGCGCTGATTCCGATACTGGGTGGTGCCGGGACGGTCGCCGGGCCAATACTGGGTGCGATTGTTCTGGTCCCGATTTCCGAGTATTCCCGCGTGCTGTTTTCTGGGACTGGGCGAAACGTGGATCTGTTGATCTATGGATTCCTGATCATGCTGATTTCGGTCTACAGGCCTGACGGGCTGGCCGGTCTGTTCCGCGCAAGGCGGGAACGACGCGAGTACGTGCCAGGCTGATCAAAAGTGTGCGGCGATAACTCAAGAAGGACAACAACCGATGCATCTTGAATTCCGTTTCGAGCGGGGCGGCACGCTCAGGGCGAAGCTTGCGGCCGAGGCCAAGCGAACGATTGAGTGCATTTCGAATGCACTACCGATGGGGGCCAAAGTATTTCAAGCGCGTTGGTCGGGGCGTGAGATCTTTGTTCCGGTCAATCTGGCGGAGAAACCACCGCGAGAACATCAGAGCATCCGAGTGAGCCTGGGTGATGTCATCTATTTTTGCGAATGGGCCGAGGCATATGAACATACGGGATTCGAGGCAATAGGAATGTTTTACGGCCCCGAGATCGTCAGGGAGTGGAGAGGAGACGCCCCGGTCAACGTCTTTGCGCAAATCGATCCATCGCAATGGGATCTGTTGAAGGAGATCGGCGAACGCGTATGGCGCCAGGGGGGCGAGAATATCGACATTCACCTTATTGCCGACGGGGGCCTGTGACCGCGCTGCTTTCAGTGCGCGGGGTTTCCTGTGCGTTCGGCGGATTGAGGGCGCTCAATGCGGTCAGCTTTGACGTTGCACGCGGCGAAATCCTGGGGATCATCGGCCCGAACGGCGCCGGGAAGTCGACGCTGTTCAGCGCCATCTCCGGGTACGTACGTCCGAACAGCGGAGAGGTGCGGCTCGATGAGGTCGACATCACAGGGCGGATGCCCGAGGACATCGCACGTCGCGGTCTGGTAAAGACATTCCAGACCTCGCGCCCTTTCTCGTCAATGACCTTTCTCGATAATGTCGTCGTCGCGTCGCTGGCAAGTGAAAAGAACCTGGCGGATGCGCGCAAGCACGCTTTTCAATGCCTGGAGCAGGTCGGGCTCGCGCAGCACTGGGATACGCCCGCGCGGGGAGCCAGTACGGGACAGAGGAAGCGTCTTGAGATCGGCCGGGCACTGGCCACCCGGCCAAGGATTGTGCTGCTCGACGAGCCTTTTGCGGGAGTGGATTTCGCCGCAATCGACGGACTGATCAATCTCCTGCTGACGATACGTGATGCTGGTGTAACGATCGTACTCATAGAGCACAATCTGGCGGCGGTCCAGCGCTTTGTCGGCCGTCTGATCGCGATGAATCTTGGCGAGAAGGTGGTGGAGGGAGAGCCTGCCATGGTCACGCAGGATCGACGGGTGGTGAACGCGTATCTTGGAACCGAAGACGGCGACGATGCTTGACGTTCGCCAAATCTCATCCGGATATGACGGCGTCCAGATTTTGTGGGACGTCGCGATCCATGTAGATGCTGGCGAAATCGTGGCTTTGATGGGGCCCAACGGTTCCGGAAAAAGCACGTTGATGAACAGCATCTCCGGACTCATCCCGATCTGGAGCGGTGAGATTCTGTTCGAGGGCCGGCCAATTAACGCGCTTCCTCCGCATGCGATGATCGGAATGGGAATCTCTCACGTCCTCGAGAGACATCGGCTGTTTCCGGACATGACGGTACTTGAAAACCTGATGCTCGGATGCGGTCCGCGTGCTCGGAAAAAGTCAATTGCCCAGGGGCTGGAACATGCCTATGCACTTTTCCCGTTATTGAAGGAACGTCAGAAGCAGATTGCCAGGTTACTCTCCGGCGGCGAGCAGCAGATGTGTGCCATTGCACGAGGCTTGATGAGCAGCCCCCGGCTTCTGTTGATCGACGAGCCATTCATTGGCCTGTCGCCTTACATGCGAAGCGCGGTGGAAAAGGCCATCCGCGCCATTAACCGCAACGGCGTTTCAGTGTTGCTCATCGAACAAAACGTCGCCGAGGCGCTTTCGCTAAGTCAACGCGCCTATATACTTCGAGAGGGCCGCATCGTTCTTGACGGCCGGTCGGAAGATCTGAAGCTCGGACAAACGGTGGAAAAGATATTCATGGCCCGTGAGCATATGCCATCCGGTTTAAATATTGTCTCTAGCTAACCAGACAGGAATGCGCCGTAACAATGGCCCAATCATCGAAAACCACTCGATCCGGCAGCAAACGCACGATCAAAGTCAGGGAAGAGCATGCTCGAGAGCTCATTTCTCTCGGATCCGATATCCGCACAGTTCGCAAGCAGAAGGAGCTGACGCTGACGCAGTTGGCGTCCATGACGGAGCTCTCGATAAGCTTTCTCAGTCAGGTCGAACGCAATCTTCTGACGCCGTCAGTGAGCGCACTGAAGCGCATTGCCGACGTACTTGGCATACCTGCCGGTGCATTGATGTTCAAGACCGGCCGCGCGACAGGCACGGCACGGGTCAGCATCGTTCGGCGTCGCGAGAGGAAACGCATCACGCTTCCTGCTTCGAACATAAGCTACGAACTGTTGAGTCCGGATTTGCGCCGGCGTACGTCGATTCTGTGGCTTCACGCTGCGCCGGGTGCGCAGAGCGGGCCGACGTTTTCGCATGAAGGCGAAGACGCCGTGGTCGTATTGAAAGGACAATTGAAGGTCGAAGTCGGCGGGGTATGGCACGACCTGGCCAGCGGAGATAGCATCTATTTTCACAGCGAGCTGCCGCATCGCTGGTGCAACCGAAGCAACCGCGAGGCGGAAGCCATTTGGGTCAGCTCCCCGCCTTCTTTCTGACCATCATGTCGAAGAGCATGTCCGATTGCAGTTGTGTATCAAAGGGCCGGGCGGGCGCACGGGGACGCTCTCGGCCGAAAGCCGAGATCCGCAAATCGCCGATAGTTGCGGTTTCGGGCTGCAGTAGTGGCGTCGGGCTCAAGCTACGCTAGAGGCGCGTGGAAATCTCGCCGAGTCGCCATTTCCGCTCGCGGTCGATGTTACGATTCGCCTTAAAGCCCAGACGGACTGCTTCGTGGGTAGGAATGTGGGTAGACCGTAGACCATGGCCTTAATCCAATAAAAATCAATATATTAGGATCTGTTGTGGCGGACTCTCTCTCCGCCAACCGGTTAAAGCACTGCCCTAACTCGTCTTGGTGTAGCTAGGTTCCAGGCAGACGTTGAGGAGTGCCTGACGCTTCTCCTCCCGCACTATCTTCAGCGCACGCTCCAGCGCCGGCAAAACGTCCTTCGGCTCGGTGATGCGCTCGCCGTGACCGCCGGAGGCCTGCACTACATGCTCGAACCGCGGCGAGGGCTCCAGGGTGGCGAAGGGCGGTTCCTTCATGCCCGCGGCGTGGCCCTTGGGGTACATCGCAAGCGTGGAGCGATGCACGGCCGCCCAGCGGGCATTGTTGAAAATGACGAAAAGCGCTGGCAGTCCCATCGCCTGGGAGACGTAGTGGGCTGGGGTAGGATTGCCGAACATATAGGCGCCGTCGCCCACTGTGCAGATGACGGTCTTTTCGGGCGAAGCAAGCTTGGCGCCGAGCGCGGCGCCCAGTCCCCATCCGAGTCCGCCCGAGGACGGGTTCGCGTAGTAGTCGCCGGCGGCGCGAAGCTCCATTTCCTCGAGGAGCAGCGGGTATTCATTGACGAAAACCGTCGTGTCGCCCGCGATCCTGCTCAGGCAGGCGGACAGGTATTTCGGCGTGATGGCGTCCGGCATCGCGGCGGCGCCGCTACGCGCCTTGATTCGTGTGCTTTGCGCCTCAGCGGCGACCTGCTCTCGCCGTGCCTTCAGCTTGTCCGGGGACGGTGTGTGGTGCTGCGCGCGCTCGAGGAGCGCCATGAGAATCGGGCCTGCCGCGCCCGCAAGAGCGACGTCGGTCCGGAAGCCGCGTAGCGGATAGCGCGCGAAGAGCGGATCGGCGCCGATGTGCACGACCTTCGCGTCGGGCTGCGGATTGCCCTGCGCGGGAATCCACGGCACGTCGCATTCGACGACGAGCACGAGATCGGCATCCTTGAGCAGCGCGTGCGGATCCCATCCGGCCTGCATCGGGTGCTCCGTCGGCAGCGCGAGATAGCGCGGCCGATAGTGGACGACGGGGATGCCGAAGGTCTCGGCGAGCAGCGCGATCGCCTTGCGCGCGTCCGCGCTGCGCCCGCCGTTGGCGGTGATGAGGAGCGGGCGCGCCGCCGCCCCGAGCATCCTTGCCAACTGCTCGATCGCGTCGGGATCGGGGAGGGACGGGGCGGGCGCCACCATCGTGGGGTTATCCGTGGCGTACTTCTGCGGCAACGGAGCGCCCAGGATCTCGCGCGGCAGCGTAAGGTAGACCGGGCCTTGCGGCGAGCTCCGGGCGATCGCGAGCGCGCGGTCCACCGCGGTCACGACCTGCTCTGGATGGCGCAGCTCGTAGTCCCACTTCACGAACTCGCGCAGCATGCCGCCCTGGTCGAAATGCTCCTGCGCCCAGTGGATGTACTGGTTTCTGGCCCCCGGCACGTCGCCCGACTCGGTGAGCGGTGTGCGGCCCGCGGAGAGCAGCATTGGGATTTGCTGGCGGGCGGCGTTGATGATGCCGTTCACGCAGTTTGCGGTTCCCAATCCGACGTGAACCATCATCGCTTGCGCGCGGCCGCTCACCATGGTGTAGCCGTGCATCATGGCGACACCCATGTTCTCGTGCGGCACGATCACCGGCTGCGGCAGCTTCCAGCCGAGCGACTGTCCTTTCGCGTACGCTTCCACGATTGGCGCGAAGTCCGTTCCGCCATTGGCGAACAGGTAGTCGACGCCGCGCGCAGCCAGCGTCCCGGCGAAGGCCTCGGCCGTGGTTTCAGGCTTGAATTGGATCTTCTCACCGGGTTTCATTGCGCTACGTCCTTTTGGTCAATGTGTTAGTGAAGCATAATGTATCGCCATGAGCTGGAAAAAAACCGACCTCGAGCGGCTCAAGGCCGCCAGCATCACCGACCGGCTGCGCAAGTCCCGGGCGCCGGCGCGCTACGGCCGGGATTCCGCCATCCTGGGCTGGCACAAGCAGTTCAAGCTCGACGAGAAGGCGATCGTCGCGCTGGTCGCCGCGCGTGAGGCGGCCTGGAATGCTGGCGACACCGTAGCCTACGCGCAACTGCTCACCGAGGACGTGGACATCATCAGCGCCACCGGGCGCCCGGCACGTGGCCGGAAGGCGCTGCTCAAGCTCTTTGCCGAACAGCACGCCAACGTGTACGCCGGCGTGCGCACGCGTACCAAAGTCGCCCACGTGCGCATGCTCGGCAAGGATATCGCGCTGGCCGATGTCAGCTACGAACTGGAAGGAGGCGCACTCGGCACGCCCGGCGGCGGCGCGGTCGGCGCCATCCGGCGCGGCGTCATGGCTTTCGTCGTGCGCAAGGACGCCAGCCGCTGGCGCATCGCGGCGATTCGCAGTATCCCCGCGCGCGGCTGACGGCGCCCGCGCCGCGCGCCTCGCCGCGCAGTATCTGGCGAAGGTGCCGCAATTCGCTGTAAATTCCCCTTTTGGCGAGAATTCCCACTCTGGAGAGCATGATGCCGCTGACCGAGCTGAACCACTATTTCGTGCGCGCGAACGACCTTGAGCGTACCAAGGACTTCTACGTCGACGTACTCGGCTTCGAGGTCATGCCGCGGCCGGATTTCCCGTTTCCGGGTTACTGGCTGGGCATCAACGGCAAGATCCAGGTGCACATGGGGCCGGCCGGGATCCCGAACCAGGACATGTACTACCTGGGCACGCCGAAAAACGCGGCGACGGACAATTCCGGCGTGGTGGACCACATCGCGTTCCTCGCCAGCGAGCCGGAGGATTTCGTCAAGCGCTTCAAGAAGCTCGACCTGAGTTACCGGCCGCGCAGCCTGCCGGAGTCCGACCTGTTCCAGCTCTTCATCAAGGACCCGAACGGCATCACCATCGAGCTCAATTTCTTTGGCATCAAGGCCTCACCCGATTGGGGCGGCGAGGATTACTCCAAGATGGCCCGGGTCGCCGGGCGATGAACGCCCCCGCCAAGGGAGCACCTGGTTTCGCCGGCGTCGCCTACGAGGACGCGCTCGCAAGCGCGCGCTCGCTGGTGCCGGCGTTGCGCGAGCGCGCCTCGCGCAGCGAATCGGACCGCATCATGCTGCCCGAGACGCTGGCCGACCTGCACCGCACCGGCCTGCTTCGCATCCTGCAGCCCAAGCGCTGGGGCGGGATGGAATTCGAGTTCGCGGCTTACGTCGATATTCCCTGTGAGCTCGCGCGGGGTTGCGCTTCTACCGGCTGGAACGCGGCCAACCTCCTCATCCACCACTGGATGCTGGCCCTGTACGACGAGCGGGCCCAGGAGGAAGTATGGGGACAGAACCCGGATGCCCTGATCGCCTCGGGCATTGCCTTTCCGCAAGGCCAGGGGCGCGCCGCGGACGGCGGTTTCGTCATCAGCGGGCGCTGGAATTTCTCGAGCGGTGTCAACGTCGCCGACTGGAACATGCTCGCGGTCACCGTGCGTGAAGGTGAAGGGCGTGACGGAGACGGGCGCGGCGGCGACAAGGTTGTCGACCACCGCATGTGCCTGCTGCACAAGTCGGAGTACGAAGTGGTGGACGACTGGCAGGTGCTCGGCATGCGCTCGACCGGCAGCATGACCGTGGTGGCCAAGGACGTGTTCGTGCCGGCGCACCGCGCGCTGTGCATGTACGAGGCGCGCGGCGGCGACCGGTTTCCAGGCGCGCGCGGCAATCCTCATCCGGTCTACCGCGTGCCGCTGTCCACGCTCGGCAGTCACGGCATCGGCGGTGTCGCGGTCGGCAACGCGCAGGCCGCGCTCGAGCTCAGCTGCGAGGTGGTCAAGGCGCGCAGCACCAACTACACGGGCCTCAGGATGCGCGATTTCCAGGCGGTGCAGCTGCGCATCGGCGCGGCGGGCGCGAGAATCGACGCGGCGCGCCAGCTCCTGCGCAACGACTGCCTGGAAGGCCAGGAGATCGCCAACCGCAACGTCATCGCCGATCCGGAGCGCAAGCTTCGCTTCAAGCGCAACCTCGCCTACGCAGTCAGCCTGTGCACCGAGGCGGTCGACATGCTGCACGCGATGGCGGGCGCGAACGGCATCTACGACGGCTACCCGATCCAGCGCATTTTCCGCGACGCGCATGCGCTCGCCGGGCACTTCAGTTTCAGCACCGACGCGCAGTTCTCGACCTGGGGCCTGGCCGCGCTCGGCGGCGAAATCGCCAACCCGACGCTTTAGAATTTTTTGAACTGTAGGCCCCGTGTTACAGCAACGGGGGCGTGAAGAAAACCGGCCCAATGTCCGCTTTCGACCCAAAGCGGTCATTCGAGAGGGATGTAAGTAAGTCATAGTCCTGAGACGGCAAACTCCCGTCGTAGAGCGTCATCGGAGCGTAGACTTCAGGTACGGCACGTCTCGACGGGAGGGGTTCATGGGCCGATTCAGACGCAGGCGGTTCCTGATGGCGCTCGGCGCGACTGTGGTCGCCAATCCGCTTGATTGCCTTGCGCAGCCGGTAACAAGGGTGCGGCGAATCGGCATCTTGGCCCCGGGCTCCGCGGGGGCCAGTGTAGTTCCCGACTTTCGGCGGGTTTTGTACGGGTCCCTCGGCCGCGCCGGCTACGAGATTGGTAGGGACATCTTCGTCGAATGGCGTTTCGCCGAGGGAAAGTTGGAGCGCCTGTCCGAGCTTGCCGATGACCTCGTTCGCCTCAATGTGGATGTGATCGTAGCGTGGAACGATCTTGCAACTGAGGCTGCCGCGCGTGCAACGCGAACGATACCCATCGTGATGTATGCCTACAACGAGGACCCGGTAAAACGGGGTCTTGCCGCGAGCCTTGCACGCCCTGGAGGCAACGTTACTGGTGCTATGTGGTTTGTGGATCTCGTCAATCAGATTGTCAAAACTTACGAAGTCCTCAAATTGGCCGTACCCAGCGCAGTCCGCGTCGCGTCACTGTGGTCGCCCTGGATAGCCAGGCCCAAGGCCGAAGAGCAGGTCGCTGAAATCCACGACCGTGTGAAGAGAGCATTCGGCATGGTCGTCACCAGCTTTGTTGTGGACAAGAGCGAGGAGATTCCGTCGGCCTTGGATCGAATTTCGGCATTCAAACCCGACGCCCTTTTTATCTCCAGCACCACGGCCATCACGCCCCGTTCTGGTGAAATTGCGGCCTTTGCCATTCGACAGAAGCTGGTGTTAATTGGATCTGGACCACAAGTCGTGACTGCGGGTGGGCTTCTCTACTTCGGGCCTGATAGGCCTCACGTGATAGATCGCACGGTGAGCTTTGTCGATCGCATCCTGCGCGGCGCAAAGCCCGGCGATCTGCCCATCGAGCAGCCCGCCAAGTTCGAGTTGGTGTTCAATGCAAGGACCGCGCGGGCGATCGGCTATTCGCCTCCGCCAGAGCTTCGGCTGCGCATAGATCGGGTGATTGAATAGCGGTCCCCTGAATGACCGCTTTTGGCCGATAGCGGTCATTAGAGCGTCACCGATATCATCCAGCAGTGCCCAGTTTTGACTGGGTTGGGGAGCCAAGCCGGACTCGAACCGCGCTGCGCCTACGTCAACGCTACAGCGTTCCATGACGGTCTGGTGCATCGCGTGGTGCAAAGCGGTTTATCCTGACGCCATGTTGATCGCCGAACGGCCCGTCCGTCAAAGCGTAAGTCTTCCCGCGCGCGTGGCTCGCCGGGTGAAGTCACTGGCGCAAACAAGCAAGACGAGCACCAGCCGTGTCATCGCCAATCTCATCGAGTCCGGGCTCGACGCCCGGGAGCAGGAAAAAAAGCGCTTCTTCGAATTCGCCGACCGCCTCTCGCGCTCCCGCGATCCGGAGGAGCAGAAACGTCTCAAGGAAGAACTCGCCCGCATGACCTTCGGTGAGTGATGCCGAAGGTCCAGTGGACCGGGCGTCCTTGCCAAATTTTGCCAAAGTATCTAATATCAACCTATGAGCACGATGAACATCTCCCTGCCCGATTCGCTCAAGGCCTTCGTGGATGAGCAGGTCACCCAGCGCGGCTACGGCACCAGCAGCGAATACGTGCGCGAGCTGATCCGCAAGGATGCGGATCGGCTGCATCTGCGCGGTCTGCTGCTGGAGGGGGCCGCCTCCGCTCCGGCTGCACCAGCCGATGCCGCCTATTTCGGCGCACTGCGCAAGCGTGTCCAGCGACGCGCCCGGGGGTGAAAGCCAAGCCCGTCATCCCGCGTGAGCTCGCCAACCGGGATGTCGATGAGGCCATCGGGCACTACGTGAGCGAGGACGCCAGGCCGGCTGCACTGGGCTTCATCGAAGCCCTGGAGCAGGCCTATCTCCACATCGGACGCCATCCGGCCACTGGCTCACCTCGCTACGCGCACGAGTTGGATCTCCCCGGTCTGCGTTCCTGGCCGCTCGAGCGCTACCCGCATCTGGTCTTCTACATCGAGCGCAACGACCACATCGACGTCTGGCGCGTGCTGCATGGCCAGCGCGACATCCCGGCATGGTTGCTCGGTGCCACGAATGCCGGTACGAGCAGTGATCTTTGATTGTGGCTTGGCCGTGACCTCCCGACCGAACTCAGGTCTGGAATAGAATCGGCAAGGACGCGGCAGACAGGGGGATACATGAAACCGAAAGCGCATTTCCGTACCGGCATCGCGATTCTCGCCTCGATCGCGGCGTCGGCCTTCGCCGGCGCATTCGCAGCCGACGCCTATCCGACCAAGCCGATCCGCATGATCGTCGGCTTCGCGCCCGGCGGCGGCACCGACCTGACGGCGCGGCCTGTCGCGCAGAAGATGTCCGAGCTGTTGGGGCAGCAGGTGCTCGTCGAGAACCGGTCCGGCGCCGCCGGCAACATCGCCACCGAGCAGGTGGCGAGGGCCGCGCCCGACGGCTACACCATCCTCATGGGCACGATCGCCGCGCTGGCGATCAATCCCAGCCTCTACGGCAACCTGAAGTTCGATCCCGAGACCGATCTCGCGCCCGTCATCCAGGTGGTCGACGCGACCAACGTCCTCGCGCTGCATCCTTCCGTGCAGGCGGGCTCGGTGCAGGAGTTGATCGCGCTCGCCCGGCAGAAGTCGCTGTCGGCAGGGTCGTCGGGCATCGGCGGCACGGGACACCTCGCCATCGAGCTATTCAACGTGATGGCGGGCGTGAAGCTCGTGCACGTGCCCTACAAGGGCGGCGGACCGGCGATGACGGATCTGGTCGGAGGGCAGGTGCATCTCATTTTCGCCACGACAGCGAGCGCCATTCCCCAGATCAGGGGAGGGCGCATCAAGGGCATCGCGGTGACCACCGCCAAGCGCTCGGCCCTGATGCCGGAGCTGCCGACCATGTCCGAGGCGGGCCTTTCCGGCTTCGACGCCAACAACTGGTACGGCATCGTGGTGCCCGCCAGGACTCCGCGCGCGATCATCGACCAGCTCAACGCCGAGGTGACGAAAATCCTCAACATGCCCGACGTGAGGACGACGCTGTTCAACCAGGGGCTCGACCCCGCGCCCGGCACGCCCGAGCAGTTCGGCGCCTATATCAAGAGCGAGCGCATCAAATGGGCCAGGGTGATCAAGGAATCGGGCGCGAAGGCGGAGTGATCCGGCCGACGCTCTGATGCGCTACAGGCGCAGCAGCCGAGCGGCGGTCTTGCCGCGGATGAGTTCGCGCTCGGCTTCGGTCAGTCCGCCGATGCGCGCTACGGTAGCGACGGGGTCCGCGAGCCCCATGTCGAAGCAGTAGTCGCTGCCCAGCAGCACCCGGTCGGCGCCGACCAGGCGCACCAGGTTCTGGTTGATGCGGTCGTCGTGCCCGATGGTGTCGTAGCTGAAGCGCCGCAGGTATTCGCTCGGCATGCGTTTCATGTGCTTCAATTCCGGGCGCACCCTGGTGCCGTGATCGAGGCGTCCGATCAGCCAGGGAAACGTCCCGCCGGCGTGCGGCAGGTTGACTTCCAGGGTCGGAAACGCGTCTAGCACGCCGCCGAAAATCAGGCTCGCGGCCGCAACGCCGGTGTCGTAGGGGTTGCCCAGCAGATTTTTCAGGTAATAGCGCGTGGTGCGCTCGCGGCCGATGGTGTCGACCGGATGCAGGTACACCGTCCAGCCGAGCTCCTCGGCCTTGGCGTAGATGTCCCAGAAGCGCTTTTCGTCCAGATCGGCGCCGTTGATATTGGTCGCGACGTAAAGACCGCGCATGCCGGGCAGCTTCGCGCAGCGCTCCAGCTCCGCGAGCGCGCGCTCGGGCGCCTGCATCGGCAGCATGGCGAGGCCGACAAATTGCTCCGGATGGCGGACGTGCGCCGCGCTGGCCGCATCGTTGTAGGCCTGTGAGAGCGCCAATCCGAGGCCGGCGGAAGCCCAATACACCATCGGGGCCGTGAGCGACAGCGCGTGCAGGTCCACGCCCTGGCGGCGCATGCCCTGCAGTCGAAGGTCCAGGCTTACGAACTCGTCGTCGAAGGCGTTGGTGATCCGCTCGGTGCGTATCAGGTAGCCCTTCGGGCTGCGCTCGAGGCGCGCGCCCTCCTTGGGGCCGTCCTTCTCGAACAGCTTGAGCCACTCCTCGGGATACCAGTGGGCGTGAATGTCTATCGTGCGCATTCGGGCTCGCGTATTATTGTTGTCAGGAGGAACGCGAACATTATGAAGCAGATCGGCGTGGCTATCATCGGCACGGGCTGGTGCGGCGGAATCCGCGCCGAAACCTGTGCCGCGCATCCGCTGGTGAAAAGTTTGCATTTGGCGGAAGTCCGGTTGGACAGGCTTGAGGAAATTGCCAGGAAAACAAAGGCGAAAACTGGAACCGGGAACTACAAAGATCTTCTCAATAACCCGGACGTCGAAGCGGTATTCATATCCGCCACGCCTGAAGACAGCCATTTTCCGATGGCGCGCGACTGCCTCGCCGCGGGCAAGCATGTGTTCCTCGAAAAGCCGATCGCGCTCGAACTGTCCGAGGCGGATGAACTGATCAAGGCGGCGAAGGACAAAAACCTCAAATTCACCATCGGCTACTCCCAGCGCTTCAACCCGAAGTTCGCCTATGTGCGCAAGGCGATCCGCGACGGCAGCATCGGCACGCCGGTGAGCGCGCTCGTCAGCCGCCACATCACGCGCAGCCTGGGGACGAAGATCAGCGGCCGCATCAAGCTTTCGCCCGCGGCGATGGAATCGACGCACGACCTCGATTTCCTGTTCTGGTGCCTGGAGCCGGCCAGGCCGCTGCGCGTGTATTCGCAGATCAACTACGGTGTGATGCGGGCCACCAGCGGCGCACCGATCGCCGATACCCAATGGATCACCGTCACGATGGATTCCGGCCTCGCGTTCGTGGTCGGCGGCGGCTGGACGCTGCCGCCCGGCTACCCGAACTTCTCGACCACGTGGGTCGAGATGATCGGCACCGAGGGCGCGCTGCTGGTCGACGACAGCCACCGCGACGTGGTGCTCAACACCATGAGCAAGGGAATGCAACTGCCGATGTCGACCATGCCCGGCGAGCCGGTAGAGCACACCTACGCGGGGCCGATGGCGGCCGAAACCGTGCATTTTCTGGAGGCCGTCGCGTATGACCGGCCCGTGATGGTGACGCCGGAGCATGCACGCATGGTCATGGAGGTCTACATCGCGGCAGACTTGTCGGCCGAACGCAACCAACCGGTGACTCTTCCCCTGCAATGGCAAAAAAAAATCCAAAGCGCATCGGCCTCGCGATCATAGGCGCGGGCCGCGTCGGACTGTTGCGCGGCGAGGTCGCCGCGCGCCATCCGATGGTGGATTTCATCGGGGTTGCCGATTTGAAGCCGGCAAGACTTTCCCTGCTGAAGGAAAAAACCAAGGCCGATTTCGTGACAACCGATTTTCGCGAACTGCTTTCGCGCCCGGAGGTCACGGCGGCGATCATCTCCACCGACGAGCACCTGCACGTCGAGCCGGTCCTTGCCGCGGTCGAGCGCGGTCTTTCGCTGATGATCGAAAAGCCGCTCGCTACGGAGCTCTCCGAATCACAAAAAGTTTTAGCAAAGATAGAAAAATCCGGGGTGGACGCCGTCGTCGGCTATACGCAGCGCTTCCGCCGCCGCTGGCTCGCGGCGAAGGAGAAGGTACGCACCGGCCAGCTCGGCGACGTCACCATGGTGACGTCGCGCGCATTCATGAACCGCCTGGTCGCGCTGGACAACTACAAGCGCACCAATGACCCGTCGAAAATCTCGCCGATGGTGATATCGGGCACGCATGCGCTCGACATCGTCATGTGGATGATGGAGGCGAAGCGCCCGGTCGAGATCTACGCGCGCTCGGTGGACAAGGCGCTCGGCCCGCTTTGCAAGGGCATCGATGCGACCGCGGGAGTGATGACCTTCGAGGACGGCAGTCTGTACCACGCCGCCATCTCGTGGGCGTTGCCGGTGGTCTGGCCGGGCGCGGTCTACAGCCTGGAGGTCGGGATTACCGGGACCGAGGGCGTGCTGACGATCGACGACACGCACCGCGATATCGTACTCGCGACCGACAAATCGCAGAGCGAAGGCTACGCGCCCGACGCGGCGCGGCGGGTCGATTTCCTCGGCAGCTATCCGCCGGGCGACATGGCGCTGGGCGAGCTGCGCGGGCCGATGCGCGAGGAAACCGAGCAGTGGCTGAACCGGATATCCATGGGGCTCACGACCCAGCATGCAAGCGCGGCGGAAGCGCATAACCGGTTGATGCTGACCAAGGCCTTCGACCTTTCGGCGCGCCTCAAGCGCGCCATTCCATTGCCGATCACTGCGGAGGAGATTTCATGAACACGCTCAGGATTTTTCTCTTTGGACTGATTATGATTGCCAATTGCGCGAATGCGCAGTACCCCAATCGCCCCGTGAAGATGATCATCCCGTTCGCGCCGGGCGGGGCTTCCGACTTCGTCGGTCGCATCTTTCAACCGCGGCTGAGCGAACTGCTCGGCCAGCAGATCGTGATCGAGAACCGTGCCGGCGCCTCGGGCAACCTCGGACTGGAGGCGGCCGCGCGCTCGGCGCCGGACGGTTACACGATTTACCTAGGCAATGTCGGCACCGTGGCCATCAATCCCGGGGTTTTTTTGAAACTTGCGGTGAATCCGATGAAGGACTTCATCGCCGTGACGCAGGTGGTGGATGTGCCGGGCGTGCTCGTCGCGCACCCGTCGTTTCCGCCCAACACGATCAAGGAAATGATCGCCTACGCCAAGGCCAACCCGGGCAAGCTCAACTTCGCCTCTCCAGGCAGCGGCAGCCAGAATCGCCTGGAGATGGAGCTCGTCAGGAAGGCCGAGGGGCTGGATATGGTGCACGTGCCCTACAAGGGCGGGGCGGGTCCCGCAGCGGCCGGCCTCATCGCGGCCGAAACGCACCTGATGTTCACCACGGTGTCCTCGGTCCTCGGCCACGTCAAGGGCGGTCGGCTGAAGGCGCTGGTCGTCGTCAGCGCGAAGCGGCTGGAGCAGTTGCCGGATGTCCCGACCATGCTGGAGTCCGGTTATGCCGACAGCACATCGGGCTCCTGGCAGGGCATCTTCGTTCCCGCCGGCACCTCCAGGGAGATCGTAGATCGCCTGTACGCGCTGATGCTGCAGACCATGAAAACCCCCGATGTCGTGGCGCGTCTGGCGACCGGCGGTGTCGAGGTCGTCACCAGCCCGTCGCCGGCCGCATTCGCCGCATACGTCGCTGCCGAGACTCTGCGCTGGGGCAAGGCCGCCAAAGAGGCGGGGGCAACGGTCGATTGATGCTCAAGGTTGCGGTCGTCGGATTGGGCTGGTGGGGCCGGAACATTGCCGGCTTGCTGAGGGGAAATCTGAAGCTTTCTCTCGTGAAAGCCGTGGATGTCAGTCCCGCGGCCGAACAATTTGCCCTGGAACATGGAATAGCTTTTTCCAATAACTTCGAAGCAACAATCAATAGTCCCGATGTGCAGGCGGTAATCCTCTGCACGCCGCACTCGCAGCATTGCGGGCAGATCATGCAGGCGGCCGATGCGAAGAAGCACGTGTTCTGCGAGAAGCCGCTCTCGCTCAGCCGCGCCGAGGTGCTCAAGGCGGTCGCGGCCTGCAATGCCAATGGCGTCGCGCTCGCAGTGGGACACGAACGCCGTTTCGAGCCGCCGTTGCTGGAAGTGCAGCGCATGGCGGCGGCGGGCGAGCTCGGTACGCTGCTGCAGGTCGAGGCGAATTTCAGCCAGGACAAATTCCTCGCGATGCCGGCGGACAACTGGCGCCTGACCGAAAGGGAGGCGCCGGCCGGACCCATGACCGCCACCGGCATACACATGCTCGACCTGTCCATCGGCCTCCTCGGGCCTGCCGAAAATGTCTGCGCGCGCGTTCGCCAGCTCGGCAGCGGACTGACCAATGGCGATACCCTTGGCGTGCTTGTTACTCACAAATCCGGCAGCAACTCGCTGATCGGCGCGATCCTCGCTACGCCCTTCGATGGCCGATTCGCGCTGTACGGCAGCAAGGGTTGGGCCGAAGTGCGCGACAAGGCTCATCCCGAGGCGCCGCAAGGGTGGACTTTGATTGTTAATTTAAGAGACAAACAAAAACAGATTAAAGAGTATCCGCCCGCAAAGGCCGTACTCGCGAACCTGGAGGCGTTTGCCGATGCCGCCGCGGGTCGCGCGCCGTATCCGGTGCCGCAGGAACAGATGATCGCCAACATCTCGGCCCTGGAAGCCGTATTCAAATCGGCGCGCAGCGGCAACATCGAGCCGGTGGAAAACGGATAAGCGGGAACCACGGGACAGGATATGAAGCTTGCGACGTTCATGATGCCGCTGCACCCGCCGGGCCGGAGCCCGGCGGATACGCTGCCCGAGGACCGCGAGGCGATCCTGCTCGCCGACCGGCTCGGCTACGCGGAGGCCTTCGTCGGCGAGCACATCACGGACCTGGCCGAGAACGTGACCTCCTGCCTGATGTTTCTCGCCAGCCTCGCGCACGATACGAAAAACATCGTGCTGGGCAGCGGCACCATCAACATGCCCAACAGCCATCCGGCGGCGATCGCGGCGCAGGTGGCGATGCTCGATCACATGCTGAAAGGGCGCTTCATCATGGGCATCAGCCCGGGCGGCCTGATGTCGGATGCCGAGGTGTTCGGCAATTTCGGCAAGGACAGGAACGAGATCTTCCTCGAGTCCATCAACATGGTGCTCGAGATCTGGCAGCGCGCGGGCCCCTACGATCTCGCCGGCAAGCATTTCAACGTCACCACCGGCAAGACCATGATTCCGGAGATCGGACAGGGCACCATCATCAAGCCCTACCAGAAGCCGCACCCGCCGATCGTGGTCACCGCGGTGGCGCCGCACTCGAAGGGCGTGACCGAGGCGGCCAAGCGCGGCTGGCAGCCGATCTCGGCCAACTTCCTGCTGCCCGAATGGGTGGCCTCGCACTGGCCGAAGTACGCCGAAGGGCGCAAGGCGGTCGGCGCGGAACCGAAAACGGCCGAATGGCGCGTGGCGAAGTCCATCTTCGTCGCCGACGATGACAAGGTTGCCGAGCGCTATGGCCGCTCGCCGGAGGGGCCGTACCACTTCTACTTCAAGCAGTTGGTTCGCAAGCTGGTCGGTTTCGGCGGCCGCTCGAACCTGTTCAAGCTCGACCAGAACCAGCCCGACAGCGAAATCACGGCCGATTACGTGACGCAGAAGCTCGTGATTGCCGGCACCGTCAACAGCGTGGTCGACCAGATCCTCGCGTTCAGGGAGAAAACGGGCGATTTCGGCACCCTGCTGTATCCATGCCACGACTGGATGGACCCGGCGCTCGGCAAGCGCTCGATGCAGCTCATGGCCGAGCAGGTGATGCCGCGGGTCAACGCGGCATTGAAGTCCGGCTGACTTCGAGCCGCGAGCTTGGATCGTACTTTTGCCCGTGTACGCAGCGGTGCTGTGGTGGTTATGTAAATTTTCACATGTGAGCAAAATTCTCTCAGGAATCTTCAGATGGCTGATTCAGAAGGCGGCCACGCTGCTACTCATTCTTGCCGTTCTGCTTGGGGTGGCTTGGATCAAGGGTGAACTGAAAAGGGCCGAGGAACTTGGCAGCGATCGCGCTGGCTTAGTCGTACAGAGGGGCGCGCTTTTCAAGCAAACCGAAGAGCTAAACCGCAATGCTGCCGAGCGGTCCAAGAAGGCGGAAGCCGTTGTTCGGAACCTTGAATCGATTCTGGACCGGACACGGGCTGACCGGCAAAAGCTTTGGGACGAACATTTTTGGGCGCGAAAGAATCCGCTGTCGGTCGTTTGGCAAAAAATCAAGTTGTTCGACATGGAAATTGTTGTTTATCAAGAGACCGTCAACAAGGTAACCCGAGTCAAGGAGTCGGCGGAAAAAGAACTCAAAGTACTGGTCATGCAGAAGGAACGCGCTATAGAGCAGATCGATGGAAAGATAGCAGGTGTCGACGAAAAACTTGACAAAGCTTTTGGCTCGCGGCTCGCGACCGTCGTTTACCAAGAGCTACCCATCGCTGTTGGTGTTTTACTCGGCATTATTTTGATTCCAATCGGCATCAAAGTTTTCCTCTATTTCATCGTTGCGCCATGGGCCGCAGGCCGCCCTCCAATACGCCTATGGCCTTCAGCATCCGGAAGCATTCTTGCCCCGTCCGTGGAAGGGACTGCAGGAAATGGCAGAGGGAAAATGTCCGCCGTTTCACAACCAATCGTACTGGCAAAGAACCAGGAATTACTCATCCAGCCTGAATATTTGCAGAGCACGTCGCTGCAGGCTGGAAAAAAGACCAAGTGGTTGCTCAATGCAAGCATTCCCTTCACCAGCCTGCTATCGGGCATGTTCATGCTGACTCGAGTCGGCCCTGCCGGATCAGAGCCAGTCGTTATCTCGGCAACCAAGGATCCTTTCAGCGAGGTTGGCATCATTGACTTGGCAGACGGCGCAGCCTTCGTCTGTCAGCCACACTCTCTTGCTGGAGTGATACAGGATCGAAGCAATCCCATGCGCATCACACGACACTGGCGTTTGGCTAGTCTTCAAAGCTGGCTGACGTTGCAATTGAGATTCCTTGTCTTCCACGGTCCAGGGCAATTGGTCATGAAAGGGTGCCGTGGCATCCGGATTGAATCGGCCGGAATGGGACGATTGATTAATCAGGCCGCCACATTGGGCTTCAGTGCCAATCTTAATTACGCCAATACCCGTTGTGAGACTTTTGTCTCGTATTGGACAGGCAAGGAGGATCTCTTCAACGACCTGTTCACAGGTGAGCCCGGCGTGTATGTCTACGAGGAAATGCCGGATTTGAAACGGACAACCGGTATTACGGGGCGTGGACTTGAGGGGTTTACGGATGCCATCCTGAAGGTTTTTGGGGTGTAGGTGCCTAGGCTGCGGGCGAAGCGCTACTTCAGCAAACGGATGGTCAGCGGGTACCGGTAGTCGAAATTGCCGTTCGACACCTTGACCGCCGCCATGATGGTCAGGACCAGGGCGCCGATGCCGACGATGAAGATGAGCGGGATGCCGATCAGGATGAACATCAGCGGGATGCAGATCGCGATCGCGATCGAGACCGTGATCTGGAAATTGAGCGCCTCCTTGCCGTGACGGTCGACCATGGGCATGTCGGCCCGTTTCATCAGCCAGATGATCAGCGGACCGAAGATGTTGCCGAACGGAATCAAGAATCCCGCAAGGGCAGCCAGGTGGCAGAACATCGCCCAGTTTTGCTCGTCCTTGGAAACCTGCGTTACGTCGCTCATTGGACCTCCCCCTGATTATTGGCGAACCTGCCGCTTAAGTTTACCCGCACGCCGCTCGAGGACCGCGCAGACCGACGCCGTGTCCCGCCTCGTGTAGCCCTGCGCCATCGCGGCGTTGTAGATCGCTTTCGTGGCAGAGAAGAGCGGCGTGGGGCTCTCCAGCTTGCGCGCGAACTCGGCGATGATCTTCATGTCCTTTTGCCAGACCTCTACTTTCATCGTCGCGTCTCGGTAGGAGCGCTTCGCCATCATCGGGCCGCGCACCTGCAGCATGCGCGAGGAGCCGGCGCCGTCGCCGAGGACTTTCACCGCGAGCGCCGGGTTCAGGCCGGACCTTCGCGCCAGCACCACCGCTTCGGCGGCGGACACGTTATGGATCGCGACCAGCAGATTGGCGGCGAATTTCATTTTCGAGCCGTTGCCGAACTTTCCCAGGTCGTAGTGGGCGCGGGCGAAGCCCTTGAATACCGGGATGCAGCGCCGGATGGCGGCACGCGGGCCGCTGGCGTAGACGGCGAGGTCCCTGGTGCGCGCCTGGGCGCCGGTACCGCTCAGTGGGCAGTCGAGCAGCGTGACGCCGGCGGCGGCGAGGCGCTTGCGCGCCGCTTCCTTGACCGGGATCGGCAGGGTGCTGGCTTCGATGACGACCAGGCGGCGGTGCTTTTCTCCGGAAATTTCTTTTGAAACCCTGGCAAGAGCGTCCGCCGACGGCAGGGACGTGATGAGGATAGCGGCAGAACGGGCCACGTCGCGCGCGCTTTCGGCAACCATGCCACCGGCTTTGCGATGCCTGCTGCGGCACGCGGCCACCGGGTCGTAGCCGATGACCTTGAAGCCGGCCCGCAGCAGGTTCGCCGCCATGGCCGATCCCATGATGCCCAGCCCCACGATTCCGACCCGCGATATCGCCATGCCGCCTCCCTTGCGCATACGCTACCATTCTGCGCTGGAGACCGAGGAGGGAAACGATGGCTTATAGCGAAACGCTGCCGCGCCGGGG
>JBBPIU010000010.1:0-21562 GCA_038040245.1 Pseudomonadota bacterium | reverse complement strand
GCTGGAGACCGAGGAGGGAAACGATGGCTTATAGCGAAACGCTGCCGCGCCGGGGTGTGCGGCGCAGCGAAATGATGAAGCGCGTGGCGCGCTTCTCCCGGCTCAAGGGCTTCGACGGCGGGCTGCCCGACAGCAGGATGCCCGGCTGCGAGCGCATCCTCTACAACGTCATCGGCTTCCAGCCGCCGAAGACCGAGCGCGGCGGCAAGCAATCGCCGGTGGGCGCCGATGCTTCACGGCTCGCGGCGATCAAGATCAGGGAAGGCTTCAACCTCGGCTATTGCCGCGCGCTGCCCGGCAAGGGGCCGATGCTGCACAACCACGACACCAACGAGACTTTCATCGCCATGACCGGCACCTGGCGCGCCAGCTGGCAGAACGAGAAGGGGCGCCTGGAGCACGTCGACCTGAAGCCGCTCGATGTGATCTCGTTCCCGCCAGGCGCCTCGCGCCGCTTCATGAACGTCAGCAAGGGGCCGAGGAACAGGTTATCCGTCCTCATGTTCGTCATCGGCGGCGATGCGCCCAGCGCTGAATTCACCAGCGAATCGATGGACGAGCTGGAGAAGAGGGGCGTCTGGCCGCCAAGGCGAGGGAAACGTTGAAAGCCCCTGCGTTCGCCTACGCGAAGCCCGCTTCTTTGCTGGAGGCTTTTGCATTGCTTCAAAATCCCAACGCGAAGATTCTTGCCGGCGGCCAGAGCCTGATCCCGTCGCTCAACATGCGGCTCTCCTCGCCCGAGCTGCTGGTGGACATCACGGGCTTGCCAGGCCTTTCGGAAATCAAGCTTTCGAACGGATTTGTGAGGATAGGCGCACTTGTTACCCATACCCGCATGGAACAATCTGCTGAAATAAAAAAACATATTCCTCTGCTCGCGCAGGCCGTGCCGCACATCGCCCACGCCGCGATCCGCAACCGCGGCACGATCGGCGGCAGCCTCGCGCTTGCAGACCCCGCTGCGGAATATCCCGCTTGTGCTGTTGCTCTTGAGGCTGTTTTTCATATCAAGGGAAAGCAGGGCGAACGACGCGTAAAAGCCACGGAGTTCTTCAAGGATCTGTTCGAAACCGATCTGACGCCGGGCGAGTTGCTGGTCGCTGCGGAATTCCCGGTCGCGGAAAAATCCGACCGGTCGGTATTCCTCGAATTGACCCGGCGGCACGGCGACTACGCGATCATCGGACTGGCCGCCCACAATTCAAGAATTGTCTTTTTCGGGGCAGGCGCCAAGCCCGTCGTGGCTGGAAATGCTGCTTTGAAAAAAACTTTGAAGGAAGCCAAAGAAGCTCTCAAGGAAGATCTCGATCCCCCCGCTGATCTCTACAACTCTTCGGCGACCAAGCTGTACCTCGCCGGCGTCCTGCTGGAACGCGCATGGAACACGCTTACGACATAACGCTCACCGTCAACGGGGCGGCGGTGAGCCGGCGTGTTCCCGCGCGGCTGCATTTAATTGACTTTTTAAGAGAAAACCTTGAATTGACCGGTTCGCATACGGGCTGCGAGCACGGCGTCTGCGGCGCCTGCACGGTGCGGGTCAATGGCGACATCGTGCGCGGCTGCCTGATGCTCGCGGTGCAGGCGAACGGCTGCCGCGTGGACACGATCGAGGGGCTTTCGGATTCGAAGGAGCTTGCCGGACTGCAGAAGGCGTTTCACCAGAAGAACGCGCTGCAATGCGGATTCTGCACACCCGGCATGCTCATGGCGGCCCAAGATCTGCTTTTGCGGGGCAAGAAAGTTTCCAGAGAAGAAATAAGAACCCACATTTCCGGAAATTACTGCCGCTGCACGGGCTACCAGGCGATCGTCGATGCCATAGAGGAAGTGATGCAGACGGAGGTCCCTCATGGGCAAGGCTGAGCTGCCGCTGCACGCGCCGGGCACCAAAACCGACCGCGGTTACATCGGCCAGAGCGTGCCGCGCCCCAACGCGCAGCGCCTGCTGCAGGGACGCGGTGCGTATGTGGATGATTTGAGGTTTCCACGCCTCGCGCACGCGGTTTTCTACAGAAGCCCTCACGCTCACGCAAGAATAAAATCTCTTGGAACGGATAAAGCAAAATCATCTCCGGGCGTCATTGGCGTGTTCGACGGCAGGGCGGTGGCCGAGTACTGCACACCCTGGGTCGGGGTGCTCGCGCACCTGAAAGGCATCAAGTCGCCGCCGCAGCACGCGATCGCCATCGAGCGCGCCTGCTGGCAGGGCGAGGCGGTGGCGGCGGTGGTCGCGGAGACGCGCGCGCAGGCCGAGGATGCGCTGGCGCTGATCGAGGCGGAGTGGCAGGAGTTGCCCGCCGTGATTGACATGGAAAAATCCTTGGAAGGAAAAGAAATAATTCATAAGGAGTTTGCCGACAACATCTGCTTCAAGCGCGAGCACGACACCGGCGGCGTGGACGAGGCGTTCGCGCAAGCCGATGTCGTGGTCGAGGAGACGTTCGATTTCGGACGCCACACCGGCGTCTGCCTCGAGGGGCGCGCCATTCTTGCCGACTACAACGCGGCCGAGCATTCGCTGACGGTGTACCACTCGACCCAGGCGCCGCACATGATGCAGGACATCTTCTCGCGCCACCTCGGCATTCCCGAGGCGAGCGTGCGAGTGATCGCGAAGGACGTCGGCGGCTCCTTCGGCATCAAGGTGCACGTCTATCCAGACGAGATGGCGACCGCGGCGCTTTCGGTGATGCTGCGCCGCCCGGTGAAGTTCGTCGCCGACCGGCTGGAGTCGTTCGCTACGGACATTCATGCGAGAGAACATAAAGTAAAAATTAAAATAGCAGTTTCAAATACAGGCGAAATACTCGCCTTCGACCTCGACGACCTGACGGCGATCGGGCCGTATTCTGTCTATCCGCGCACCAGCGGCATCGAGGGCAACCAGGTCGTCAACCTCACGGGCGGGCCGTACAAGCACCAGAAGTACCGGGCAAAGCTGAACGTGGTGTTCACCAACAAGAACGTCACCTGCCAGTACCGCGCAGTGGGCCACCCGATCGCCGTGGCGCTGACCGAAGGCATCGTCGACAAGGCGGCGGCGAAGCTCGGCATGGACCCGGCGGAGTTCCGGAGGAAGAACCTGATCCCGGACGACGCCTATCCGTACACGTTCCCTTCAGGGGTCAAATTCGAAAAGCTTTCGCATCACAAGTGTTTGGATCTTCTTTTGCAAAAAATGCAGTACCGGGAACTGCGGCAAGAGCAATCCCGGCTGAGAAGCAAAAACATCTATCGCGGCATCGGTCTTGCCGCGATGATCGAAGTGACCAATCCTTCCCCGGCGTTTTACGGCGTCGGCGGCGCGCGCATCTCGGCGCAGGACGGCGCCACGCTGCGCCTGGAGCCCAGCGGGATGGTGACCGTGATGTGCAGCGTCACCGAGCAGGGGCAGGGCACCGAGGGCATCTTCGCGCAGATCGCGGCGAGCGTGGTAGGCGTGAGCATGGACAAGGTGCGCGTCATCACCGGCGACACCGGCGTCACGCCCTACGGCGGCGGCACCTGGGCCTCGCGCGGCGCCGGCATCGGCGGCGAAGCCGTCCTGCTGGCGGGCCGTGCCTTGCTGTCGAATATCCTGGATGTTGCTTCGAAGATTTTAAATCTTGAAAAAGAAACCCTGAGCATCGAGAACAATGCAATCGTCAATAAATTGACTCAGGAGAAAAAAATGCCTCTTGAGGAACTCGGCCGTATTGCCTACTTCCGCCCCGACACCCTGCCGATGGACTTTCAGGCCGAACTGACCGTGACGCGGCACTACACGCCGCGCCAGTACGGCTTCACCTTCACCAACGGCATCCAGGCGTCGCTGGTCGAGGTGGATATCGACACCGGCTTCGTCAAGCTGCTCAAGCACTGGTGCGTGGAGGATTCGGGCACCGTGATCAACCCGATGCTGGTGGACGAGCAGTTGCGCGGCGGCGTGGTGCAGGGCATCGGTGCGGCGCTCTACGAGGAATGCCTCTACAGCCCCGAGGGGCAGCTGCTCAACGGCAGCATGGCGGACTACCTCGTTCCGATGAGCGGCGAGATGCCCGACATCATCTGCGCCCACGTCGAGACGCCGACGCAGCAGTCGCAGCTCGGCGCCAAGGGCGTGGGCGAGGCGGGCACCGCGGGCGCGCCGGGCGCGGTCATGAACGCGATCAACGACGCGCTCGCGCCGCTGGGCGCGCGCGTGACCGCGATGCCGTTCACTCCGGAGCGTATCCTCAGGGCGCTGGCCAAAGTCTGAGATGTTGGCGCCATTCGGTTGTTGTTTTCACCGCGCTACCGCATACTATTTTGCTTTCTTTCGGAATGTGACAAACGCGGCATGAAGGCATTCGCCGTAACATTTCCAAGGGGGGGCACCGTTTGCAAGGAGGGGACACCATGAAGCTGATCCAGCGGATTACGCTGTTTGCTTTTGCGAGCGCGATTCTCATGTTCGCGCTTGGCGGTGCAGCGCATGCGCAAGACAAGCCTGGTACACAGCAGGTCGAGCCCGGCGCGTTGGTGGAAGCGTTGAAAAGTGGCGGTAACGTAATCTATTTCCGGCACGCTGCAACCGATCAAGCGCAGCAAGACTCAAGTCCGGTGGATTTCAAGAGCTGCGCGACGCAACGGAACCTTTCGGATAAGGGAAAAGAACAGGCGAGCACGATCGGTAAAACATTTGGTTTGCTCGGAGTGAAAGTATCGAAAGTGTATGCAAGCCCGTATTGTCGAGCTGTCGATACAGCGAAGCTGGCATTCGGCGAGGTGACTGTGGTACCCGATCTTGAGTTCGCTATTGCAAAAAGTGAAGCGGAAGCGAAGAGGCTCGGTCGAGTTCTTCGCAAGATGCTTGAGAATCAACCGCCGAAGGGCACGAATACGGTCATCGTAGCCCATTCAGCCAACCTGAAAGAAGCGATAGATATTTTCCCGCAGCCGGAGGGCGTCGCTCACATATTTCGATACCAAGATGGACGCCTCACACATGTGGGTCGAGTTCCCCCTGAACAATGGGCGGCGTTGGCGAAGAACAAATAGAGACGACCATGTTTCAACCCAAAGGGATGTTTGCGCGCGCGCGCGATCTATCTTTAAGGAAGAAGTTTCTTATTATTCCTTTCGTCGCAACCTTAGGCATGCTGCTTTTGGGGGTCGTATTTCTCGATAACCTCCACACTCAACGGATGCTGTTGTCGCGGATAGCAGACGAGAAGTTGGTTCAGATCGATAGGCTGTCCAAAGCCTTCTCAGACCTCAGCTCCAATCACGTGGCAATATTCGACCTGCTTGTATCTGCAGGCACAGGCTCGAATGAAGAGCAGATTTACGAGCGCGGCAGGCGAAATCTCTATCGAATACATGAGCTAGTCCAGCGGGTTAAGCAGATTGGCGCAGATGGCAGATTGAGTGACCGAGAACGCGCTTTACACGGGCCGCTAGTCGAGGAGCTAGATCAATATCGAGGCGTAGCTGTAGGCGCTATTGAGATGGCCTCGGTCAATGTCGCGCTCGCTACTTCGCAAATGGTCAAGGCCAACAAGAGCTTCAGCGACGCGAACAGCAAATTTCTTTCGTTGCTCGACGAAACGCGAAACGAGAGCAAATCATTAATCTCCACGCTAAAAAGCGATTCGCAAAAAAAGACAACGCAGTTTGCCTTCTTGCTTGTCGCGGGAATAATAATAATGACCATCTTGACGGTAGCTCTAACAGCGGTGCTATCGAACGAGATAAGGGCGATGGCCGCGGTCATGGCGAAATTGGCACAGGGGGATACAAATATCGATATTCCCTATGAGGCGCGCAAGGACGAAGTGGGTATCATGGCGCGCGCGGTGGAGGTCTTCAAGCGTAGCGTTATCGGGTTGTCGCAGTCGGAGCTAACTGCGACCGAGTTGAATAAAAAACTTGAGGAGGAGATACAGGAGAAAACGCAGGCGCAGGAAGCTTTGCGCGAAGCAAACGAAGATCTGGAGCGCAAGGTCGAAGAGCGAACAAAGGAGGTCGAGGCGCGGACGGTGGCGCTGTCGCAGTCGGTGCAGCAGCTCACCGCGCTGGGCGAGGTGGGGCAGGCGATCAGCTCGACGCTGGACATCGAGAAGGTGCTGAAGACTGTCGTGACGCGCGCGGTGCGGCTAACCGGGCTGGACGCCGGCGTGATCTACGAATACGACGCGCCGAGCGAACGATTTCAGCTGCGCGCTTCGAAGAATTTCGACGAGGAAAGCGTCAACGGCTTACGCGGCGCATCGCTTCGCGTGGGAGAGGGCGCTGTGGGCCGCAGCGTGGCGGAACGCAAACCTATGCAGGTTCCCGACACGCACGCTGCGGACTATCCGGGCCGCTTGCGAGAGCTGCTCGAGCGTGAAGGCTTTCGCGCGATCCTTGCGGTGCCGCTCTTGCGCGAGGACCAGACCATCGGCGCGCTGATGATGCTCCGCAAAGAACCGGGGGCGTTCGGGCAGGAGGCCATTGAGCTGCTCCAGACCTTCGCCTCACAATCGGTGCTGGCGATCCAGAACGCGCGCCTGTTCCGCGAGATCGCGGAGAAGGGACGACAGCTCGAGGTCGCGAGCCAGCTCAAGTCGCAGTTTCTCGCCAACATGTCGCATGAGTTGCGCACGCCGCTGAACGCGATCATCGGCGTCACCGAGATGCTGCATGAGGACGCGCGCGATCTGAAGCGGGAAGATGAGATTGAGCCCCTCGATCGCGTGCTGCGCGCTGCCAGGCATCTGCTCGCGCTGATCAACGACATTCTCGATCTCTCCAAGATCGAAGCCGGTAAGATGGACATCCACATCGAGTCCTTCTCGATCGCGCCGTTGATCGAGGACGTGGTGCAGACCATCGGCACGATGGCGGCAAAGAACGGCAACGAGGTGGTGGTCGATTGCGCTGCCGACATCGGAACGATGCGCGCCGACCAGACGCGGATTCGGCAGGCGTTGCTGAATCTCGCGAGCAACGCCAACAAGTTCACCGAGCATGGCACGGTGACATTCGACGCCGGGCGCGCAACCGAGGCGGGCCGCGAGTGGGTGACGATGGCGGTTACCGACACCGGCATCGGCTTGACACCCGAGCAGATGGGGAAGCTCTTTCAGGAGTTCGTTCAAGCCGACACCTCGACTACGCGCAAGTACGGCGGCACGGGGCTCGGGCTCGCGATCAGCCGGCGCTTCTGCCAGATGATGGGCGGCGACATCACGGTTGCGAGCGAGCTGGGCTGCGGCTCGACTTTCACGATCCGCCTGCCGGCGGATGGCGGGGCCGCGCAGCCCGCCGCGGCGGTTCGAGATGGCGCCTCGCCGCGGCCGACCGCGCTCGCAGCGGCTGGCTCGGTGATCCTGGTGGTTGACGACGATCCCTCGGTACTCCAGTTGACGGAGCGCTTCCTCACGCGCGAGGGCTTTTCGGTGGTGACGGCAGGCGGTGGCCACGAAGGGCTGCGGCTGGCGCGGGAATTACATCCCGCCGCGATCACGCTCGATGTGATTATGCCGGACCTCGACGGCTGGACGGTGCTCGCTGCGATCAAGGGCGATCCCGAGCTTGCGGACATTCCCGTTATTCTCATGACCATCGTGGACGAGAAGAACCGCGGCTACGCGCTCGGGGCCACCGACTATATGGTCAAGCCCGTCGATCGCGAGCGACTCACGGGGGTGCTGCGCAACATCTGCGGCGCGGTCGGCCGCCAGGCGCTCCTGGTCGATGACGACGACATGACGCGGCGCGGGATGCGGCTTGCGCTCGAGCAGGACGGCTGGCAGGTCAGCGAGGCCGAGAACGGCCGGGTGGCGCTGGCGCGGCTCACCGAAACGCGTCCCGACATCATCGTGCTCGATCTCATGATGCCCGAGATGGACGGCTTCGAGTTCCTCGTCGAGATGCGCAGCCGGGCCGAGTGGCGGGACATCCCCGTGCTGGTGGTGACCGCCAAGGACCTGACGGTGGAGGAGCGCAGCCGCCTCAACGGTGAGGTGGAGCGCGTTCTGCAAAAAGGCGCCACCGAGCTGGACGAGCTTCTGCGGGAGATCGGCCGCATTCTGCCCGGGTCGATCGAGCGCGGCCGCGGCAAGAAGGTCGTGGAGGGAACGGGATGAAGATCCTGTACGTCGAGGACAACGACGAAAACATCTACATGCTGGAGAAGCGGCTCAAGCGCGCCGGTTTCACCGTGTTGATCGCGCGCGACGGCGCCCAGGGCGTGGCGATGGCGGGCGCCGAGCAGCCCGACCTGATCCTGATGGACCTGGGACTGCCGGTGCTCGACGGTTGGGAGGCGACACGCCAGATCAAGGCCGCGCCGCAGACGAAACATATTCCCGTGATCGCACTGACGGCCAATGCGATGACCGGCGACAAGGAGAAAGCCATTGCCGCGGGTTGCGACGACTTCGATACCAAGCCGGTGGAGCTGCCGCGCCTGCTCGGCAAAATCCTGGCGCTGGTGCCGGGGGAGCCGGCATCGTGAGCCCGGCCGAAGCCGCGCTGCTGGTGGTCGACGACAACGAGGACAATCGCTATACGCTCACGCGCCGGCTCAAGCGCGAGGGCTATACGAACCTCACCACCGCCAACGACGGCCGGCAGGCGCTGGAACTCCTGCGCTCGAAGAAGTTCGACCTGATGCTGCTCGACATCATGATGCCCGAGCTGAACGGCTACCAGGTGCTCGAGCACCTGAAGGCCGACGCGGAGCTGCGGCATCTGCCGGTGATCATGATCTCGGCGGTCGGGGAGGTGGAGAGCGTGGTGCGCTGCATCGAGCTTGGCGCCGAGGATTATCTGCCCAAGCCCTTCGATGCGACGCTGTTACGCGCGCGGGTGGGCGCGAGTCTCGAGAAAAAAGCGCTGCGCGACGAAGTGCGCGACTGGGCCAAGAAGCTCGAAGCGCGAGTGCAGGAGCAAGTCGCGCAACTCGGTCGCCTGGGCCGGCTGAAGGATTTTTTCTCACCGCAGCTCGCGGAGTCGATCGTCAGCGGCGGCGGTGAAGACCTGTTGAAAACGCACCGCCGCGAAGTGGTGATCGTCTTCCTCGACCTGCGCGGCTTCACCGCCTTCACCGACAGCTCCGAGCCCGAGGAGGTCATGGCGGTGCTGGGCGAATATCACCGCGTGATGGGGCAACTGATCGTGGCCCACGAAGGCACGCTCGAGCGCTTCGCCGGCGACGGCTTGATGATCTTTTTCAACGACCCGATCAAGCTCGAGAATCCGACGGCGAACGCGGTGAAGATGGCGCTCGAAATGCAGGAGAAATTCGTGCCGCTGCGCAGCGTGTGGAAGAAGCGCGGCTACGACCTCGATCTGGGCATCGGCATCGCGCAAGGCTACGCGACGCTCGGCGCGATCGGCTTCGAGGGGCGCTGGGATTACGCCTGCATCGGCAGCGTCACCAATCTCGCCGCGCGGCTGTGCAGCGAGGCGAAAGGCGGACAGATACTCACCAACCAGAAGACGCTGGCGCGCATTGAAGAGTCGACCCAGGCCGAACCGCTGGGCGAACTCACGCTGAAGGGAATCGCGCAGCCGGTGCAGGCGTTAAACGTCACGGGCTTCAAGGCGTGACCATTTCACCGAACCGCCGCGCCGAATTGGTCGTCCTTGCATGCCTTTGCGCCGTGTCCGGATTCATGGCGCTCACCGCGTTCGGCTACTCGCTGCGCGACGCGCTGGGACCGGGCGCGGGATTCTTTCCCTTCTGGCTTGGCGCGCTGGGCGTGCTGTTGAGCCTGGCGCTATTCGTTCAGTCCTGGCGCGGACGCGCAATCGGCGAGGGCACGCTGGCCCTGCTGCCGCGCGGCGAGGGCGCGCGGCGCGCCGCAGCGCTGGTCGCCGGTCTGGTCGTCGTGGCGCTGCTCCTGCAGCCGCTCGGATTCCGGCTGGCGATGCTCGTTTTTACCGTCGCTCTGCTGCTCGCGCTCGGCGCCCGGCGCCCGGTCGCGATCGCCATCTTCGCGCTGGTCAGCAGTTTCGGCCTGTTTCACGTCTTCTATTACTGGTTGCAGGTCCCGCTGCCCATAGGATTGCTGGGAATCTGAGAGGACCGCACGGTGGACATGCTGCAGCATCTCGTTTCCGGTTTCGCTGCGGCGCTCACCCCGGCCTACCTCGCCTACGCGTTTGCCGGCTGCATGCTGGGCACTCTGATCGGCGTGCTGCCGGGCCTGGGACCGGCGGCAGGCACGGCGATCCTGATACCGCTCACTTTCAAGCTCGATCCGACGGGCGCAATCATCATGCTTTCCGCCATCTACTACGGCGCGATGTACGGCGGCACGATCACCTCCGTGCTGATCAATGTGCCGGGCGAGGCAGCGTCGGTGATTACCTGCATCGACGGCCATCAGATGGCCAAGCAGGGCCGCGCCGGAACCGCGCTGGGCATCGCGGCGATCGGCTCTTTCGTCGGCGGCATGGTGGCGACGATCGCGCTGGTGCTCGTTGCGCCGCCGCTCGCGAAGATGGCGCTCAGCTTCGGCCCGCCGGAATTCTTCGCGCTGATGCTGTTCGGCCTGTGCCTGGTCAGCGGACTTGCCGGCCGCTCGATGCTCGCGGCGCTGCTGATGACGGTCCTCGGCCTGCTGCTCGCGATGGTCGGCATTGACCCGGTGCGCGGCGCGCCGCGCTTCGCGTTCGACATCCCCGACCTCTACGATGGCATCGGCTTCATTGCCGTGGTGATGGGTCTGTTCGGCGTCTCTGAAATTCTGCTCGCCGCCGAAGCGCCGGTGGGCGAAGTGGTCCGCACCAAGCTGAGCCGCCTGCTGCCGAGTCGCGAGGAATGGCGCCGATCGGCGGGCGCGATCGGGCGCGGCACCGGAATCGGATTCGCACTCGGCCTGATTCCGGGAATCGGAGCGATCGTGCCGACTTTCATGGCATACATCCTCGAGAAGCGCCTGTCGAAGACGCCTGAGCGCTTCGGGCACGGCGCGATCGAGGGGGTCGCCGCCCCCGAATCGGCGAACAACGCTTACGCCAATGCGGCGATGATTCCATTTCTCACGCTCGGCATCCCCAGCTCGCCGACCATCGCCGTGCTGATGGGCGCGTTCATCATCAACGGCATCACGCCGGGGCCTTTCCTGTTCCAGGAGCGCCCGGATCTGGTGTGGACGGTGATCGCGAGCTTTTTTATCGGCAACGTGATCCTGCTCGCGCTCAACCTGCCCCTGGTCGGCCTGTGGGCGAAGCTGCTGCACCTTCCCTTCCAGTACCTGTGCGTCGGCGTGCTGCTGTTCTGCGTGGTGGGCGCATACAGTCTGCAGCAGAGCATCTTCGACGTCTGGGTCATGATCGCCTTCGGCATCATCGGCTACGTGTTCCGCAAGCTCGACCTTCCGCTTGCGCCGCTGGTGCTGGGGCTGATACTCGGACCCGCGATCGAGAAGTCGTTGCGCACTTCGCTCGAGATGTCCGCGGGCGACTACTCGATCTTCTTCACGCGGCCTCTTTGCCTCGGTTTGCTGATTGCGGCAGCAGCCGTGCTGCTCGGCGCCGCGCTCAAGCTCGCGCCGAAGGCGCTGCGGGAGACATAGTTTTTGCGGTATCCCTGTAGAATCCAACGAAGGAGGTGGACCATGATGAAATTCCCAGTGAAACGTGCGTTGACGGTGGCTGCATTGCTTGTGGCGACAGGCGCCGTCGCCCAGGTCGATGATTTTCCCAGCCGGCCGGTGCAGCTGATGGTCGCCTATCCGCCGGGCGGCAGCACCGATGTCGGCGCGCGCATCGTGGCCGCGATCGCGGAGAAGATTCTCGGCAAGCCCATGGTGGTGCTGAACAAGGGCGGCGCCGGCGGCCAGGTCGGCTGGACCGATATGGCGCGGCAAAAACCCGACGGCTACTACATCGGTTACATCAACCTGCCGGCCACCAACACAGTGATCCTGGACCCCGAGCGCAAGGCGATCTTCGGCGTCGATGCCTTCGTGCCGATCATCAACCAGGTGCTCGATCCGGGCATCATCTGGGTGCGCGCCGACAGCCCGTACAAGACGCTGAAGGATCTTGTGGACGCCGCGAAGAAGGCGCCGAACACGATCCGCACCGCGACCACGGGCATCCTGAGCGACGACCATCTCGCCATCCTGATGCTCGAGGAAGTGGCGCCCGGCGCGATCTTTCGCATCGTGCACCTGGAGGGCGGCGCGGCGCAGTTGAAGGAGATCATGGGCGGCCACGTCGATGTCGCCTTCGACAACGTCGGCAGTATCGCTCCCCGCGTTCGCTCGGGCGAGCTGCGCGGCCTCGCGGTGATGGACCACCAGCGCTCGAAATTCGTCCCGGACGTTCCGACCATGAAGGAAGTCGGCTATCCGACCGTGATCTCCAGCTCGACGCGCGGCATCGCCGCCCCGAAAGGCCTTCCGCAGCCGGTGCTGAAGAAGCTGGAAGAGGTGCTCAAGAAGGCGATGGAGGACCCCGAGCACGTGCAGAAGCTGGAGTCTGCCGGGCTCGCGATAAAAATCATGGTCGGCGAGGAGTACGCACGCTATTACAGGGAAATCCACGCGCAGGCGAAGAAGTACACCGAGTGGGCGAAGAGCCGGCCGCACAAGTAATCATGCCGATTGGATTGGTTGATCATTTCAATATCGTCATTTCGCCGTCGCAGGTCGATGAGACGCTGAAGTTCTATCGCGAGGTGCTCGGATTGCGGGACGGCTTCCGCCCGGACTTCGGCCGGCCGGGGTGGTGGCTCTATGCCGGCGACTACCCGGTGCTGCACATCAGTCTCAAGGACATGGCGCCGACCCGGGGAAGCACCGGGAGCTTTGACCACATCGCGTTGAAAGCCACCGGGTGGGTTGAGATGAAAGCGAAGCTCGAGCGCCTCGGGATTCCTTTCGAGGAGCAGCGGGTGAACGACAACAGGGTGCTGCAGATTTTCTTCCGCGATACGAACGGCCTCAAAATCGAGCTGGACTACAAATTGGACTCATGTACTTCACCGCCACCAAACGCCTGACGAACGCGGGCGCGAAAAAGATGATGGCCACGGCGATCGCCGCGGCCGAACAGGCCGGGATCGCGATTTCGGCCGCCATCGCGGACGCCGGCGGGCACCTGGTCCTGCTCGAGCGCATGGACGGGGGCCGCTTTCATACCGTGCATTCGGCGACTACCAAGGCGGTCTGCGCGGCGTCCAACCGCCGCCCGACCGGCGCCAAGGGAGCGCAGGCGCAGGCGCTCGACACGATCCACGCGATCGGGCTGGCGCTAGCCGCGGGCGCCGAGCGCTGGACCGCGATGGAAGGCGGCTGCCCGGTCATCGTCGATGGCGAGTGCATCGGCGGCATCGGCGTGAGCGGCGGCAATTTCGAATTCGACGAACGCGTCGCGCGCGAAGCGGTCGAATCGATCGGGGCGAGTGCGGGTTGAGGGTCGCTTGCATAGGAATGGGGTGGTGGTCGGACGTGCTCGCCGATGCGATCAAGCGCTCGGGCAAGCTGGAAATCGTGACCTGTTTCTCAAGATCGGAAGAAAAACGGAATACGTTTGCGAAGAAATACCAGTGTGATGCTTCAAGGACTTTTGAAGAAGTTCTTGGAAACAAAAGCGTTGAAGGAGTCATCAATACGACACCCAACGATGCTCATCTCGAAACCACAGCCGCCGCGGCGCGCGCCGGCAAGCACGTGTTCCTCGACAAGCCGATCGCCAATACGATCGCCGACGGGCGCGCCATCACCGAGGCCTGCCGCAAGGCGGGCGTGGTGCTGGCAATCGGCTACCAGAGGCGGCGCGAAAGCCAGTTCCGCTGGGTGCGCGGGCAGATCGACGCCGGGGTCTTCGGCAGGCTGGTCAACGCGGAATCGAACATCAGCCGCGACCGGGCCGGCAAGATCGACCTCAGTTCGTGGCGCTATCAGGCCAGCGGGATGCCCGGGGGCGTGATGCTGCAGATCGGGATCCATTACACCGACGTGCTCGAGTACCTGATCGGGCCGGTGGCGGCGGTGAGCGCGAGGCTCGCGCAGCTGGTGCTGCCCGGGGACAATCCCGACGTCGCGAGCCTGGTGCTCGAGCACGCCAACGGCGCGCTCTCGACGCTTAACGCAAGCTACGCCTCGGCCGCCGAGAACTACGTCATGAACATCTACGGCAAGGAGGCGAGCGCGTACTACGACCTGCACCAGGGGCTGAGGTTCCTGAAGCGCGGCGCGCAGGGCGTCGAGCCCGTGCCATTTGCGAAAAACGACGCGATCGTCGAAGAACTCGAAGAGTTCGCCGCGGCTGCGCGCGGCGGCGCGCAGCCAGAAATGAGCGGGGAGCGCGCCACCGCCTCGCTTGCCGTGATCCGCGCCGGGATCCTGTCCGCGAAGGAAGGGCGTCGTGTCGCTGTTGCGGAGGTGCTCGCATGAAAGCGTTACTGGTTTTTTGGGGTTTGGTGCTGGTTTTTCCTGCAATAGGACAAGAAGCACCCTATCCCCAGAAAGGCAACATCGAAATTACGGTGCTGTTTCCCGCGGGTTCATCTGCGGACATCACCGCGCGCGTGCTCGCCGAAGGCATGGGCCGGCAGTTGGGCGTCAATGTGCTGGTCGTGAACCGGCCCGGCGCGGGCGGCGCGATCGGCTACAAGCATGTCGCGAGCCAGAAGCCCGACGGCTATTCGCTGGTGTGGAACTCGAACTCGATCTCGACCACTTACCACTCCGGCCAGCTTGCCTTCGACTACCGGGCGTTCGATGCGGTGGCGCGGGTGCTGGTCGAATCGCCCCTGCTCGCGGTGCGCGGCGACGCAAAATGGAAGACCCTGGGCGAATTCATCGCCGACGCCAAAGCGCGTCCCGGCAAGATCACAGTGGCCAACTCGGGCACCGGCAGCCACACCCACATCTCCTCAGTGGCGCTGTTCAGAGCTGCATCGGCCGAGGTTGTGGACGTGCCCCATGGCGCGGCCCAGGTGGTGCCGAACCTGCTCGGCGGCCACATCGATGCGACGGTACAGTTGCCCGGTGCACTCTCCTCCCACATCAAGTCTGGCGCGGTGCGCGTGCTTGCCGCGCTGATAGCCAAGCGCGATCCCGCGCTGCCCGATGCGCCAACCGCGCAGGAGCAGGGCGTGGACGTGTCGCTCGAGGCCTGGAGAGGCATAGCGGTCCCCAAGGGCACGCCGATCGGCGTCATCGCCGTGCTGGAGTACGCCATCCGCAGGACCGTCGAGAGCCCGGAGTTCGTCAGAAGCAGCGAAAAATACGCGGTGCGCCCTGCGTTTTTGCCGGGGGCCGAGTTCGGCGATCTGATCGCCAGGGAGGACGCCGACTTGGCGCGCCTGATGCAACTGATCGGACTGAAGAAACAGCCCTAGGGAGGATCCGGCCATGCCGCTCAGCCACATCGAGCATTTCCTGCTGCAGACCACCGACATGGCGAAGACGCGCGACTGGTACGTGCGCGTGCTCGGCATGACCGCGGGGCATACGCCCGAGTTCAAGTTTCCGGTGTGCTGGCTCTACCTCGGGGACAAGGACGTGGTGCACGTCACCGAGGGCGGGGCGAAGGTCAGCGAGAACCGCAAGCGCTATGTCGGGCAGGAGTCCCAGGCCGCTTCCGGCAGCGGGGTGATCGATCACCTCGCGTTCCGCGCCACCGGGCTGCGCGAGATGATGGCCCACCTGCGCTCGCTCGGCGTCGATTTCAAGCAGCGCCAGGTCGACGACCAGGGCCTCTATCAGCTTTTCATGTTCGACCCGAACGGCATCAAGATCGAGCTCAACTACTCGAACGCCGAGGCCGAGGGCCTGCGCGCCGAGGTGATGGCATCCGATCTGATCAAATGAACAGGCGCGAAACGCTTCAAGTATTGCTTGCGCTCGGCGCTGCAATAGGGCCGTTGTATGCGGGCGCGCAGCAGCCCGGACGTGTGCGGCGAATCGGCGTGCTGATTGGCTTCGCCGAGAACGATCCGGAATCGCGATTGCGCCTTGCCGCGTTCAAAGAGGGGCTTGCGGCGCTCGGCTGGACGGAGGGCCACAATCTGAGGATCGACATCCGCTGGAGCGCGGGCGACGTCAATCGTGCGTCGGCGTTTGCAAAAGAACTGGTGGCGATGAATCCCGAGGTCATCCTCTCCAGCACCACGCCGGTGACCGCCGCACTTCATCGGGAAACACGAACCATCCCGATCGTATTTACCGCTGTCTCCGATCCGATCGGAAGCGGCTTCGTCGAAACTCTGGCACGTCCCGGCGGCAACATCACGGGCTTCCTCAATTTCGAATCATCGCTGGTTGAGAAGTGGCTGCAACTGCTCAAGGAGATCGCGCCCCGCGTGACGCGGGCCGCAGTGATGTTCAATCCGCAAACAGCCCCTTACGCCGACTACTATCTCCAACCCCTGAAGGCTGCTGCGCCGAAATTTCGCGTGACGACGTTCACAGCCACGGTTCGCAGCGAATCCGATATCGAAAAGGCCATCAGCGGACTTGGGCGCGAGCCGGGTGGCGGCCTCCTCGTCATGCCGGACAGTTTCAATTTTGTCCATCGCAAGTCGATTATCGCGCTGACCGCGCGCCACAAGGTGCCGGCAATCTTCTATACTGGCGTCTGGTCTGAGGAAGGCGGTTTGTTTTCCTACGGAGTCGACATTGCCGACCTGTTCCGGCGCGCGGCGCCCTATGTCGATCGCATCCTGAGAGGAGCAAAGCCGGCGGAGCTCCCTGTCCAGCAGCCGTCGAAATTCGAAATGGTCGTGAACCGCAAAACCGCGGAGGCGCTGGGCCTGAAGATCCCGCAGTCGGTTCTGCTGCGCGCGGACAGGGTGATCGAGTAGCAAAGCACCCTATCTACGGCAGCAGGATGCGGAAGCGCCTGCGGCCCCGCGTGCGGTAGATCGAGAAATCGCGCTGGTCGATGGTGGCGATCGCGGCGACGCCGGTCCGCTCCGCCAGTTCGATGAGAGTGGCGTCGGCATAGTCGCAAGGCAGGTCGGCGTAACGGTCGAGAATTTTGGTGATCATCGAATAATCGAATACCGGTTCAACCCGGATCAGACCGGCCGCGCGGCCACGACCGATCCAGGCGAGTGCGGCGCGCCGATGCACAAGGCTCGCCGCAAGCACGTATGCGGTCTCGGTCACCACCGCTTCGGTGGTCAGTAGCTGGCCCCGGAACGCTCTGAACCAGGCTGCCGCCGCATCGTGGTGCGGATCGCCCCGGTTGAAAAGCGCGACGATCGCACCGGTGTCAACGAGCGCGCGAGCCACGGAACGCCTTGCGGGCGAGCTCGCGCACCTTGTCCGATCGAATCGCCTTTGCGCCGCGCCTCGGGATCAGGTCGGCGGCCAGGGAATACGCGCTTTCCCCGCCGGTCACCTGATCAAGATATCCGTTCAGCGCCCGAATGACCGCTTCGGAACGGGTCAATCCGCTGCGCGCGCAATACTCCGCCAGCTTCTGCTCGACTCTGGGTGGAATGCGTGCATTGACGGTGTCGGCCATGGTAGAGATTTCCCGGTATCACAATGTAAGTTCATTGTATCACACTGAGCGCCCCAACAGCAGCGAAAAGGGACTCCACCGATTCGCGCGTGATATTGCGCGTGATGAAAACGATGCGCGTGCTGCGGTCGGCGTCGCGCCAGCTCTCGAGCGTGACCGGCGGATGGATCACGTGCTGCGCCGCTTGCAGGATCACGGGGCCGGGTTCGCCTTCGACGTTGACGATGCCCTTCACGCGCAGCAGGTCGGGCCCGCGCAGCGCCGTGAGGGTTTGCAGCGCCGCGTTTAACGAGTCCCAGGTAAACGGGCGTTCGAAGCGAAGGCTGAAGGCACGGATCGCGGCGTCGTGCGCACCTGTGAGGCGCTTGCCGAGATAGGCGTCGCTGTCGCCCGTGCCGAGCCAGCGGTTCAACTCCGGCGGCAAGGCCTTCGCGCTGCCGGGTCCGAGATTGACCAGGTTTGCAGGATCGATTTCACCCTGAATTGCTTTGAGAATTGAAATGTATGGATTGAGGTTTTTTAAACGTGAAATCAAAAGAGAAACTACATGCGCATCCGCAATATCCGTCTTACTCAGAACAATCCGGTCGGCTACAGCAGCCTGCTTGACCGCTTCGGGCATCGAATCCAGCTGGCCCATGCCGTTTACCGCGTCGACGACGGTGACCACGCCGTCGAGCCGGTACTGCGCGCCGAGCAGGCCGTCGCTCTGGAAGGAATGCAGCACCGGCACCGGGTCGGCGAGGCCAGTGGTTTCTACGAAGACGCGGTCGAAGTCGATCACCTCGCCCGCGCGCCGTTTGATGAACAGTTCGCGCAGCGTCTCCTGCAAGTCGGTGCGCACGGTGCAGCACAGGCAGCCGTTGCCCAGCAATGTCATCTGCTCGGAGGACGCGGCCACCAGCTGATGGTCGATCGCGATGTCACCCAGTTCGTTGATGATCACGGCGGCTCGGTCCATTCCCGGGTGGCGCAAGAGGCGCCCGAGCAGCGTGGTCTTGCCGCTGCCGAGGAAACCCGTGATGAGGATGATCGGGATCCGCCCGGCCAGCGGGTCGCGAGCATGGTCCTGCGACGCGCCCGCCATCAAACCGTCATTTCGAGGATGTAAAGGCCGCCCGCGTGCCGGTCCACGGTGTAGACGATGCGCTTCTCGTCCACGTAGACGTCATTGAGCTGGATCGCGCCGGTGCGGGAGAGCTTCGGTGCCTCGGGAACGTAGTAGGCGATTTCCTGCGGCTGGTACGGGTTCGCGGTGTCGTAAACGCGCACCCCTGCGTTGAAGAACGTGCCGGCGATGATCGTCTCCGAGCGGAACGAAGTCGGGCCGGGCTGGTTTTCGTGCAGGTTGTGGGCGCCGAAGCGGCCGCCGCGCTTCACGAAGGCCTCGACCGGCGGCGCGGGGAAGGTGCTGATGGGGACAGGATTGCGCTCGTTGCGCCCGTCCACCACCCACACCAGCCGCGGCCAGTCGATGCCATCGTCGCGCACGCACTCGTCGCTGACGATCAGCAGCTTGCGGCTGAATAGCGGCAGCACGGTGTGGGTGAAGCCGTTGAAGGGCGGCGAATGGTTCCATTGGCCGAGGACCTTGGGGCGCGACTTGTCCGCGATGTCGAGGATCACCGCGCCGCCGTCGATGTAGCCGACGTAGGCGCGCTCGGGGCGTTGCGGGAAGACGTTGGTGTTGTGCGCGCGATAGCCGGTCGCGATGCGCCCATCGAGCCGGGCGGGCGCGGGCGCGGCGTCGCCTTCGCGCGTGCCCGGCAGCCACCAGCGGCCCGCTTCGGCGGGCCTGGCCGGGTCGCGCACGTCGACGATGCGGTAGAACTGGTCGTCTTCCGGATGGCGCGGCTGGAAATCCGGCGCACCGCTCGACATGTGCACGAATTCGCCGTCGACGAACCAAACCTGATGCACGCCGCGCGAATGCGGCCCCGAGGCGTCGAAGTGCGAAATGCGTTTCGGCTGCTCCGGCCTGGAAACGTCGAACAGGTCGAATCCGGCGGGAGTCATGCCCACCGCGCTCGTCTGGTAGGCGACCGCCATCACCTCGCCCGTCACGTCGAGCGAGTTCGAGCGCATCTTCGCGTGCGGCAGGTCGGTCTGGACGATTACGCGCGGGGCGCGCGGGTCGCTGACGTCGACGCCGGTAAAGTTCTTCGGCGCCGCCTCGTGCGCCAGCCACAGGATGCGGCGGCCGTCGCGCGCTTGCTGCAGCGCCATGCCCTCGCCGATACCGCCAAAACCCTGCAGCTCGTGGTGAGCGAGGAGACGCATATTGAAAGACAGTGCGTTCGCCATTGCGTAAGGGTACTGTTCCGGTAAGAATTCATGCAAGCATAAACCGGGAGGGGACGATGCTCAGACTTTTATGGTTGTTTCTGTTTACCGTGTTGGCGAGTGGCAATGCGCTCGCGCAATCCTTTCCTTCGAAGCCGGTCCGGTTGATCGTGACCTACCCGCCCGGCGGCAGTTCCGACCTGATGGCGCGCGTCTTCGGCCAGAAACTGTCGGAGGTCTGGGGCCAGCAGGTGCTGGTGGAGAGCAAGCCCGGCGCGGCGGGATCGATCGGCATGGAATTCGCCGCGCGCCAGCCGGCGGACGGCTACAGCTTCGTCATCGGCAACATCGGCCCGGCCGCGGTCAACCCGCTGCTCTCGAAAGTGCCCTACAGCATGGACAAGGATTTCATTCCGGTAACGCTGATTTCCAGCGGACCGAACGTGCTGGTGGTCAACACGGCCTGGCAGGTCAAGTCGCTGGGCGAGATTCTGGACTACGCGCGCGCCAACCCCGGCAAGCTTTCCTACGGTAGCAGCGGTCCGGGCAGCATCTCGCACCTGAGCAGCGAGATGCTGAAGAACCTCACCAAGGCAAACGTCGTCGAGATTCCCTACAAGGGCGGGGTCCTGGCGGTACAGGACCTGCTCGGCCAGCAGATTCAATTCATCTTTTCAGACGCGCTGCCGGCGATGCAGCACATCCGCGGCGGCAAGCTGCGCGCGCTCTGTACCACCGGGGCGCAGAGGTTCGTGCTGCTGCCCGATCTGCCGACCTGCGATTCCACGGTGCCGGGGCTGGTGGCGATGAACTGGTGGGGCGTGCTGCTGCCGGCGGGAACGCCGAAGCCGATCGTCGACAAGTTTCACGCCGACATGGTCAAGGTGATGCAGGATCCGGTCGTCAAGGGCAAATTCGCAGACCTCGGCGTCGAAGCGGTCAGCAGCACGCCGGAGCAGTTCGGCCGCTTCATCAGGGCCGAAATGGACAAATACACGCGGCTGATCAAGGAAGCGAACATCAAGGTCAACCCATGAAGCTCTACGGTTTCTGGCGCTCGCTCGCCACCTACCGTGTGCGCGTCGCGCTCGGCCTGAAGGGGATCGCCGCCGAGGAAATTTCGATCGACATCCTCAAGGGGAAGCAGTTCAGCGACGAATACAAGACGCTCAACCCGCAAAGCGTGGTGCCGGCGCTGGTGGTGGACGAGGGCGCGCCGCTGTTCCAGTCGCTGGCGATCCTGGAGTACCTCGAGGAGACGCATCCGCAACCGGCGCTGTTGCCCGAGGATGCGCGCGGGCGCGCGCGGGTGCGGGGCCTGTCGCTGATCGCGGCGGCCGACGGCCATCCCCTGATCGTGCCGCGCATCCGCGCCTACCTGGAGAAAGACATGGGGCTGGACGAGGCCGCGCGCAACAAGTGGCTGGCGCACTGGACGCTCAAGGCGCTCGAAGCGATCGAAGCGCATCTCACGAACGAGAAGGAGACCGGCCGTTTCTGCCATGGCGACGCGCCGACCATGGCCGACATCTGCCTCGCGGGGCAGGTGATCGGCGCCACGGCGTATTTCAACTGCGACACCTCGGGTGTGCCGACAGCGATGCGAATTTACGGCGAGTGCATGAAGCTCGACGCTTTCGCGCGGGCGCATCCGCTCGAGCAACCCGAAGCACCCAAGACCGGGGGACACTGAGCCATGATGTATAGCTGCAGCCCGGCCTCCGGCGATTCGACAGCCATAGTAAAAAAAAGCAAGAAAAAGGGGAGCCTGAAGGTCGACATTCACTGCCACTACCTGAACCGGGAAGTGGCGGCGAAGGTCGCGCACTTGAAT
>JBBPIU010000009.1:41900-46719 GCA_038040245.1 Pseudomonadota bacterium | reverse complement strand
TGGTCTTTGTGGACGCCGATTCTTCGCCCAGCCCGGGGCTGTTCCGCGATCTGAGGTCGGCGATCGAAAGCGGTGAGTGCCTGGCCGGCGGCAGCACCATCGCACCCGACAGCGATTCCTTCGGTTTCCGGCTGGGGATCAGGGCCTGGAATGCGATCAGCCGCATCAACCGATGGGGCGCCGGGTCGTTCATTTTTTGCGACGCAGCAGCATTTCGCGAACTGGGCGGCTTCAGCGAGGATCTGTACGCTTCGGAGGAACTCGATTTCTTCCAGCGACTGAAACCCCTGGCGCGCCGCCGCGGCCGCAAAATCGTGATTCTCCATCGGCATCCGCTGCATACCAGCGACCGGAAGGTACGCCTCTACACCTGGCGCGAGCTGTTCGGCATTGCTGGCAGGATGATCCGGCATCCGCGCCGCGCGCTGCGCAACGCCGCCGACTGCCGCGCCTGGTATGACGGGCGCCGATAGCCGGCATTCTGAAACAAATGCTTACGTCTTGAAGGGCGCGCTGCTGGTATTGTTCCAGTCATGAACCTTCGCAAAGCCACCGTCCTGTCAGCCGTCGCGCTTCTGGTGGGAGTGCTGGGAAGCAATGTGGCCGAGGCCCGGCACGGGGGCAGGCATTTCCAGAGTGGCGGTGGCTACTCTGGCGGTAGCCACTTTGGCGGTGGTCACGGCCACGGTGGCGGTCGCCACTTTGGCGGTGGTCGCGCACTCTTCTTCGCGGCGCCGCTCATCGCAGCGTCGATCCTTGCGTCGAGGTACTACTACCCGCCGTCGTATTACTACGATTCGCCATCGTACTATTATCCGCCGCACGTCTACTACCCGCCAACTCCACCGGTGTACATCGAGCAGGGCGGGTCGCCGTCATACGCCGTACCGCCCCAATCGCAGTACCAGCCGGATTCGCAGTCGTATTGGTATTACTGCCAGGCTTCGCGCGGCTACTACCCGCACGTGCAGAACTGCCCCGGCGGCTGGCAAAGGGTTGCGCCGCAGCCGTCTCCCCGCTGAGTCCTACAGTCCCAGGAAGCGCCGCGCGTTGGCCGATTTGACGGCCTCGAGAACGCCGGCATCGAATCCGGTTTTCTCCAGCGTGCCCAGCGGGTCGCTGTCGCCCATGTTGAACGGGTAGTCGCTGCCGATGCAGTCGTTCATGAGAGTGGAAGTCTCGGGACGCTCAGTAATGGAATTCCGCGAACACCACGCGGTTTTCCTTCAACGGCCAGGAGCGGACCACGATGCGCTCGCTGTTGAAGGTGGCCGCAACGCTGCGTACCGCCGTTTCGTTCAGCTTCAGCTTCGCGCTCGCCACCCCCGCCACGCCCGTTGGCAAGCCGGGCGGCGGGCTCACGCCGTCCAGGCTCAATTCGTCGCGGCCGACGCCGAAATAGCCTCGCGGCCGCGTCATGGTGATCACGCTGCCCGCATCCTTGTCGGCTTCCGCCACTCGCGCCGGACGCAAGTGGATCAGGCTCGAGGAGCGCGGGAAAGGCGGGCGGTAGATGTGCGCCACCGCAAAACCCTGGGCGCTGACGACGAACTCGTAGCTGGCGCCCGGTTTCGCGTTGAACGGGCCCCACTGACCGTCGGCGCCGATGGTTTTCGCGTGCACCGCCTTGCCGAGGCGCTCGCCGGTTTGCGCGGCAGTTTCGTAGATTTCCAGCGACGCGCCCGCCAGCGGCAGGTTGGTGGGGTCGGCACCGCGATAGCCCGTGATCCTGCCATCGAGCACGACCGTGGGCTCCGGCGCGACGCTGGTGCGCGCCGGCAGTCCGCCCGTGATGAAGCGATACGTCTGCGCGAACGCTTCCGGGTGGTAGGAAACCTCGCGATGGTCGCGCCCCGGCAGCACCACGTTTGCCGCGCCTTTCAGCGCCGGACCGTCGAAGGTGACGTTGGTCTGCATCTTCGGCTGCCCGACCCAGCGCCCGTCGGGCTGGGCGAATTTGTCGTAGTTGTCCGAGCGCAGCGTCATGAATGCGACACCGGGCGTCGTCTCAAGGCCATCCGTCCCCTGCGGTGCGTTGAGCGCCGTCATGAAGGGGCTCCTGCCGTTGAATTCGCTGCCGGGCAGGTAATCGCCGGCCCAGACGCCGTGATTCGTCCCGCCGCCGATGATCGCATGCGACACCGTCGCCGCGCCGCCGCCGTTGCGGATGTAGTTGCGGATCGCATTGCCGCCGCGCGAGTTGCCGATCAGCACCACCTTGTGCGCGCCGGTGAGCTTGCGCACACGCTCGACCTCGGCGGCAAGCTGCTGCATGCTCTCGGCGGTGCTGGTGCGGCCTTCCTGCGGTTTGCCGTCGTCGCTGCGCGCCAGCGGGTACGGCATGTCGAGCGCGAACAGGCGCTCGCGCGGCCAGCCGCTCGACTCGAAGCGCCAGACCGTCGGGTACCAGAGCGCCGCCGTGTCGCCATTGCCATGGACGAAGAGGATCGGCGAACTCGAGTTGCGGGGTGCATCGCCCGCGCATCCGCCGAGGACGGCGGCGGCCAGCAGGACGAGGAAGGAGCGTCGGGCGAGGGATTTCATATCAGTCTCGGCAGGTTGAGTTGCGGTGGTTTGATGGTCTTGCGGCTGCGCAGGTAGAGCTCGGCGATTTCCCAGATCGGCTCGCCGCCGGCGGCGCGGGCCTCTTCCGACACCGGCGCCCAGCCGGCGACCTTGTAGCTTTTATCCGCTTCGATCGGCCGGCCATCCAGGGCCATCTCCGAAATGCGCGAACCGATCTTCGCGCGGATGTTGCAGGTATACGTCATGCCGCCGACCCGCACCATGTCGCCGCCCTGCTGCAGGTAGGGATCCGCATTGAACAGATTGTCGCAGACGTCTTCCAGGATCGTCTTGATGGTATCACCGCGCATTTCGGCAAGCGTGACGTAGGGATAGGTGATGGCGGTCTGGTCCATCAGGTGCTCGCGGGTGATGGCCTGGCCCGGCAGGATGGAGGTGCCCCAGCGGAAACCGGGCGAGAACGCGATCTCGGCGCCCTTCACTTCCATCAGCGCATCGAGCAGCAGCTGGTCGAAGGTGCCGTTGAAGCTGCCGCGGCGGTAGAGCAGGCCTTCGCTGACGACGATTTTTTCTTCGAGTTTGTGCTTGAACGGCTGGCGGACTTTTTCGATCAAGCCTTCCATCTCCCGGTCGGGCGGAAGGAGGTTGGAGAATACGGGCAAAAGCCGGTACCTGAAGCCGCCAACGTGTCGATGCTTCACTTCGAGATCGAGAACGGCAAGGAATTTGCCGTTCGAACCGGCGTTCGTCACCAGCGTCTTGCCGCCCGCGTTCGCGACGATCGTCGGCGCAGGCACGCCATCGTGGGTATGGCCCCCGAGGATGGCGTCGATGCCGCGCACGCGGCCGGCGAGCTTGAGGTCGATGTCCATGCCGTTGTGCGAGAGCAGCACCACCGCCTGCGCGCCCTTGGCCCGCACCTCGTCTACGACCTGCTGCATCCGGGTCTCGCGGATGCCGAAGCTCCAGTCGGGAACGAAATAGCGCGGGTTGGCGATCGGCGTGTAGGGGTAGGCCTGGCCGATGATCGCCACCGGTACGCCGTTTATCTCGCGCATCGCGTAGGCGGGAAAGACCGGGTCTTCGAAATCCGCAGTGAGGACGTTCTGGGCGAGGAAGTTGCCGTATTTCTTTGCGTATTCCTGCACGCGCTCCGCGCCCAGGGTGAAATCCCAGTGGCCCGTCATCAGCTCGACGCCCAGCAGGCGGGAGGCTGCCATCATGTCCTCGCCCCGGGTCCACAGCGCGGTCGCCGAGCCCTGCCAGTTGTCGCCGCCGTCCAGCAGCAGCGCGCCTGGGCGGTCCGCTTTCAGCCGCTTGATCAGCGTCGCCAGATGCGCGAAGCCGCCGACCTTGCCGTAGGCATGCGCGGCGCGCGCGAAATCGAGGTGGCTGAAGGCGTAAGCCTCGGCCGATCCCGGCTTGATCCGGAAGTGCCGCAGCAGCGCTTCGCCGGTCAGGTGCGGCGGCTTGCCAACGGATCTGCCGGCGCCGAGGTTGGTGTCGGGTTCGCGGAAATAGGTGGGCAGCAGCTGCGCATGGCAGTCCGTGAAATGCAGCAGGTGAAGATTGCCGAATCGAGGCACGTCGTAGAGGTTGCGGTTTCTTTTCTCATTCGATTTTGATTCGAATGAAAATCCGCCCGCCAGCGAAACTCCCAGCAACTGCAGGAACTCTCTGCGCTCCATGCTCAGTGCCGGATGCAGATCTTGCCGAAGTGCGCGCCGCTCTTGAGGTAGGCCATGGCCTCCTTGAGCTGCTCGAAGGCGAAGACCTTGTCGGTGACCGGCTCGAGCTTGTGCTGGTCGATGGCGCGCAACATGGCCTCGAAGCCGTCGCGATTGCCCACCGTGATGCCCTGCAGCCGCACCTGGCGCGTCACCACCAGGCCGAGGGGCGCCGACAGCGTGCCGCCGGAGAGCACGCCGATCATCGAAAGCGTGCCGCCGGGACGGATGCAGCGCAGCGACTGCGGCAGCGTTTTCTCGCCGCCGAGTTCCAGGATGTGGTCGTAGCCGCGCCCGGCGGTGATAGCGCGGGTCGCCTTGTACCACTCCGGTGTCTTCACGTAGTTGATCGCGGCGTCCGCGCCCAGGGCCTTTGCTTTCGCGATCTTCTCGTCGCTGGAGGAGATGACGGTGACGTGGGCGCCGCGCAGCTTGGCGAACTGGAGCGCGAACAGCGCCACGCCGCCGGTGCCCTGCACCAGTACCTGCGAGCCGGGCCCGAGGTTATCGTGCGTCACGATCGCGCTCCAGGCGGTGAGCGCGGCGCAGGGGAGGGAGGCGGCCTG
>JBBPIU010000009.1:0-41800 GCA_038040245.1 Pseudomonadota bacterium | reverse complement strand
GCGTCACGATCGCGCTCCAGGCGGTGAGCGCGGCGCAGGGGAGGGAGGCGGCCTGCTCGTCGGTGAGGTGCGCGGGTACTTTCACCACGCCTTCCTCGGGAAGGACCATGTACTCGGCCATGGTGCCGTCGAGCGGTCCGCCGAGAGTCTGCTTCAGGCGCTCGATGTTCGCCTCGCCCCCGATCCAGCCCTGATTGAACATAGGGCAGACGCGATCGCCGGATTTGACGCGGGTCAATCCGGGCCCGGCTTCGATGACCTCGCCCACGCCGTCCGAAATCGGGATCAGCGGCAGCGTGCCGGTGAAGGAGCCGTAGCCGCGCGCCGGGACAACCAGGTCGCGGTAGTTGAGCGAGGCGGCCTTCATGCGCAGCAGTACCTGCCCGGGTCCCGCCGTGGGGTCGGGGCGGGTGGCGAGCCGCAGGTGCTCCATGCCCCAGTCGTCCTGGATCTGAAAGACTTTCATGCCGGCATTGTAGTAAAGTGCCGATTGTTTGGGGTCCCAACAATCGCCATGTCCGCCATTCCTGAACGGGTTCACCTGAAGGTCCGCGTCAACGGCGAGGAATCGCCGGTCTCCTTCGCGCCCTACAAAACCCTGCTCGAAGTTCTGCGCGAGGACCTGAACCTCACCGGCACCAAGCACGGCTGCGAACTCGGCGAATGCGGCGCCTGCGCGGTGCTGGTGGACGGCGTACCGCAGCTCTCCTGCCTGGTGCTCGGCGTGGAGTGCGGCGGCAGGCACATCGAAACCGTGGAGGGCCTGGCGAACGGCTCCGAACTCCATCCGCTGCAGGCGGCCTTCGCCGATCTGGGCGCGGCCCAGTGCGGCTACTGCACGCCGGGCATTCTGATGACGGCGAAAGCCCTGCTTGAAAGAGATCCGAATCCGAGCCGGGAGACCGTTAAAGAGGCGATTTCTGGGAATCTCTGCCGCTGCACCGGCTATCAGCAGATCTTCGAGGCAATCGAAGAGGCGGCCGTACGGATGAAGAGCAAACGAAGGATTGAGATCAAATGAGCCTTAAGGTTATCGGAAAGGCGCGTCGCCGAGTCGATGGCCGGGCCAAGGTCACCGGGCTTACCAAATTCGCGGATGACATTGTTCTGCCGAGGATGCTGCATTGCAGGTTGCTCCGCTCGCCTCATCCTCATGCCGAAATTGAAGAAATAAATACCGGGAAAGCGCAACAGCACCCCGGTGTTCATCTGGTCCTCACCGGCAAGGATTTCCCGGTGACCTTCGGCATCATGCCGGTCGCCCAGGACGAGTATCCGCTCGCCAACGGCCGCGTGCGCTACGTCGGCGATCCCATCGCGGCGGTGATCGCAAATGACGAGCAGACTGCTACAGAAGCTTTGGATCTTATTGAAGTTAAATTTAGAATTTTAAAAACCATAGCAAATTCAGAAGAGGCGCTGCAAAACCCCGAACCTCGTATTCATGACTACGGTGAACAAGGCAACATTCACCGCATCCAGTCTTACGAATTTGGCGACGTCGCCGAGGCGCTGGCGAAGTCGGACCACGTGTTCGACGACGTGTTCTTCTATGAGGGCAACACGCATCTGCCGATCGAGCAGCACGCCTCGGTGGCGGCACCGGACGGCGAGGGCAAGCTCACGCTCTGGTCCTCGACCCAGGTACCGCATTACATCCACCGGGCGCTGTCGCGGGCGCTGCAGATGCCCGCCTCGCATATCCGCGTCATCGCCTGCCCGAACGGCGGCGGTTTCGGCGGCAAGTGCGACCTGCACAACCACGAAATCGTCGTCTCGCGCGCCGCGCTGAAGCTCGGCCGCCCGGTGAAGATCTGCCTGAACCGCGAGGAGGTGTTCTACATGCACCGCGGCCGGCATCCGGTGTTGATGCGCATGCGCACCGGGGTGACCAAGGACGGCAAGCTGACCGGCATGCACCTGCAGACGCTGCTGGACGGCGGCGGCTACGGCTCCTACGGCCCGGCGAGCACCTTCTATACCGGGGTGCTGCAGACGGTGACCTACGAACTGCCGCGCTACAAGTTCGACGCCTGCCGCACCTTCACCAACAAGCCGCCCTGCGGCCCCAAGCGCGGCCACGGCACGCCGCAGCCGCGCTTCGGCCAGGAAATCCAGCTCGACAAAATCGCCGAGAAACTGAAGCTCGACCCGGCCGAATTGCGGCTGAACATCGTCGCCAAGCCGAACTCGCTCACGGCCAACTGGCTGAAAATCGGCACCATCGGCCTTGCAGAGTGCATTAAGCAGGTCGTCGCACGGTCCGATTGGAAAAATAGATATAAAAAACTTCCATTTGGGCGCGGCATCGGGCTCGCCTGCAGTTCCTACCTGAGCGGCGCCGGGCTGCCGATCTACTGGAACAAGATGCCGCACTCGGGCGTGCAGCTGCTCGCCGATCGCAGCGGCCAGATCACCGTGTTCTGCGGCGCGACCGAAATCGGGCAGGGATCGGACGACGTGCTCGCGGCGATGGTGGCGGAAGTGCTCGGCATCGATCCCTTCGAAATCCGCTGCGTCACCGGCGACACGGCGCTCACACCGGTGGACCTCGGTTCCTACTCGAGCCGCGTCACCGTGATGATGGGCAACGCGGCGATCCAGGCTGCCGAGAAGCTGAAGGCGCAGATCGCCGAAGCCGCGGCGGAGCAGATGGAAGTCATTCCGACCAGATTGGTTTTTTCGCTGGGACGGGTTTTTATCGATGCCGACCCTGGAAAAAGCATTTCATTCAAAGAAGCGGTTGAATTCGCCGAAGCAAAATTCGGCACCCTCGGTGCAGTCGGCTCCTACACGCCACCGCGCGCGCCCGGGCGCTACAAGGGCGCGGGCGTCGGCCCGTCTCCCGCCTACTCGTATTCCGCGTGCGTGGTCGAGGTCGAGGTGGACAAGGCGACCGGCTGGATCGCGGTGCCGAAAATCTGGATCGCACACGACATCGGCCGCACCGTGAATCCCGTGTCGGCGCGCGGCCAGGTGGAGGGGAGCGTCTACATGGGCCTGGCCGAGGCGCTGATGGAAGAGCAGGTGTTCCGCCGCCTGCCGCCGAAGATGTCGCACGCGCTGGTGCACAAGATGCCGTCGCTGCTCGAATACAAGAGCCCGACGTCGCTCGACATGCCCGAAGTGGAAACGATCCTCATCGAGGACCCGGACCCGAACTGCCCGTTCGGCGCCAAGGAAGCGGGGCAGGGGCCGCTGCTGCCGGTGATGCCGGCGCTGGCGAACGCCGTCTTCGACGCTGTCGGCGTGCGGATAGATGAATTGCCGATTACGCCGGACAAAATTCTGAAGGCTTTGGAACTCAAGGCAAAAGGCAAAACGCCGCGCGTCGGGCCCGAGAGTTTTCCCGCGGTGCCCTACCCGAAGCCGATATTCGTCCTGCCGCCCTGGGAGGGCGGCGACGGCAAGGAGACCAAGCGAGATGATGCGGTTGCCGTGGTTTGATTACCGCGCGCCGCGCTCGGTCGCGGAGGCGGCGAAAATCCTCGCGGGCGAGGGCCCGGAGGCGATGCTCATCGCCGGCGGCACCGATCTGCTGCCGAACATGAAGCGGCGCCACCAGACGCCCAAGGTCCTGGTTTCGCTGCGGGGTATCGAGGACTTGAAGAAGTTTTCGAACGGCAGCGGGATGGCCCTGGGTTCCGGCCTCACTTTGAGTGAAGTATTGAAGATAGACAAGATTCCAACGGCCCTTCGGCAAGCCGCCGCGCAGGTCGCCACGGTCCACCTGCGCAACATGGGCACGCTGGGCGGCAACCTGTGCCTCGACACGCGCTGCACGTACTACAACCAGAACTACGAGTGGCGCAAGGCGATCGACTTCTGCCTCAAGAAGGAAGGCGACATCTGCTGGGTGGCCACCGCAAGCAAGCGCTGCGTGGCGGTGTCCTCCACCGACACCGCGCCGGCAATGATTGCCTTGAATGCGAACATCAGGCTGGTAGGTTCTTCAGGGGAAAGAGAAATCCCTGTAGAAACTCTCTACAACAATGATGGCATCGAGTATCTTTTCCGCAAGCCCGATGAGGTTCTGACCGAAATCAGGATTCCCCATGCCGGCTACAAGAGCACTTACTGGAAACTGCGCCGCCGCGGCGCCTTCGACTTCCCGGTTCTTGGGGTCGCCGTTGCTTTAAGGTTTTCTTCAGGAAACTTCATTGATGAGGCGCGCATCGCGCTTGGTGCCGCGGCATCCAGGCCGTTCCTCGTGGAGAAGGCCTCTGAATTCCTAAAAGGCAAGAAACTGACCGACGAGGTTATTGCCGAGGTCTCTGCCATGGTCGCGTCCCGCGCCAAGCCGTTGGACAACACCGATATGGATCTGTACTGGCGCAAGGAAGTCGCCGACGATTTCGCCGGCTACGCCCTGCGCGAGTTGCGCGGCGACGACATGCGCGAAACGAGACTGCGGATCGCCCGGCATCTGGTTTAATTGCGGGATGTACCTCCGCAATTGCTGGTATGTCATCGCCTGGGATTTCGAGATCCCCTCGGACGGGCTGTTCGCGCGCACGGTCCTGAACGAACCGATCCTCGTTTTCCGCACCGCCGGCGGCGGCTATGCCGCGCTGGAAGATCGCTGCTGCCACCGCCATGCGCCGCTGTCCAAGGGCCGCAAAGAGGGCGACAGCGTGCGCTGCGGCTACCACGGCCTCAGGTTCGACGCCGGCGGGCGCTGCGTGGATGCGCCCGGCCTGGACCGCATTCCGCCGCAGGCGAAGGTGAAGACCTACCCGCTGGCGGTCCGCAACAAATGGCTGTTCGTGTGGATGGGCGATCCGGCCAAGGCCGAGGAACGGCTGCTGCCCGACAATTTTTCCAACGACCACGCGGACTGGCGCAACCAGCCGGGCTACCTGCACTACGACACGCCCTACCTGCTGATCTGCGACAACTTGCTCGATTTCTCGCATCTGAGCTACGTGCACGAGAAAACGCTCGGCGGCTCGACCGCCATTGCGCAGGCGCGGCCGAGCATCGAACCGCTGGAGCGCGGCGTGCGCGTGTCGCGCCACGTGGCCGACGTTCCGCCGCCGCCCTATTATCAGAAGATCCGAACCTTTGCGGGCAAGGTGGACCGCTGGTTCGTCTACGACTTCCTGTTTCCCGGGACGCTGCTGATGAGCTCCGGCGGCAAGCCCGCGGGGCAGAAGGAGCCGGACCCGGCCAACTCGGTGCTGCTGCACAGCTGCCAGACGCTGACGCCCGAGACCGACGGCAGCACGCATTACTTCTTCCAGCAGTCGCATCGCGCCGATGCCGGCGACGCGTCGGTGACCGAGGGCATCTATCAGAGCCTGGTGACCGCGTTCAACGAGGACCGCGACATGATCACCGCGCAGCACGAGGCGATCCGCAGGGACCCCGGCGCGCCGATGCTGTCGCTCGGCATCGATGCCGCGCTGGTGCGCTATCGGCGCCTTCTGGAAGAGGCGATTTCGCGCGAACGCGTTTGATTCAGGTATTTCTTTGCTTAAATCAGGCCAATGAAGCGAGGTCTTCCGGCGCGAGTTTGAGCGCCGCGGCAGCGACGTTCTCTTCCAGGTGTGGAATCGAAGCGGTTCCGGGAATCGGCAGCATCACCGGCGATTTCGTCATCAGCCAGGCGAGCGCAATCTGGGCAGGGGTTGCATTTTTCTTTTTTGCCATGGATTTTATTTTTTCTGATTTCAAAGCCGAACCTGCACCCAGTGGATACCACGGCAGGAACGCAATCCCGTAACGCTCGCAGGCCTTGAGCACGTCATCCGACGAACGGTCCTCGAGGTTGTACCGGTTCTGCACCGAGACGATCGGGCAGATTCGGCGCGCTTCCTCGAGCTGCTTAACGCTGACATTCGAGACGCCGATATAGCGGATCTTGCCGGCGCGCTGCCCGTCGGCGAGCGCGCCCACGGAATCGGCGTACGGGACCTTGGGGTCGGGGGCGTGCAGCTGGTAGAGGTCGATGCGTTCGAGCCTGAGGCGCTTCAGGCTGCCGTCGAGCGCGCTCTCGAGGTGTGCCGGGCGGCCGTCGGTGTCCCAGGCGGAGGCGCGCGGGCGAAGGAGCCCGCCTTTTGTGGCGATGACCAGGCCGTCGGGGTAAGGGTAGAGGGCTTCGGCGATCATTTCTTCGTCCACATGCGGGCCGTAGCTGTCGGCGGTGTCGAAGAAATTGACACCCAACTCGACTGCCCGGCGCAACACGCGGTGCGCGGAGGCTCGATCCTTAGGCGGTCCCCAGATTTCCGGACCGCATATGCGCATCGCACCGAAACCGAGGCGGTTGACCGTCAGATCGCCGATCCGGATCGAGGTACGAAGCGTCATGAGCGGTGAGGCCGCGTTCCCGCGCTTCAGCCCGCCAGCAACCGGACCGGCGGCTTGAGGCCGAGTCTTGCCGCGCGGCGGACGCAACGCCGGTTGTCGAACGTGAGCATCTCGCTGCACGCGTGGCTCGCCGCGTGATGCAAGGCGTCGGCGAAATCCATGCCTTTGCGGCCGTGATGCAGTGCCGCTTCCACCTGTTCGTGGGCCTCGACCGTGACGCCCGGCAACGCCAGCAAATGTGCGAGACAGTCGAAGACTTTTGCGGCCGACTGTTCCGCCACCGAGCGCAATACCCATTCGAGTTCCAACACGACGGTCTTCGGCACGAACAGGTCACCGGCCGAAAGCGCGCTTTCGGCGAGGCGTGCCTGCGCCGGGTCGTCCCGCAGGTAATAGCGCGCGAGGACGTTGGTATCAACGGCGCGCACGACCGGCCGCCTTCTTCATCGCCACGCCGCCATGCATCTGCGCAATCGAAACCCGCGGCCCCGAATAACCCAGGATCGCAGCACCGTCCTCGATCCGGGAAGGCGGGAGCCTTTTCACCAGCTTGAGCCGTGCGCCGCCCTTGTCGAGGTCGAACTCGACCTTGCTGCCCGGCGTGATGCCGAGCGCCTGCCGCACCCGCTTTGGGATAGTGACCTGGCCTTTGCTCGTCACGGAAACGCCTGCCATGTGGACCTCCAAAGTAATACTCGGTAAGGATTCTAGGCCATGCGGCCGCTCCGGACGCGCCGCGGTGACTATCCCCTTAGACTACCCCCATGAACGCAAGCGCCCACACGGTGCGCAGCTGGGTTGATGAGGCGAAGCGCGTGGTCGTGCTGACCGGTGCGGGCATCTCGACCGATTCCGGCATCCCGGATTTCCGCGGGCCGCAGGGCGTGTGGACCCGGAACCCAATGGCGGAGAAGCTCTCCAACATCCACTACTACATGGCCGATCCCGAAGTGCGCAAGGCGGCGTGGAAGGCGCGCATGGACCATACGGCGTGGAACGCGAAACCCAACGCGGGCCACCTCGCGCTGGCGGGGCTGGAGCAGCGTGACAAGCTGCATGCGCTCATCACCCAGAACATCGACGAACTGCACCAGAGGGCCGGCAATTCGCCGGACAAGGTGATCGAGGTGCACGGCACCATGCGCAAGGTGGTCTGCATGAGTTGCGGCATGCTGGCGCCGATGCAGCAGGCGCTGGACCGCGTGCGTGGGGGCGAGGACGACCCGCCGTGCCGCGTTTGCGGCGGCATCCTCAAGAGCGCGACCATTTCCTTCGGCCAGGCGCTGGTGCCCGAGGTGATCGATCGCGCCATGCGCGCGGCCGAGGAAGCGGACCTGTTCCTGTCCGTGGGAACCAGCCTGCAGGTCTACCCGATCGCCGGTGCGGTGCCGGCCGCGCGCGCCGTGGGGGCGAAGATCGTGATCCTGAACGCGGAACCCACGCCCTTCGACGTTATCGCCGATGCGGTGTTCCGCGATCCCATCAGCACGATCCTGCCCAGGCTGCTTCAGCCCTAGGTGGTCAGAGCGCGCGTTTCAGCGCAGCGATCTCTTCGGGTACCGAGGGCTCGGTGGGAAACGGGCGCTTCGCCTCGCCGTACCAGTAGCGCGCATTCGGAATATCGCCTTCCATGATGTGCACGATGCCGTGCGCCCAGCAGAACAGGGGAGACTCTTCGTCCTTCTGGACGATTTCATGAGCGGCCTTCCAATCCCCCCGCTCGAGATGCTCTACAGCAAGTCGAAGTATTCGCGATGTTCCCATTCGCTGACCTCGAGGTTGAAGCGCGCGACCTCGGCTTCCTTGATGCGGCAGTAGTAGTCGATGAAGCCCGTGCCGAAGCCCTCGCGCAGGACTTTGTCTTTTTTCAGGTGATCCAGCGCTTCGCCGAGCGTGCGCGGCAGGAACTCGGCCTTCGACTCGTAAGGCGTGTCCGCCGACGGGCCCGGATCCAGCTTGCGGGCGATTCCGTCGAGCCCGGCGTGGATCTGGGAGGCGAAGTAGAGGTAAGGATTGGCCGCCGGCTCGCCGGCGCGGTTCTCGATGCGCGTCGCCGGATCGCCCGGGCCGCCGATCACGCGCAGCATGGCGCCGCGGTTGTCGCGGCCCCAGTGGATGCGGTCGGGCGCGAGCGAGTAGGGGCGGTAGCGCTTGTAGCCGTTGATGGTCGGCGTCGAGAGCGCGGCGCTCCCCTTGGCGTGGGCGAGCAGACCGGCGAGGTATTGCTTTCCGGTTTCAGACAGAAAATCTTTTTTTGAAACAAAACAATTCAAACCCGATTTCCGGTGAACAAGCGATTGATGCAAATGCCAACCACTGGACATCACGTTCGGCAGCTTCGGCCGGCACATGAAGGTGGCGTGGTAGCCGTTGCGGTGCGCGATCTGCTTCACCGCGCTGCGCAACAGCAGCATGGCATCGGCCGAGGCCATGCCGCGCATCGCGTCGAGTGTGAACTCGAATTGGCTGGGGCCGAACTCGACCTCGTAGGAGCGCAGGGGAAGTTGCAGTTGCTCCAGCTGCGTTCTCAGGATCTGAACGACAGGATCGATCTGGTCATAGCGTTGTTCGGTAAGATACTGGTAGCCGGTGGTCAGCAGGCTGACCTCGGGAGGCGTGCCGGGCTGGCCCGCGTCCGCGGGCTGCAGGTGCGGGTCAGTCACCTTGAAGACGTGGAACTCGATCTCCAGGCCGGCGAGGAATTCGTAGCCGGCCTTGCCCAGCTTCTCCAGCGCGAGCCGCAACAGCCGGCGCGTATCGAAGGGTACCGGCTTGCCGTGGCCGAAATACATATCGCACAGCACCCAGGCGGTTTCCGGCGCCCAAGGCAGGATGCGGAAGGTGGCCGGGTCGGCGACGATCAGGAAATCCGCCGCGCCTTCCATTTCCGGCATGCCGATGCCCGCCCCCGGCGTGAAGACCGGGTAGACGGACTTGTGCGCGGTGTCCTTGAGCAGCAGCGTGGTGGTGATGGTGACGCCGTTCTCCAGCGCGGCCTTGAGCGCGCCGGCGGCGACGGTCTTGCCGCGCAGGATGCCGTGCTGGTCGGCGAACGAGAAGCGGATCGCCTTGATGCCGTGGCCATCGACCGCCTCGAGCATCTGCTTCGCCGCGGCGCGCTGGCCGGCGCTCCACAGCCCGTGGCGTTCCACGAAACTCATGCAGCCTTGGCGGACCAGGGTGCGCGCTGGCGCCGGGTGGCGTCGGATTCCTTCCAGTAGTCGTCCCAGCGCCCGGTCGGCCCGATGCCGTCGATCGCGGCCGGCCCGGTGAGGGCGTGCGCGGCGGGGCCATCGAGCATCATCATCGTCTTTTCGCCTTTGGCGGTCTTCTGGATCGCGTCCACCAGCAGGCGGCGGTAGAGGACGATGCCCTTGTCGCTGCTGCCGAGGTTCTCGCGCGTGCGGTCGGCAATGCGGCCCGGCGATTCGCAGGCGAACTGGTCGTGGATATTGATATCGAATCCCATGCCGGTGTAGGTCGATCTTCTTTGCTGCTCGGCGTCGAAGCCCCAGCCGTTGGCGCGGTTGTAGACCGGCTTGTAGTCGGGCGCGGGGTAGGTCTTCAGGCGCTGCTCGCGCATGGTGTTCTTGTCCACCGGCGTGGTGAAGCTGGTGAAGATCGAGTACCAGTAGCAGCCATGGTCGTCCACCGGCACGTGCCACTGGGTGATGGTCATCTCGGCGTTCATCGGGATGACGAAGGTCTGCGGAAAGAGGATGTGTGTGGAGCGCCCGTGCGTCGTCCGGTCGTCGATTTTGCGCAGCGTGATCAGGCGCATGCCGTAGTCGGTGCGCGCGACGCTGATTTCGGGCCGGTCGTACTCGCGCAGCACCTTCGAAATCGGCAGGTCCGAGTCGAGCGGCTTGCCGCGGAACTGCTTGCCGTAGCCCGCCGCGGGGTCCTCGTCCTCGAAGTAGCGGTGCAGGAAGGAGGCGTGCGCCGGGTCGATGCCCACTTCCAGCGCCTGCAGCCAGTTGCAGTCCCAGTAGCCCTTGAAGGCGAAGGTGTAGGCGTCGGGCGCCGTGAAGCAGTCGAAGTGCGCAAACGCCGAGGGCTCGCCCGCGCCCAGCCACGCGAACAGGATGCCGCTGCGCTCGGCGACCGGATAGGAACGCTGGCGGATGTGCTCGCACATGCGGCTGCCCTGCGGTTCGGCGGGCGTCTGCAGGCACTTGCCCTCGACGTCGAACAGCCAGCCGTGGAACGCGCAGCGCACGCCGCCGTCTTCCAGGCGCCCATAGGCGAGGTCGGCGCCGCGGTGCGGGCAGTGCCGGTCGAGCAGGCCGTACTTGCCTTTTTCGTCCTTGAACAGGATGAAGTCCTGTCCGAGAATTTTTCTCGATAGCAGCGGCCGCGAACCCGCCAGCTCCTCGACCAGCGCCACCGGCTGCCAGTAATTGCGCAGCAGCTTGCCGGCAGGCGTGCCGGGGCCGACGCGCGTCATCAATTCATTTTGTTCCTCGCTGATCATTCAAATTTTTCTCTATATAAACTTAAAGATCGAATGGCGGGAAAATCATCAAAGGAGAAAAGCACCGCGTGTTCCGCGCCGGAGGCATTGCCATGCGTGTGCAGCGCCCACGACGGCACGCAGAAAATGTCCTTTTCTTGCCACTCGAAACGCTGGCCGCCAATCTCCGACCAACCGCGCCCGGCCGCGACCTGGTAGATGACGCTTCCTGTGTGTCGCAACGGTTTTGTTGACATGCCTTTTCTTATCAGGTCCAGTCTTGCACCCATGGTGGGCATGACCGGGCCGTTCGTCAGCGGATTCCGGTACTCATACACTGCGCCGTCCTTCTTCAACGCCTTGTAGCTCTCATCCCATTTATAGAGAAAGACGGGCGAGTAGGGCTTCTTCCAATTGTCGCGCGAGAGCGGCGCTGGCGTCTGCACGGTCTGCGGGTGAACTTCGTAGAAATTCGCGTCGAGCGAATTCATGAGAGGGATGTCCAGGCCGTCCTGCCAGATGCACTGCGTGCCGCCGGCATCCACGCCGTGATCGTGCCAGGTGCCGTTCGGCGTCAGCACGAAATCGCGCGCGGCGAGTTCCATCCGTTCGCCGTCCACCACCGTGTAGGCGCCTCGGCCCTCCATCACGAAGCGCAGCGCCGAGGCCTGGTGCCGGTGCGCCGGGGCGAATTCGCCGGGATTCATGATCTGCACGCCGCTGTAGAGCAGGCCGGCCGCCGCGCTCCATTCCTTGCGTCCGGGGTTGACCAGCATGACCACGCGCCGCGCCGCTTTTTCCGCGCTGACGAGTTGCGGCGCTTTGCGCACCAGCGGTCCGATGTCGCGCCATTTCCACAGCACCGGCACCGATTTCGGCTGCGGATACCAGGGCTCGATCTCGTTCGCCACGTTCCACAGCGCGCCCAGGTCGCGCTTCTCCAGCTCGCGGTAGTAGGCCTCCAGCTCGGGCGTGTCCTCGACGTTCGCCCGCCCAATTGTATTTTCGCGCTTCATGGCTCAGACTCCGAGATAGCGGTGCTGCACGTCCTCGTTCGCGGCCAGCTTGGCCGAACTTCCGCTCCAGACGACCCGGCCCTTTTCCAGCATGTAGTGTACGTCCGCGATGCGGATCAGCGCTTTCACGTCCTTGTCGATCATCAGGATCGACAATCCGGCGGTCTTGAGGCGCTCGATGGAGCGGTAGATCTCGACGCGGATCAGCGGCGCCAGCCCTTCGGTGGCTTCGTCCAGGATCAGCAGCCGCGGATTGGTCATCAGCGCGCGGCCGATCGCCAGCATCTGCTGCTCGCCGCCGGAGAGCTGGTTGCCGTAGTTGTTTTTTCTGTTCTTCAAACCGGAAAATAAGTCAAAGACTTTCCCGAGCGTCCACGGATCCGGATCACTCCTGCGGTTGGCAGCGGTCGCAACCAGGTTCTCGCGCACGGTGAGGTTGGGGAAAATCTGCCGCCCCTCGGGCACCAGGCCGATGCCGGCCTGGGCGATTCGGTAGGAGGGCAGGCCGGCGAGCGGTTGTTCGCCGAAGGAAATCCGGCCGCTTTTGGCGGGGATCATGCCCATGATCGAGCGCACGGTGGTGGTCTTGCCCATGCCGTTGCGCCCGAGCAGGGTCGCGACCTGGCCTTCGGCGATGCGCAGCGAAACGCCGAACAGCACCTGGCTCTGGCCGTAAGCCGTCTCCAGCCCTTCGACCGTCAGCAAATCCCTGGTCTTCACTTCCGCCATCAGGCGTCCTCTCCGAGGTAGGCGGCGCGCACTTCGGGGTTGGCGCGGATCTCCGCCGGGGTTCCTGTCGCGATGATACGTCCATAGACCAGCACCGAGATGCGGTCGGCGAGCGAGAACACCGCGTCCATGTCGTGCTCGACCAGGACGATGGTCTTCTCCCCTTTGAGCGTGGCGAGGAACTCGATCATGCGCTGCGACTCGTCGGTCGCCATGCCCGCCACCGGCTCGTCGAGCAGCATCAGCCGCGGCCGGGTGGCGAGCACCATGGCGATTTCCAGCTGGCGCTGCTCGCCGTGGGAAAGGTTAGCCGCGAGGATATTGGCTCTTTTTTCAAGACCTACTTTTTCAAGGACCTGCCTTGCAGGCCGCCTCAATGAAATATCTTCGCGTGCGGGGCGCCAGAAATGGAAGCCGTGGCCGGCGTGCGCCTGCACCGCCAAGGCCACGTTGTCCAGCGCGGTGAAGTCGCGGTAGATGCTGGTGATCTGGAAGGAGCGGGCGAGGCCCTTGCGCGAGCGCCTGTGCGACGGCAGGCCGGTGATGTCCTCGCCGGCGAAGCGGATACTGCCGGTGTCCGGGCGCAACTCGCCCGAGAGCTGCTTGAGGAAGGTGGTCTTGCCGGCGCCGTTCGGACCGATCACGGCATGCGTCTCGCCATCGCGCACGTCGAAGTCCACCTGGTCGGTGGCGATCAGCGCGCCGAAGGCCTTGTGAAGTTGGCGGGTTTCGAGCAGCAGGTTATTCATTTTTTCCGGGTAAAAAACCTGCAAGGCCACGCTTGGCAAACAGCACGACGAGCACCAGGATCACGCCCAGATAGAGCTGCCAGTGCTCGTGCACCCACTTCGGCAGCACGCTCCAGCCCTGCAGCACGTCCTCCAGCAGCAGCAGCGCCGCAGCCCCCAGCAGCGGGCCGGAGGTGGTGGCGATGCCGCCCAGGATCACCATGAACATCAACTCGCCCGAGCGGGTCCAGTTCATGAATTCCGGGGTGAGGTAGGCCGTGTGGTTCACGAGCAGCGCGCCCGCCAGGCCGCACAGGGCGCCGGAAATGACGAAAGCCGCCAGCCGGTAGGGGTAGGGCGACAAGCCGATGGCGCGGCTGCGTACCTCGTTGGAGCGCGCCGCCTGCAGCACCAGCCCGAAGCGGGATTCCACCAGCCGCCGCGACAGGTAGAGGAACAGCGCCAGAATCGCGAGCACCAGGTAGTAAAACTCGGTTGGATCATTCAGGTCGATCAGGCCGGAAAACTGGCTTCGTACGTTGAGGCGCATGCCGTCGTCGCCGCCGTATTCCTCGATCGAGATGCCGAGGTAGTACAGCATCTGCGTGAAGGCGAGCGTGATCATGATGAAGTAGATGCCGCTGGTGCGCACCGAGATCGCGCCGATCGCCAGCGCCACCAGGGCGGAAGCGCCGATGGCGAGGCCCCACTGCAGCCAGCCGTTGTGGATGCCGTAATGCGCCAGCACGCCCACCGCGTAGGCGCCGATGCCAAGGTAGGCCGCGTGGCCGAAGGAAACCATGCCGCCGTAGCCGAGGATCAGGTTCAGGCTGATCGCGGCGATGGCGAAGATCATCACGCGGCGCAGCAGGTCGAGGTAGAACGGCTGCCCGAAGTAGGCCGCCGCCGGCGGCACCGCCGCCAGCAGTAGCAGCAGCGCGAGGAGAATCCAGGTCCGGGGTGAAAGCGCCATGGCGTTATCCGCGCGAGGGGAACAGCCCCTCGGGTCGGAATGCCAGCACCACGGCCATCAGCAGGTAGATCAGCATGGAGGCGAGTGCTGGCCCGGCTGTTTCGGCCGCGGAGGGCGAGAGGATGGTGGCGAGGGCCGGCTTGAGGAAGGCGCGACCCATGGTATCAACCATGCCGACGATCAGCGCGCCGACGAGCGCGCCGCGGACCGAGCCGATGCCGCCGATGACGATGACCACGAACACCTGGATCAGGACCAGTTCGCCCATGCCGGGCTGCACTGCGTAGATCGGTCCGGAGAGCAGGCCGGCAAGCCCGGCGAGCGCGGCGCCGAAGCCGAACACGATGGTGTAGAGCAGCCGGATGTTGATGCCCAGCGCCGCGACCATGGCGCGGTTGCTGGCGCCGGCGCGGATCAGCATGCCCAGGCGCGTGCGCGACACGACGAACCAGAGCAGGATGGCGACCGCGAGCCCGACGCCGATGATCACCAGGCGGTACAGCGGGTAGCGCAGGTTGCCGATCAGCTCGACGTGTCCCGAGAGGTAATCCGGGATGGTGCTGTAGATCGCCGCGCGTCCCCACAGGATCGCGATCAGCTCGTTAAAAAACAGGATCAGGCCGAAGGTGGCGAGCACCTGGTCGAGGTGGTCGCGCTCGTACAGCGTGCGCAGCGCGACCAGCTCTGTGACGATCCCCACCACCAGCGTGCCGGCGAGGCCGAGTATGACGCCGAGCGCGAACGATCCGGTGGCCTGGTAGAAGTACGTCGTCAGGTAGGCGCCCACCATGTAGAGCGCGCCGTGCGCCAGGTTGACGAGATTCATGATGCCGAACACCAGCGTCAGGCCGGCCGCCAGCAGGAACAGCATCACGCCGAGCTGCAGCCCGTTGAGTGTTTGCTCGGCGATGAGAACGAGGTTCATCAATAAAAAAAGGGGCGCTGCGCGCCCCTTGATCGTAACAGTCTTGCGGCTACCACTTCATCTTGCAGTCCTTGGCGTACGCGTCCTTGTGGTTCGTGAACACGGCCTTCTGGGTCTCCATCACCGGATCGCCGCCGGCGGGGCCCGACACCGCCTTGAGCAGGTAGAAATTCTGGATCGGGAAATGATTGTGATTGAAGGTGAACTTGCCGCGCGTGGAGTTGAAGTTCGCCTTGCGCATCGCGGCGATCATGCCCTTCTTGTCGGCAAGGTTGCCTTTCACCGCGCGCACCGCAGAGTCGATCAGCAGGATGCCGTCGTAGCTCTGCGCACCATAGTTGGAAGGGGTCTTGCCGCCGTACTTCTTCCTGTAGTCGGCGACGAATTTCTCGTTCGCCGGATTCTTCAGATCCTGGCTCCAGTAACGGGTCTCGTACTGGCCGAGCGCGGCGTGCTTCACCGCCGGGATTGTGAGTTCGTCCACGGTGTACACCGAGTAGAGCGGGAACTGTCCGCGCAGGCCCGCCTGCGAATACTGCTTGAGGAACTGGATTCCCATGCCGCCCGGCAGGAAGACGAACACCGCTTTCGGGTTCTTGGAGCGCAGCTGGGAGAGTTCCGCCTGGTAATCGGTCTGTCCGAGGCGGGTGTAGACCTCGTCGACGATCCGGCCTTTGAAGTAGCGCTTGAAGCCGGTGATCATGTCCTTGCCGGCGGCGTAGTTGGGCGAAATCGTGTAGACGTCCTGGATGCCGGCGTCCTGCATGTACTTGCCCATCGCCTCGGGCGTCTGGTCATTCTGCCATGAGGTGGTGAAGAAAAGTTCATTGCAACCTTCGCCGGCGAGCTGGTGCGGGCCGGCGTTGGTGCCGATCATGAAGGTCCCGGCCTGCGTCACGGTGGGCGCGACCGCGAGCATCACGTTCGACCAGATCACGCCCGCGACGAAGTTGACCTGGTGCTTCTTCAGCATTTCCTCGGCGATCTGCTTGCCGACGTCCGGCTTGACCTGGTCATCGCCGTAAATGATCTCCGTGTCGAGCCCGCCGACCTTGCGTCCCAGGTGATCGAGCGCCAGTTCGACCGAGTTCTTCATGTCCTCGCCGATCACGCCTTGCGGCCCGGAAAGGGTGGTGATGAAGCCGATTTTTAGCTTCTGCTGGGCCGACGCGGGCAACGCGAACGCGAACGCCGCGGCAATCGCCCCGCCGACAAGATATTGCAATGGTTTGCGCACAGTGTCCTCCTTTGGATGGGGTGGAATTTAGCACATCCGGTACACGCAATCTCAGGCGCGTTCCGGGCTGTCCACGGCCCTGGGCGGTGCGGCATGCCCGGCGTCTTCGGCGATCCTGCGGTGCAGGAGCCGCAGGCCGTGGATCTGCCCCGAGTCGGCGGCGACGTTGAAGCGCGGCGCCGAGGGATCGAGGTCGATCCAGCGCTGCTGGTTCTCGAACACCTCCCAGTCCTGGGTGAACGCTTCGCTGATCTGCTCGAAGAGCATTTCCGTCACCTCGGGGCGTTCGAGCATGAAGTTGTGCGCCTGCGCCCAGAAGTAATGCGTGGTTCGTTCGGTTTCCGGAGTGATGGCGTTCAGGTTGCGCATCTCGATGCCGCCGCCCATGCGGCCCTCGGCGGCGAAGGCATGCGTTTTTTTCTGCGGCGCGCCGCGGCCGGTCTCGAGCGCACCGATATCGAGCCGCACGTAGCACGGCGGCGTGAACTGGATGAACTGCCAGCGGTCGACATTGCCCTGAAAGCCGCCGGCGCGCGCATAGGTCGGCGGCGGCGGCGTGTCCACCATCCAGCGCTCGACCGTCACGTCCTGCTCCGTGCGCTGCGTGTGCTGTTCGGCTTTCTCGGCGGTGGCGTAGTTGCCGATCGTCGACTGGTGAACGAACGTGAGGTGCGTGAGATCGAGCAGGTTCTCGATGATCAGCTCGTAGCTGGACTTGACGTGAAAATACGTGCCTTTCGCGCGCCAGGCCGGATCTTCGAGCCAGTGAAAGTCGGTAATCAGCGATTCGTCCGCGCGATCGGGATCGCCCATCCAGACCCAGATCCAGCGGTAGCGCTCCACGGCCGGGTAGCGTTTGACGCGCGCGCCCTCCGGAACCCGCGCCTGGCTCGGCACGCGCACGCAGCGCCCGGTCTGGTCATACGTGAAGCCGTGGTAGTAGCACTGGATGCAGTCGTCGGTCAGCGTGCCCTTGTGCAACGGGTAGTGGCGATGGCAGCAGCGATCCTCCAGCGCGACGACCTTCCCGGCCTTGGTGCGATAGAGAACCACAGGTTCGTTCAGCAGGATGCGCCCGAACGGCCGCTCCGAGCCCACTTCGTGGTCCCAGGCGGCGACATACCAGGCGTTGCGCAGAAACATGGGAGATTCTCTCCTGGCGGCGGTTTACAAGCCCGGCGTGCCGGGAATCTCGAACTCGGGGCGCAGCGCCACCGGGACCCCCAGGTTCCACAGGGCCCAGTGCAGCTCCAGGTCGGCGTTGCGCAGCATGGCTTCGATCTGCGGCAGGTCGCACTCGGCCATGGCCGCGGCGATCAGCGCGCGCGCCTGCTGGATCGTGGCGATGCGTTCTTGCATTTTCATGGGCGTCCTCCTCAGCGGTCCATGGCGCGGCGGAATTCCTTCGGCCGCTGGTCAATGATGCGCTTGGTCTTGAGTTCGTAGCGCGGCAGGCTGTCCGGCGCGACCGCCTCGCAGCGCAGGCGCACGTGCAGCGCTTTTTGAATCCGGCCGCTCATCTGCATTGCGATTTCCTGCCACCGCTCTTGTTTGACTGTTTTTAAAGGCTCAAAGCGAACGGTCATCGCGTCATTCTCGTCTTCACGCGTCAGGATCAGTTCGTAGGAGTTGCTGACCTCGGGCATCTCGCCGATCAGGTTCTCGACCGCGGTCTGGTAGACGTTGGTGCCGCGCACCGTGACCATGAAATCGGTGCGCCCGAGCACCGAGCCTTCGAACTTGGCCCAGGTGCGGCCGCAGGAGCACGCAAGCCGCCGGCGCACGAGGTCGTGGCTGCGGTAGTTGAGCAGCGGCTGCGCGGTGTTGGCGTAGCTGGTCACGATATTCTCGCCGATCTCTCCGTCTGCAACCTCGCGACCGGTCTGCGGGTCCATCGACCAGGCGAACACGTTCATCTCGTTCACGTGCACGCCATCGCCGTTCGGGCATCCCGGGGCCATGGCGTCGATTTCCGCGATGCCCAGCAATTCCCCCGCCGTGGCGCCCCACGCCTTCTCGATCTGCGCGCGCATCGCCGGCAGCGCCGTCGGCCCCGGCTCGCCCGCGTGATAGGTGTACTTGATCGACGAACGGGCGAGGTCGATCCCCATTTCGGCCGCCACGGCCGCCATGCGCAGCGCGAACGTCGGCGTCGAGATCAGGACGGTCGGCTTCAGCCGCTGGATCGCCTGGATGTGGCCCTTGGTGTCCAGCCCGCCCCCGGAGATGACGCGGCAGCCGAGCCGGCGCGCCCCCCAATACGCACTCCAGAAGCCGGCGAAGTTTCCCCAGCCGAAGGCGAAATAAAAGCTGTCGCCGGGCCGGATTCCGAGCCCCCAGTACCCATACACCCACGACTCGCCGTAGCGCACCGTGTCGACCATGGAGAACGGAATTCCCAGCGGCACGCCGGTCGTCCCCGATGTCTCGCTGTGATGGGCGACGAACTCCTGCGGCAGCGCCAGCGTCGGCCCATAGGGAGGCTGCTCCTGCTGGAGATGGATGAATTCGCTCTTGTCCACGACCGGGACCTTGCGCTTGAAGTCCTCCAGCGAGCGGATGTCCTGCGGTTTGACTCCGGCCGCGTCGAATTTCTTGCGGTAAAACGGGCTGAAGTCATAGGCGTACTGAACCAGGGCGCGCAACCGATGCAGGTGCAGCGCATCAAGCCGCTCGCGCGGCATCGTTTCGGTGGCCTGGTTCCAGAATCGGCTCGCGCGCGCTTTTGGGCCAAGGACCGACAACGGAACGGACGCCATTGCGACTCCTCCTGCAGAATCAGTGAATCAGGCGGCCCTTTTCCGGATCGGGTACTCTCAGGCCGAGCTTTTCGATCTGCGGGTCGATGTCCTTGCGCCACATCTGGCGCAGCTCCTCGTTGCCCCAGCGGCGGATGCCGCAGGCGACCGCCAGCTCGCTGAATCTGGAAGTCGCCGATCCGAACGTATCGAGCGCGTGGGGATACCACTTGTCGATCGTCTTCTGCGCTTCGGCCGAGCCCGCCTGGCACTGATTCTGATAGCGGGCGTCGCGCACCAGGTCCTTGATCCGCCGGGCGCCGAAAGAGGCATGAAACTTTTCTTCCCCCACCATGGTGGTCATCTCGCGCGCGAGCGGCGCGTAGCTGCAGTCTTCCATGGCGCGCAGGTGATACCAGGCGACCAGGTCCATGCAAAAGCAGAAACCGACCACGTCGACCCAGCTTTCCATCGGCACGTTGAAAGCGGCGATGGGGTGCTGCCCCATGCGCAGCGTCAAGAGCTTCTCGGCCATTTCCTCGCCGTCCTTGCCGAACTGGCGCAGCATGCGGCAGTCGATGAAGCCCTGGTGCGCCTCGTCCGCGGCGATCTGCGCCTGGATGAATCGGTCCTCGGCGGTGGGTCCCTGGTTGATCCAGCGCTGGTGTTGTTCCACCGATGCGAACTCGGTGGAGGCGAGCGCGTAGACGATCTTGAGCAGCGTCGCGCGGTACTCCTCGGTCATCTGCTCCGGCGTTTCGACTTTTCGCATGCCGGTCAACGAACCCCACTGCACCGAACGCGACACAGGCATGTTTCCTCCTATTCCTCCGCTGCGCCAATCCCGGCCCGACGCGGACCGCGCCATCTGCCGTTCCGGAGGGCGATCGAGCCGTGACTAACTATCCGGATAGTATTTACCCGCGAGTATCTTGTCAACATCCGAATAGCAAAACGACCCGGGAATCCAAGCATGATTCTGCGCTACTTGCGCACGCGCCGCAGCGCCTCGGGCCGCGCGACGCCATGGAGAACGACGGAGCGCAGGGCGCGCACGAGGCTGGGGCCGTTCAACGCCTGGGCCCTTCGGTACCACTCCAGAAAAGTTCCATCGTGGTTCGCCATGACGATCGCCGCGAGTTCGCGCACCGGCACGTCGGTGCGGAACTCGGCGGATTTCTGTCCCGATCGGATCAGAAGTTCGACATACTTGTGCAGCCGCCGATAGATTCCGGCGATGAACCGGGAAATCCGGTCGCGGCGGTGGCTGAATTCCAGGGACATCAGGATCAACAGGAATACGTCGTCGCGGCGGCTCACTCCGAGTTTCGCCTGGTTGTGCAGGAAGGCGACCATCCGATCGATCGCGGACGCACCCGCCTCTTCGGCGGCCTTGATCGCGTCGTCGACCACGATTGTTTGCACGCGCTTCAGCAGCTCGAGCAGGACCGACTCCTTGCTGCCGAAATAAAAATAGACCGCTCCCTTGCTCAGCCCCGCGTCGCCCGCGATTCTCTCCAGATTCGTCGAACGGTAGCCGCGCGAAACGAACAGGTGCAGCGCCGAATCGAGCAGCCGCTCGATGCTGGCGCGCCGCTGCCCCTCCTTCTTGCTCATTCGAACATGCCGGAAAGGTCGATTTGTACTTGGCCCGCGACCACCCGGACCGGCAGTTTTCTCAGATCGTGCTCGGGCCGGCGTACGCGGCTGATGTGCGCGCCGCTGCGGGCGTCGAATTCCCACAGGTGCTTGGCGCAGACGATTACATCTCCCTGCAACTCGCCCATGCACAGCGGATGGCCTTCGTGCGGGCAGGCATCGACAAAGGCCGCGAGCTCGTCGCCGAAGCGCAGTACGATCAGATCGGCGCCGTCGCTGCCCGCCTTATTGATCTCGCCCTCGCGCAGCGCATCCAGCTCGGCGACCGCCTGCCAGTCCGCCACGGCGCGCGCCTCAACGGCCCTTGAATCGCGGCGCGCGCTTTTCGACGAACGCGCGCGCGCCTTCCTCGTGGTCCTCGGTCTTCTTGAGGACGCTTTGGCCGATGCGTTCGAGGTGGCGCCCGGTGCCGGGATCCACGTTGGCGCAGGCGTTCAGCACCAGCTTGGCGAGGCCGATGGCAAGCGGCGCCTTGGACGCGAGCTGCCGCGCGAACTCCAGGGCGCGCGGCATGAGTTGGTCGGGGGCGAATACCTCCTCGACCAGGCCGATCTCAAGAGCGCGCGGCGCCGGGATCATGTCCCCTGACATGACGAGTTGCTTGGCTTTCGCCAGCCCGATCAGCTTGACCAGGCGCGAGCATCCGCCCGAGCCCGGAATCAGGCCCACCTTGTTCTCGGGAAATCCGAGTTTGGCGGTATCGGCGGCAAAGCGGAAATCGCAGGACAGGGCAAGCTCCAGACCGCCGCCGGCGGCGACGCCGTTGATCGCCGCGATCACCGGCAGCTCGACCGACTCAAGATCGTCGAACACGTTGTGGATGTCGCGCGCCACGCGGCGGAAGCCGCGCGTGCCGATGTCCGCGAGGCCTTGCATGCCGCGCACATCCTCGCCCGCGGAGAACGCGCGCCCTTCGCCCGTGATGACAGCGGCGCGCAGCGAATCGTCGCCGACCAGCGCGCGCACGGCCTCGCGCAGTTCCTCGCGCATTGCGGCGTTCCACGAATTGAACGAAGCCGGGCGGTTGAGCGTCAACACTGCGACGGCATCGTCGCGTTCGATCTTCAGGAACTCGTAGGCCATGCTGCCGCTTATTTGCCAGCGTAGCGGGGCGGGCGCTTCTCGAGGAACGCCTTGAGCCCTTCGGCGACGTCCTCGGAGGCGAACAACTGGTTCTGATGGGCCCGCTCGATCGCCAGGCCTTCCGCGAGACTGGATTCCAGCCCCATGTTGACCGACAGTTTGATGTAGCCCTGCGCCATCGTCGGGCCGGCCGCGAGCTTCGCGGCGTGCGCCATCACGTCGCTCGAAAAACTTTCCTCGGGGAGCACGCGGTCGACGATGCCGGCCTGCAGCGCTTCCTCGGGACCTACCGGATCGCCGGTGACCATCATGTGCAGCGCGCGGCTGCGCGCAATCAGGCGCGGCAGGCGCTGGGTGCCGCCCATGCCGGGCGACAGGCCGAGATTCACCTCGGCAAGCCCGAGCCGGTATTTGCCGGCGGCGGCGAAGCGGAAGTCGCAGCACAGCGCGAGCTCCAGCCCGCCGCCGATGCAGTGCCCCGCGATCGCGGCGATGAACAGCTTGGGCGTGCGGGTGATCGCGTCCACGGTCTCATGCGCGACGGTCAGGAAGTTGGCGAATTGCGCGCGGTTCGAATCCTTCAGCGTGGAAATATCGGCGCCGGTGCAGAAGAACTTCGGCATGGCGCTGCGCACCACCGCGACGCGCACCGCGGCATCGTCGCGGACCATGCGTACTGCCTGCGCAAGGTCGCGCAGCATGTCCCAGTCGTAGGCGTTAGCCGGCGGGCGATTCAGCGTGATGACGCCGATGCCGTTCTCCACCGCGAAATCGACGGCCATGGGAGGAATCCTTTCTTCTAGAGGAAACGGCGATTGGCGAGGTTGTCCGGCACCTGCAGGCCGAGTTTCTCGATCTCGGGGATGGCCTCGGCGATGTATTTGCGGCGCAGCGCTTCGTTGTCGAGCGTCTTGATGCCCCACTTGACGTAGACGGGGGCGTTCCTGGAGTCCGAGCGGCCGAACATGTCGAGCGCCGCCGGCCACCATTTCCCGAGCCGCTCCTGCGCCGCGGCCTTGCCTTCCGGAGTGGCGCAGATCTCCTCCAGGTGGAGGAAACCGGCTCGGGTATGGAATTCCTCGTCGCCTTCGAGTTCGGGTGCCGCTTTGACCAGCGGCTCGTACGGCGCAGCGGTGAGTTCGATCCCCACGTACAGACCCACCCGGTCGATCAGCGCATGGAACCATGCGAGGTCGATCCAGTCCTCGAATGGAATGTGGAAGGCGTACTGCTTGATCGGGCGGACCTGGTTGGGATTCGCGCCGAGGCCCTCGATCAGGTCTGCCACGATTTGGCCGTGGCGGACCTCCTGCTTCACGATCTCGGCCTCGATCTCCATCGCCCGGCCGTGGGGCGCGAAGCGCAGGCCGGCGTTGGCGATGTTGCCGAGAATCTTGCGGTACTCCGGATTGCCGTTGTTCTCGAGGTGCGCGTCGAGCAGCAGCTTGATCAGCATGTCGCGGAACTCGGCCGGCATCGCCGGGTCGCCTTGCCGGTAAACCGTGGATGGCGGGGAGGCTGCGGGTTGCATGGGTGTTCTCGGGCAGGTGGGTCGTCACATACTATCCAGATAGTCAGTATCGGTCAAGCGCGGCGGCCCGACACAGTAAAATACACTGTAAATCGTATCTAATGGCGTGGGACCGTTGCCGGCAAGCGCAGACCCCCGCCGGGTAGTAGACTGCTTCGATGGGGGGCGTGGCACCTATGGCGGCAACCGGAGGAACGATCGCGGCAACGGCGGCAACGGCGGCAGCGGAGGTGCGGCGCGGGCACGCCGCGCCGGTCGATGCGGTCTGGGTCAAGCGCCGCGCGAAGGAACTGGGCGCGGACCTGGTCGGCATCGCCAGCGCCACGACGCTCAACGCTTTCCCGCCTGATCCGCGCTGGCCGCAGACGCCCGAGCGCATCTCGCCTTACTGCAAGAGCGTGATCGTGATCGCGCAGCGCATTCCGGCGGGCGCGTTTCGCTGCAAGACCAATACCCCCGTGCAATACCTCGACATGCTGGTGCTGCGCAAGATGGACAAGATCGCCTACCGGCTCACCGAGGAACTCGAGTGCGCCGGTCACCCGACCTTTGTCACCGCGGGCCAGGAGACCGAGTGGACCTACAAGCGCGCGAGCTACGGCCGATTGTCCACGCGGCATCTCGGCGTGGAGGCAGGCCTGGGCACGCTCGGGCTGGAGGTGAATATCCTCACGCCCGAGTTCGGGCCGCGCATCTACCTCACCGGCATTCTGACAGAGCTCGAGCTGGAGCCCGACAGTCCGATCCGCGAGCAAGTGTGCATCGGCGAATCCTGCAGCCGCTGTCTGCATTCGTGTCCGGCCGATGCGGTCCTGCATTTTGGCATCGACAAGCGCGCGTGCGCCTCCGAGGCACAGGAATTCGGCTTTGCAACGATGCTCGGTATTTTCGACCGCCAGATCGCGCGGCCCGAGATCGCTCGCGATGTGTTTCATTCGCGCGACTTCTTCGGCTTCTGGCAGGGCCTGCTGCGTGTCGTGGGATCGTTCGGTGATTGCCCGCGCTGCCTCGCCGTGTGCCCGGTGGGCAATGACTATCACGCGCACCTGACCGACATCCAGAAGGCGATACCGGAAAAGACACCGGAAAAAGTGGCGCTGGGCAAGAGCTACAAGGAGGCGCGCGCCAGACACGATCGCGGCGAGGGCGATCCGCTCCCCGGTCTGAACGAATGGAACGCGCGCTGGGTCGGCCCGGAAGGCTATCGGGGCATCGTGGCGATACAGATGCAGGCATTCAAGAAGCTGCAGGCGGAGCGCGCCGCCGCCGCGGCCGTTGAGGCCGCCGCAGCGGCTAAGGATAGTCAGACATGATCGAGGTATTCAGAAAACCGCTCACCGCGGCGCAGATCAAGGACAAGGCGAAAGCGCTCGGCGCCGATCTGGTCGGCATCGCCGACGGCGCGCTGCTCGAGGCGAATCCGCCTGACCCGGCGGACCCCCGCCGGCCCTCGGACATCACCGAGCACGATGGCGCCCGGGTCATCGTGCTCGCCAAGCGCTACTCTGCAGGCGTCACGCGCATCACGGCGTGGGGCGACCGGCACAAGTACTACAACGACGAGCTGACGCTCACCCGGCTCGAGGAAGCCGCGCTCGAACTGGTCTACTGGCTCGAGGACGCGGGCTATCCGGCGGTGATCGTGCCGCCGACGCACGTCGATCCCTGGCGCTATAAGGGCAATCCGCGCGAGCACCTCGGCACCCTGCTCTCCCTGCCCCACGCGGCGGTCGAGGCCGGGCTCGGGACGCTCGGCCTCAACCTGCAGATCATCACGCCCGAGTTCGGCCCGAGAGTCATCCTGACGGCCGTCCTGTGCTCCGTGCTGGTCGACTGCGACAAGCGCGTCGGGGAGGCGCTGTGCCTGGGGCCTGCCTGCGGGCGCTGCCTCAAGACCTGCCCCGGCGACACCGTGCGCCACTGGGACCGCGACTGGGAAACCTGCGATACCTACCGCTCGCCGTATGGATTCGCCAAGCTTTCAGGCCAGATCGAGGCGATCATGGCCGCCGAATCGCCCGAGAAAAAGAAAGAGCTGCTGCGCTCGGAGACGACCTTCAATCTGTGGCAGTCGATCCTGCGCGGCGCGGGGGCGATCAACGGCTGCCGGCGCTGCGCCGACGTCTGTCCAGTCGGCGACGATTACGAGACCATGCTCAGGGACGCGCTCGAGAACATCCCCGAGAACACGCCGCAGAAGGAAGCGCGCCTCGGTGAAATGGCGCAGGCCGAAGCTGCGGGCGAAGAAGCGCCGGGCTATGAGGCGCAACGCCGCTGGATCGGCGAGCGCGTGTATCTTGTCAAAAAGGCTGTTTCAGAATGATCTGAAACAGCCCTGACCTAGGGGAGCATGAGGGAAGGTATCCCCTCATATTGCATGAACTCCAAAAAACCGCAGGCGTAGTCGTGCCGCTGCCGTTGCCCAAGTCGCGCCGGAGGATCGCGAAAATCCAGAGCGAGCGCAAGCGCGTCGCGCTGGAGCAGGCGAGGCGCGCCCCTTTTTTTCGCGGCAAGCTCGACCACATCCGCGCCGACCGCCTCGACGATCCCGAGGAATGGGCCAGGATTCCGATCCTGGAGAAGGACAGCCTGCGCGCGATGACCGACCGGCAGTTCTACGAGGAATTCTGCGTCCGGCCCGCCGATGGCGTCTGTGAGTACTGGCGCTCGGGCGGCGCCACCGGCAAGCCGCTGTTCTATCCCCGCAGCTTCACCGACATGCAGTACGAACTGCTGTCCTTCGCGCGCACCTTCGGGTGCGCGGGCGTGAAGCGCGGCGAATCGGCGCATGTTTCCTTTCCGCTCGGGATCCACCCGGTCGGTCGGGTCTACGCGAACTGTGCCGGACCGATGGGAATCGCCGTCAACTGGGCCGGCGCCGGCACCAGTACGCCATCGATGGCCCAGCTGGAGCTCATCCGGCAACTGAAGCCGAGCGTATGGCTGGGCATGTCCAGCTACGGCCTGCATCTGGCCAATATGGCCGACGCGAACGGCATCGACCTTGCCAGCAGCTCGGTGAAAAAGATCATGTGCTCGGCCGAGCCGCTGTCGGAGGCGAAGCGCAAGAAGCTGGAGCGCGCCTGGGGCGCGCGGGTGTTCGACAACTTCGGCATGACCGAGGCGGGCATGATGGCGGGCGAAGACGGCCACGGGCCGGGACTTCGCATATTCACCGACATGTTTTTCATCGAGGTCGTGGACGAGAAGACGCACGCGCCGGTGAAGGAAGGGGAAGTGGGAACCTTGATCACCACCTCGCTGTGGACCAACAACGTGACGCCGTTCCTGCGCTGGAGTTCGGGCGACATCGTCGTCTATTCCGAAGCGGACGACGGCGCGGGGCCGTTCTCGGTGTTCCCGAAGATCCGCCACGCGCACCGCACCACCGGCTTTTTCAAGGTGCGCGGCGTCAACATCAACCATCAGGAGTTCGAGGATTTCGTGTTTCGCCACCTTCAGATCAACGACTTCAAGTGCGAAATCGTGAGCGTGAACCTCCTCGATACCTTGCGCGTCTCGATCGAAATCAAGCGCGGTGCCGATGCGGGCACGGTCGCGCGCGAACTCGGTGCGGGCATCAAGCAGACTTTCGAGGTCACCCCGGATATCGAGGTGCTGCCCACGGGCACGCTTGCGAAGGAATTCGAGGCCAGCGTCAAGGCACCGCGTTTCGCCGACCGGCGGCAGTAGCGGGCCGGCACGCTCAACGACTGGCTCGAGCGCTGGGCCGCCGAGCGCGGCGGATACGATGCGCTTCGGCTGAACGAGCGGCGAGTCAGCGACGCGGAACTGCGGCTCATGGTACGCGCATTCGCCCGCTCGCTCGACCGGCTCTGGATCAGCGCGGCGGCCCCGCTCGCACGGCCAGGATTCCGGTCCCCCGGACGCAAAGGCGGCAGCGTCTTGCGTTGCTTGCTTAGGTAGGGGCCGCGCTCCCTGATGAACCTGGTTTAGGATTCGACGGTGCTCAGGCTCCTCGCGGTCAGCAAGCGGTTCGCCACCCGGACCGTCCTCAACGCCGTCTCGCTCGACGTCGGTCCGGGCGAGTACGTCGCCATCGTCGGCGAATCCGGTGTCGGCAAATCCACGCTGCTGAACATCATTGCGGGATTGGAGCCGCCGGATGCCGGAGAAGTCCTGTTTCAGGAATCGGAAATCACAAAAATGAACGACGACGCCCGAACTACCCTGCGGCGGGACAAGTTCGGCTTCGTGTTCCAGGCCTTCCACGTCCTGCCCCACCTGACGGTGCAGCAGAACGTCGGCTTGCCTTTGCTGTTGAGGGGTTTCGCTCAAAGTGAAATTCAGATCAAAACGAAAAATCTGATTGCTTCCGTGGGACTGTCCGGGCGGGAGGAGAGCGTGCCGAGGGAACTCTCGGGCGGCGAGTTGCAGCGCGTGGCGATCGCGCGCGCGCTGGTCGGCGAGCCCAAGCTCGTGCTCGCGGACGAACCGACGGGCAACCTCGACCAGGAGAACGCCCGGCAGGTGCTCGCGCTGCTGCGCGAGCAGGTCAAGGCACACGGCGCCGCGGGAATTCTCGTCACGCACTCCGAAGCGGCCGCCGCGACCTGCGACCGGCGCTACCGGCTTACCGGCGGCGGGCTTGCGCCGCTTTGACGTGCTCGGCTGTGAGTCAGCGCCGGAACAGCTTGCGCGCCGGGTAGGGCAGCTTGTTTGCGCCCAGCGCTTCCTCGATGCGCAGCCCTTCGTTCCACTTCGCCATGCGCTCGGAGCGCGCGAAGCTGCCCACCTTGAGCTGCGGCACGCCCCAACCGACCGCGAGGTGCACGATGCTGACGTCCTCGGACTCGCCGGAGCGTGCGGACACAATCGCGCCGTAGCCGGCTTCCTGCGCGGCGCGCCAGCAGGCCAGCGTCTCGGTCAGGGTGCCCACCTGGTTCGGTTTCAGGAGCACTGCATTGCAGGCGCCTTTGGCTTTTCCTTGTTGCAGCCTTTTGGCGTCAGTCACAAAAAAATCGTCCCCCACGATCTGTAACCGGTTGCCGGCGGTCCGGGTGAAGGAGGCCATCGCTTCGGCGTCGTGTTCGGCGAAGGGATCCTCGATGGACACGATCGGGTAGCGCTCGATCCAGCCGAGCAGCATGGCGTGCATCTGCTCCGCCGAGAGCCTGCGGTTCTCGAGGGCGAGGTGATAGCGCCCGCCGCGCCACAGCTGCGTCGCGGCGATGTCGAGCGCGATGGCGACCTCGGCGCCGGGCTCGAAGCCGGCGTTGCTGATCGCGCCGGTCAGCTCGGCGAGCGCCTCTTCGTTGGAATTGAAGGCCGGCCAGTAGCCGCCCTCGTCGGCGACGCCGTGCAGTGCGTTGCGCTTCGCCAGGCGCGCGCCCGCGGCGCGGTAGACCTCCGCGGTCCATTCCAGGCTCTCGGTGAAGCTGCCCGCGCCGGTGCAGATGATCATCAAGTCCTGCACGTCCATGCGGCCGTGCGCGTGCGCGCCGCCGCCGAAGATCTGGATCTGCGGCACCGGCATCGCCACCGCGCGCTCTCCGGCGAGGAACTTCCACAGCGGCTTCTTCGCGGCGGCCGCGGCCGCGTGGGCGCAGGCGAGCGACACCGCGACGATGGCGTTGCCGCCGAGCCGTGACTTATCCGGGGTGCCGTCCAGCGTGATCAGGGTGTTGTCGTTTTCTTCCTGATTTAAAGACTTTCCGACGAGAGCATTTCGAATCTCGGTATTCACGCAATGCACCGCCTGGCGCGTATCGATGCTCTTCGCCTCGCCCGATCCCGTGGAAGCGCCCGCCGGCGCGATCGCCCGGCCGACCGCAGTCCGACCCGTGCCCTTGACCGTGACTTCGACCTCCACCGTCGGCCGGCCGCGCGAATCCCAGACGCTGCGCCCGAGGACCTCTAGGATCTTTGCCATGCGGCTCTCACCTCGGCGAGCGTGGCGGGGGGCGCGCGGAGAAACCTGCCCGCGATCTCGCGGACGAAATCCTTGTCCGCATCCGACTTCAGGTATTCGACGGGCGATTTACCGTCCACGCGCGCGAGCAGCAGGCCCGGGAGCAGCGTCGCAGCGCGCATCTCGATGGCCGCCCTCGGTTCCCAGGCGGCGCCGGCGAGGTAGGCCTCGGCGAGCACGTCGTAGCACTGCAGGAAGGCCTTGCGCCGCACCGGCACCCACAGGCCCTTGAGCAGCAGGTGATTGAGGCAGAAGGCGAGATCGAAGGCCGGGTCGCCATACCAGGCGCACTCGGCATCCAGGAACACCGGGCCCTGGGGACCGACCAGGATGTTCTTGGGGCTGACATCGCCGTGGACCAGCGCGAGCTTCGTGCCGGCCGTCCTCGCGACGAGCGCGTTCAGTGCTGCCGCATGCCCGGGGTGCGCCCTGGCGGCGGCCAGCAGGTAGGGCTCGAGGCGAATGGCGTGGAAATTCGTGTCGGTGTCGAATTTTGCCGCGCAGCCCTTGTCGCCGGCGGTCGCCGCGTGGATGCGCGCCAGGCAGCTGCCGACCTTTGCCGCGAAATCCCGGTCGGCGCGGCCTTCGGCAAGCTCCGCTTTCCACAGCGGGGTGCCCTCGAGCAGCTGCATCGCAAAGCAGCCGGTGTCGTCCGCCGCGAGCACCCGCGGCGCCACGCCTGGAATGATCGCGTTCGCGGTTTCCATCCACATGCGCTCGTAGCGGTTGCGCTCGACCGGCACTTCCCAGAGCTGTTCGACCCGCAGGCGCGGCAGCGCCCGCTTGACGCAGATCGGGCCGCTGCGCAGGTCGACCCGCCAGATGTCGGAGGACACGCCGCCGGAGAGCGCCACCGCGGGCGGCACCTCGTCGTCGTCGGCGAGCCCGTGCTTGCGCAGGAACGCGAGGACCGGTTCAGGGAGCAAGGCGCTCGATCCTCCACGCGCCTTGGACGGCGGTGTAGAGCAGGCGATCGTGCAGCCGGTTCTCGCGCCCCTGCCAGAACTCGATGCGGCCGGGAACGACGCGGTAGCCGCCCCAGTGAGTGGGGCGGGGCGGGTTTTCTCCGTGCAGTGTTTTGACTTTTTCGACTTCAGCTTCCAGAAAAGACCGACCCGCCACGACCTCGCTTTGTGCCGAGGCGTGCGCCGACAGGCGCGCGCCCACAGGCCGGCTCAGGAAATAGGTATCGGATTCTTTCGCCGAAACTTTCTCCACCCGGCCCTCGATCCGCACCTGGCGCTCCAGCGGCGCCCAGAGGAAAACGAGGCAAGCCTCCGGGCGCGATGCCAGCTGGCGGCCCTTGCGGCTGTCGTAGTTGGTATAGAACACGAAGCCGCCGCCTTCCACGCCTTTGAGCAGCACCACGCGCGCATCCGGCGCGCCCTCGGGCGACACGGTGGCGAGCGTCATGGCGTTGGCGAGCGGCAGATCGGCCCCGAGCGCATCGTTGAACCAGCGCTCGAATTGCAGCAGCGGATCGGGCTGCGCGTCGGCTTCGGCCAGCCCGGCGCGCATGGTTTCCTGCCTCAGATCCGCGATGTTCATCGAGCGCCGATTCTATAATGCCCACGATGAAATCCCCTGCCGGTGTGTTCGACTACGGTCACGGCATCAGTGCCGTGGACAGCGTGTACGACCGCAGGGAACAGACGGCGATCCACCTGCTGGTCGAGGACGGGTGCGCCGCGGTCATCGACACCGGGACCTCGCATGCGGTGCCGCACGTGCTGGCCGCGCTCGAGGCAAAGGGCATCGCGCCCGCGCAGGTGGACTATGTCATCCTCACGCACGTCCACCTGGACCACGCCGGTGGCGCGGGGCAGCTGATGGCGCGGTTTCCCAATGCGCGCCTCACGGTGCACCCGCGTGGTGCGCGCCACATGATCGATCCGAGCCGTCTCCTCTCGGCGACAGCGGCGATCTACGGCGAGGAAGAGACGCGCCGCGTCTATGGAGAAGTCCTGCCGGTGCCGAAGGCGCGGGTGATCGAGACGCCGGAGGGCGCGACGCTGCGGCTCGCGGGGCGCGAGCTCCTGTTCCTGGATGCCCCGGGCCACGCCCGGCACCACGTCGTGGCGCGCGACGCGAAGACCGGCCATATCTTCGCTGGCGACACCTTTGGCCTGTCCTACCGGGAGCTCGACCAGGACGGCCGGCAGTTCTCCTTCCCGACCACGAGCCCGTCCCAGTTCGACCCGGCGGAACTGCACCGCTCCATCGACCGGATACTGTCGTTCGGGCCCGAGGCAATCTATGTGACGCATTTCGGCCGGCTGACAAATCTGACGCCTCTCGCCGGGGATCTGCACCGCCTGATCGACGCCCACGCCGAGCTGGGCGAGCGCCACCGGCGCGCCGGCGCGGAGCGGAAACGTCTGCTGAAGGAAGGTGTTAGGTCACTGGTGCTCGCCGAGCGCGAGCGCCAGGGGTGGCGCTTGCCGAGCGAAAAAGTGCTCGAAGTCTTCGCGCTCGACATCGAATTGAACGCGCAGGGAATCGAGTCCTGGCTGGATTCAGAGGGGAAATAGGCAAAAATATCCTCTCGGGCGATTGACATGCTCCTCTGAATTCGGCATTGTTCGGGCACCGCTGCCCCGACGACGGCGGGAGGAATAACGGGATCCCTAATTCCGTATCGTTCAGAGGAGAATCGAAGATGGCGAAGAAAAAAGCAGCGAAGAAGGCCGGCAAGAAGCGTAAGCCGAATGCCGCGTTCATGAAGCCGATGAACCCGACCCCGCAGCTGGCGGCGGTCATCGGAAGCGGCGCAATGCCGCGCACCGAGGTCACCAAGAAGATCTGGCTCTACATCAAGCGCAATAACCTGCAGGACAAGAAGAACCGTCGCAACATCAACGCGGACGACAAGCTCAAGCCCGTGTTCGGTGGCAAGGCCCAGGTCTCGATGTTCGAGATGACGAAACTGGTCAACAAGCACCTCAAGTAATCCGTTAGTTCGCACCACCCTGCCGGAGGCGCGGGCCGCCGGCAGGTATCATCCGTCAACCCTCTCCATGGATGCCGACGGCCCCCCCCTCGCAGTCCTGTTCGCCCAGATCAGCGGCAGCGCTACGCTCTACCAGTTGCTCGGCAACAGCCGGGCGATGGACGCCGTCAGCGGATCCCTTGCCGGCCTGAAGGCCGCGGTCGAGAATCATCGCGGCACCGTGGTCAAGACGTTCGGCGACGAACTTATCGCGTGCTTCGGCGGCGCGGACCTCGCGCTGCAGGCGGCGAGCGCCATGCAGGCGTCCATGCGCGGCCAGCCCGACGGGCTTGTGCTGAAGGTCGGCTTCACCGTCGGCCCGGTGATCCAGGACAAGCAGGACGTCTTTGGCGATACCGTCAACCTCGCCGCGCGGGTGGCGTCGCTCGCGAATCCGAGGCAGATCCTGACCACCCGCCAGGCGGTGGACGGGCTGTCGCCCTTCCTGCGCTCCACCTGCCGCAGCCTCTTCACCACCACCGTCAAGGGCAAGAGCGAAAAGATCTCGGTATACGAAGCCATCTGGCACCAGGACAAGGGCATCACCGCGGCCGGCGATCCCGGCGCGCGGGAGCCGCCCAGGCCGGCGACGCTCAAGCTCTCGTGCCGGGGGAAGACCTGGAACATGGACGAGGGCCGCGACGCGCTTGCCGCCGGGCGCGATCCGGCTGGCGACATCGTCGTTGCCGGCGACAACGTATCGCGCCTGCATGCGCGCATCTTCCTGCGGATTGATAAGTTCGTGATCGCCGACCAGTCGGCGAACGGCACCTACGTGCGCATGCAGCACGGGGCGGAAATCCTGCTGCACCGCGAGGAGTTCGTGCTGCTCGGCCGCGGCAGCATCGGCCTCGGTCAGGGCCTAGACGAAATCGGCGAAGACGCGATTGCCTTCGAGGTCGGCTAGCCGGGTTAGTCGGCGCGCGGCTCAGCGGTGATACGAGGTGACGAGCTCGACCTCGTTTTTTGATCCCAGGATGACTGCAATCCGCTGATGCAGTTTGTGTGGCTGGATGTCGAGGATCCGGTTGTGGCCGTCGGTGGCGGTGCCGCCGGCCTGCTCGACGATGAAGGCCATCGGATTGGCCTCGTACATCAGGCGCAGGCGGCCGTCCTTGTTCTTCGAGTCCCTCGGGTACATGAAGATGCCGCCGCGCGACAGCACGCGATAGACGTCGGCCACCATCGAGGCGACCCAGCGCATGTTGAAGTCCTTGCCGCGCGGACCGTCCTTGCCGGCGAGGCATTCGTCGATGTAGCGCTTCACCGGCGGCTCCCAGCGCCGCATGTTGGAGGTATTGATCGCGAATTCCGCGCTGTCTTCCGGGATTGTTATTTTTTCGTGGGTCAGGACAAAGGTGTAGGTTTCGCGGTCGAGGGTGAAGCCGTAGGCGCCGTCGCCCACCGTGATGACGAGCTGCGTGGTCGGCCCGTAGACCGCAAAGCCCGCCGCGACCTGCTTGCGCCCGGGCTGCAGGAAACACTTTTCGTCGGCCTCGACGCCGGAGGGGCAGCGTAGCACCGAGAAGATGGTGCCCACCGAGATGTTGACGTCGATGTTGGAAGAGCCGTCCAGCGGGTCGAACAGCAGCAGGTACTCGCCGCGCGGGTAGTGCGTCGGGGTCGGCTTCACGTCCTCCATTTCCTCCGAGACGAGCGCGGCGAGGTTGCCGCCCCATTCGTTCGCCTCGAGCAGGATCTCGTTCGACATCACGTCCAGGTTCTTCTGGATCTCGCCCTGGACGTTCTCGGTGCCCGCGTTGCCGTGGCCGCCGCCGAGGGGGCCCTTGTTGACGCGCGTGCTGATCGCCTTGCAGGCGCGCGCGATGGTTTCGATGAGCAGGCGCAGGTCGGCGTTGATGCGGCCGGCGCGCTGGCGCTCGATGAGGAATTGCGTGAGGGAGGCGCGTCGCATCGACGGACCGGAACTCAACTCAGGCGGCGCGGGCCTGCAGCGCGGCGATGCGGTCCTCGATCGGCGGGTGGGTGTGGAACAGCGCGCCCCAGCCGCCCGGGACGCCGGCGATGCCGGAGGCCTGGAAGGATTGCGGCAGGACGCCCGGCTGCAAGCCGCCGAGGCGGGCGAGCGCGCTGACCATCGGCTGCGGCGAGCCCAGCAGACTGGCCGAGGCGGCGTCGGCGCGGAACTCGCGCCGCCGCGAGAACCAGGCCACGATCATCGAGGCAAAAACGCCGAGCAGCAGCTGCGACACCATCACGGTGACGAAAAAGCCGATGCCCCCGCCGCGCTCGTTCTTCAGGATCGCGCGGTCGACGATGTAGCCGATGATGCGGGAAAGGAAGATGACGAAAGTGTTGACCACGCCCTGGATCAGGGTGAGCGTGACCATGTCGCCGTTGGCGACGTGGCCGATCTCGTGGCCGAGCACCGCTTCGACTTCCTCCCGGGACATCGAATCGAGCAGCCCGCTGGACACCGCCACCAGCGCGGAATCGCGGAACGCGCCGGTGGCAAAGGCATTCGGCTCGCCTTCGTACATCGCGACTTCCGGCATGCCGATCCCGGCCTTCTCGGCGAGGCGCTTGACCGTGTCCACCAGCCAGTACTGGGTGGTGCCCTCGGTGCCGTCGATCACCTGCGCGCCGGTGGACCACTTGGCCATCCACTTCGAGATCAGCAGCGAGATGAAGGCGCCGCCGAAGCCCAACAGCGCGGAAAACAGGATCAGCGAGGTGAAATTGATGCCTTGCGCCGTCAGCATCTGGTCGATGCCCAGCACACTGGCGACGATCGACAGCAGCAGCACCACCGCGAGGTTGGTAGCAATGAGTAGTACGATTCTTTTCATGGTCTTGGGCCCCTCCTGAGGACCTGAGTCTACCGCAGCATTAGATGGGGGCTGGGTCCGCGAGTTCAATGCCCGGCATGTCAGCTGCGCTCGAGGATCATGGCAGCGCCTTTTTCCGCGATCAGGTAGGTCGGCGCATTGGTGTTGCCCGAGGTGATCCGGGGCATGATCGAGGCGTCCACCACGCGCAGGCGCTCGACGCCGTGCACCCGCAGGCAGTCGTCCACCACCGCGAGCAGATCGGAACCCATTTTGCAGGTGCCGACCGGATGGAAAATGGTGGTTCCCAGTTCGCCGGCCGCTTTTTCCAGGTCTTTTTCGGATTCAACCGCGGGACCGGGACGGAATTCCTCCGGCTCGTACTTCGCCAGCGCCTTCGCGGCCATGATCCGGCGCGTGAAGCGCATGCCCTCCACCGCGACCTTGCGGTCTTCCGGCGTGGAGAGGTAATTCAGCTTGATCTCGGGGTAGGCCGCCGGGTCCGCAGACCGGATGCGCACCCAGCCGCGCGATGTCGGCCGCAGGTTGCAGACACTCGGCGTGATCGCGGGGAAGGGGTGCAGCGGGTCGCCGAACTTGTCCAGCGACAGCGGCTGCACATGCCACTCGATGTTGGGCGTCGGCTGCGACGGGTCGCTTTTCGCGAAGGCGCCCAGCTGCGAGGGCGGCATGGTCAGCGGCCCGGTCCTGCGCAACAGATACTCCAGCCCCATCGACGCCTTGCCCCACAGGCTGTTGGCCATTTCATTCAGCGTGCGGACGTTCTTCACCTTGTACTGCATGCGGATCTGCAGGTGGTCGTGCAGGTTTTCGCCGACGCCGGGGAGGGTTTGAACGGGTTTGATTTGATGTTTCTTCAGAAGCTCTTCCGCCCCAATCCCTGAAAGCTGAAGAACCTGCGGCGAGCCGATGGAGCCAAGCGAAAGGATGGTTTCGGTCTTCGCTTGCGCAAAAAGACTTTCCCCATCCCGGACAAACTCGAAGCCTTGCGCCCGTTTATCTTCGAATCTTATTTTCCGCACGAGGGAATTCGTCAAAACGGTCAGATTCTTCCGCTGCAGCACCGGTCTGAGAAAAGCGCTCGTCGCGCTCCAGCGCCGGCCGCGCCGCTGGTTCATCTGGAACGGCGCGCAGCCGAAGTTGTCGCCATCGTTGAATGACCTGATCTGGGGAATGCCGCACTCGGCGGCCGCATCGCGCCACGCGTCGACGATTTCCCACCGTACCCGCGGGTCCTCTATGCAAAGATTTTCTTCCAATTGCCGGAAAAAGGGCAGCACGGCATCCCAGGACCAGCCCCGGTTGCCGAGCGCGGCCCAGTGGTCGTAGTCCTCCTTCTGGCCGCGCATGTAGATCATGGCGTTGATGGAGGAGCAGCCGCCCAGCACGCGGCCGCGCGCGTAGTGGATCGAGCGGCCGGCGAGGTGCGCGTCGGGCTCGGTCTTGTAGCACCAGTCGGTGCGCGGATTGGCGATGGTGTAGAGGTAGCCGACCGGCACGTCGATCCAGAACCAGTCGTCCTGGCCACCCGCTTCCAGCAGCAGTACCGTCACCGAGGGATCAGCCGACAGACGGTTGGCGAGCAGGCAGCCTGCGCTGCCTGCCCCGGCGATGACGTAGTCGAAAGATCCGAACATCGGAAGGTGGTCGATTACCGGTACTCCGCCTCGCGCTCGTGCCGGGCCGACGCGAGGTACACCGCTCTGGAACTCCGGTAGTAGAGAATCCAGAAGTCGCCGAGCAGCCATTCACGCGCCTGCAAGCGGCGGCGTGCCGTCAGCGGGGCGAGGCGGTGGAGCCAGTTCTTTTCGGCCTGGCTCTGGATCAGGCTCAGTTGCGCGGGCCTGCCGATGTCGGGCTGCGCGGCCAGCAGCTTCGGAAGTTTGCCTTCGACCAGATCGATCAGGCGCAATGCGCGCGAACCCGCGTCGGGGTGCAGGTGGCGCAGGCTGTCGTAGTGGTCGAGCAGCGCATCAAGCGCGCGCTCGAAGCGCCGTGTCGCCACGACAGGCAACCGGCGCGGCGCGCTCATGCGCCGGCAATGCGTTTCGCCTTGGCGCGCAATCGGGCGAGGCGCGGTTTGAACTCGTCCCACGCATAGACGCGCCCCGCGTCAATGTCCTCGGCTGCCTCGACCAGCGCCTTGAGCATGGACAGGTGCTCGGCCTCCTTGAAGCGGCGGTAATCGTCGAGCTGGCCGGCCGTGATCAGGGCCACATAGCTTTCGCCGTTCTTGGTGAAGACCTTTTCATGCCCCGTCTTCGAGACGTCGTCGGCCAGCTCCGTCAAGCGCGCGCGCGCCCGCGAGATGGGGACGATGTCCTTCGTGGTAAGCACGGCCATGACGGCTACGGTACAGGATAATGATGCAAGATTCTGCACCTCCTGGGCTTCCGAGGCAACCGCCGGAAGGGGCCCCGCGTTGGCGGGAACGGCCCGGGTTGCTCCCTGGCTATGCTGAATACCGCCGCTGGCCGCCGAAGAGGGCTGGCACCTGCCTGCGCTGATCCGTCTGCTTCGGGCGCGGCGCCGGCGCCGGCGTGCCGGTCGGCCGGCTCACCGGTCCGGGACTGGACGGCGCGTGATGCGGACGCGGCTTGGGCTGCTGTTGCGGTTGCTGCTGCAGTTGCGGCCGCTTTTGCGTCGCATGCGGATGGCGTGGGTTTTTGTTCTCGGCGCGCCGCTGATTGTGCTGCGAATGCTTCGGGTGCTGCGAATGCTGCGGGCGGCGCTGGCGTTGCGGCTGCGGCTCTCGCGGTTGCTGGTGGAGGGGGTTGCCTGGCTCGAAGCCCGCGATGACGCGCTGCTCCACCTTGCGGTTTATCAGTTTTTCGATCGCGCTCATCAGTGGCCGATCGTCGAAGCTGACGAGGGACACCGCCTCGCCGGAAGACCCGGCGCGGCCGGTGCGGCCGATGCGGTGCACGTAGTCCTCGGGCACGTGCGGCATGTCGAAATTAACCACGTGCGGCAATTCCTCGATGTCCAGGCCGCGCGCGGCGATGTCGGTCGCCACCAGCACCTGCAGTTCGTTGTCCTTGAAGCGCTTGAGCACCTTGGTGCGCTGCGGCTGGCTCTTGTTGCCGTGGATCGCGTCGGCATCGATGCCGCTGCGCTCCAGTTGCTCGGCCAGCCGGTTGGCGCCGCGTTTGGTTTTCGTGAACACCAGCACCTGGCGCCAGTCGTTGGTCTTGACGAGGTGCGCGAGCAGGTCGCGCTTGCGCGCCTGGTCCACCGGGTGCTGCACCTGAGCGACGAGCTCCGCGGGCGTGTTGCGGCGCGCGACTTCCACCAGAGCGGGGTCGCGCATGAACGTTGCCGCGAGCTTCCTGATTTCCTCGGGAAAGGTCGCCGAGAACATCAGGTTGTGGCGCTTCGCCGGCAGCAGGCCGATGATGCGGCGGATGTCGTGGATGAAACCCATGTCGAGCATGCGGTCGGCCTCATCGAGGACGAGGATTTCGACGTGGCGCAGGTCGATGGTCTTCTGCTGCACGTGATCGAGCAGCCGTCCCGGCGTGGCGACGACGATGTCCACGCCGCGGCGCAGGTCCTGGATCTGCGGATTGATGTTCACGCCGCCGAACACGGTGATGGAGCGCAGCGGCTTGTACTTGCCGTAGGTGCGCACGCTTTCCTGCACCTGGGCCGCGAGTTCGCGGGTCGGCACGAGGATCAGGCAGCGAACGGTTTTTCCCGCTCCCTTCTGATTAAGAATTTGGAGCAAGGGCAGGGTAAACGCGGCCGTCTTGCCCGTCCCGGTCTGCGCGGCGGCGAGCAGGTCGCGGCCGCTGAGAACGACAGGGATGGCTTGCGCCTGGATCGGGGTGGGTTCGGTATAGCCCTGCTCGGACACAGCACGCAGCAGCTCGGCCGACAGGCCAAGGGTATTGAACGACGTAGTAATGGCAATTCTCCTGAACAATCGGCCTGGGAAGCACTGCTTCCAACCGGTTCAGGCAGAAAAGACGAAAGGTAAGCTAACCGGATGACGCTAAAAGGAAACTACAGACGGGATTATACACGAGTCAGGCGCCGCCCAGGAGTTTTTCGGTTTGCAGGATGATCCTGGAGGCGGCGGCTTCGTCGTAAAGCAGGCCGCCGGTCCTCGCCGCAATTCGGGCGCGCGTGGCAGACCGGTTCACGGGTAGCAGCGCCAGGGCGTGTGCGGTTATCTTAGAGAGATTCATGGCTGCAAAGTAATCACAGAAATGAAAGGACCATGGAGTTACGCATAGGGGTTGACATGGGCGGCACCAAGATCGAGCTGCTGGCGCTGGATGCCGCGGGCAGGGAGATTTTTCGAAAACGCGTGCCGACCCCGCAGGGCGACTACCAAGCAACGGTTGGCGCTATCGTCGCACTGATTGGAATCGCAGAGGAAGAGCTAAAGGCAAAGGCCACCATCGGTATCGGCATCCCCGGCGCGTTGTCGCGCGTGACCGGACTGGTGAAGAACGCCAATTCGACCTGCCTGATTGGTCATGACTTGAAGGGCGATCTGGAAAAATCGCTTGACAGGGAAATCCGGATCGCGAATGACGCCAACTGCTTTGCGCTGTCGGAGGCGGTCGATGGCGCGGGCAAGGGGGCTGAGGTCGTGTTCGGCGTGATTCTCGGTACCGGGGTCGGGGCGGGGATCGTGGTGCGGGGCGAGGTGCTGACCGGCCCGAACGCCATAGCCGGGGAGTGGGGCCACAACCCGTTGCCGTTGCCGCGCAAGGAAGACCTGCCTCTGGCCGACTGCTACTGCGGGAGGAAGGGCTGCATCGAGGCGTATCTGTCCGGGCCCGCGCTGCAAAGGGATCCCGACATGGATCGTTATGAGGAACGGCTGGCGAGGGCACTGGCAGGGGTGATCAACATCCTCGACCCGGACGTGATCGTGCTGGGCGGGGGAATATCCAACATCCAGCGGCTGTATGCCAACGTACCGGTACTGTGGCAGCCTTACGTGTTCTCGGACCAGGTGGTGACGAGGCTGGTACCTCCGGTGCATGGGGATTCCAGCGGCGTGCGCGGTGCGGCATGGCTCTGGGGACGATGACAAAAACGGGGAGGAATAAATGAACATCAAAGGAAGTCAAATGAACGTGGCCGCTTGATGCGCCTTGCCCTGGCGGCCGCCGCTTTGCTGCTGCTCGCGGGGTGCGGCGTGCGCTTCGCGACCGTGCCGGACCGCGACGGGCGCGGCCTGATGCTGCTGGGGCACGATCCGGTCGCCTACTTCACCACCGGAAAGCCGGTGAAAGGCGATCCCGCGCTGGTCGCCGAACACGACGGAGTCTGGTACTACTTCGCGCGCCCCGAACACCGCGAGATGTTCATGCGCGAGCCGGCGAGATACGCGCCGCAGTACGGCGCCTTCTGCGCGAGCGGCGCCGCCTATGGAGTGAAGCTCGGCAGCGACCCGACGGAGTTCGCGATCCGCCACGGACGCCTGTTCATCTTCGGCGACGTGCTTGGCCGGGAGTACTGGGAGGTGGACCCGGACTGGCACATAAGACACGCCGACCGGATGTGGCCCGAAGCGGGCGCGTCCGGCCACCGCTGGCAATCCATCAAGCGGATCCTCGTCACCGTTCCCTGGTACAAGAACGCGCGCGAGGCGCATGAGGAATGGCGCGCGAAGAATCCCAACAGCAAAGTGAGCTACGACCCGGGCGGATGGCTGCGCAACCTGTTCCTCAAGTATCCCGGCTGGCGCGCAAGGGAAGGCTTCGGCCAGCCCGCGCTCGGTATACCCGGCGTCGATGCGTGTCCGCCAGCCTGCCCCGGATCGGTCTCCGAGGGCTATAGACCTCCTCGTTAGCACCTGTTTTGAGGGCACGACCATGAATTGGCTTGGCGCGGCGCTGATGTTTCTTGCCGGATCTGTACTCGGGCAGGGATTCGACCATACCCACAACGCCTGGGATGCACTGGTGAAGAAGCAAGTGGTGGTGGTAGCGGGCGGCAACGCCTCGCAGGTGCGCTACACCGAGTTCGCCAAGGACCGCGCCGCGCTGAAAAACTATCTGGATTCCCTTTCGGGCGTGACGGAGGCCGATTTCAAGAGCTGGGCGAGGCCGCAGCAGATGGCGTTCCTCATCAATGCCTACAACGCCTTCACTGTCGAGCTGATACTCGCGCACTTCCCGGTGAAGTCAATCAAGGACATCGGCAGCGACCTGTTCAACAACCGGTGGAAGAAGAAATTCTTCAGGCTTCTCGGACAAGACGCCTACCTCGACCAGATCGAGCACGAAATCCTGAGAAAACCCGGCAACTACAACGAGCCGCGCGTCCACTTCGCGGTCAATTGCGCTTCGATTGGCTGTCCGATGCTGCGCGAGGAAGCTTACGTCGCCGAGCGCCTCGATGCGCAGCTGGAAGAGCAGGCGGTGCGGTTCCTTTCGGACCGCTCGCGCAACCGGGTAAGCGCGCAAGGGCAGCTCGAGGTATCGAAGATCTTCGACTGGTTCAAGGAGGACTGGTCGAGCGGTTATCAAGGCATCCAGTCAAGGGAGAAGTATTTTGCAAAGTACGCGAAGCTCCTCAGCGACAACCCGGACCACCAGAAGCTTGTCGCCGAGGGCAGGGCGCCGATCTCGTTCCTGGACTACGACTGGACCCTGAACGACGCGCGCAAGTGACCACGCGCCGCGCTTACTTGGCGACGGCGTCGAGAAATGTGGCGACTTCC
>JBBPIU010000008.1:26877-47625 GCA_038040245.1 Pseudomonadota bacterium | reverse complement strand
GATGCTGCCCTTCGGCACCATGAGCCCGGCGCGCAGCGTCAGGCTCGCGCGCACCGTGTACGACCGGGTGCCATACATGGGCAAGGTGTTCGAGGACAAGTTCAGTCAGCAGCTGATCGCGCTCATCGCCGACAACGGCTACAACCTCGGCACCAGCTTCGAGTGGAACAAGGTGGCGGATCTCAAGGGCCGCAAGCTCGCCGGCGCCGGGCTCAACCTCAAATGGCTGGAATACGCAGGCGCGGTCCCGGTGCAATCCTCGCTGCCCGAGGCCTACACCTCGATGCAGACCGGCGTCTACAACGGCTGGATCATGTTCCCCTCGGGCTACGTCAACTTCAAGCTTTTCGAAGTTGGCAAGTACTACACCGAGATCGGCTTTGGCGCCATCACCTGGCACGGCCTGACCGTCAACAAGGCGCGCTTCGCGAAGCTGCCCAAGGAGGTGCAGGCGATCATCCTCGAGGTCGGCACGGAATACGAGGCGCGCACCGGGTCGGTCAACGAGGAAAACTATCCGAAGCAGCTCGAGCAGCTGAAATCCAGCGGCGCCATCGTCAAGCAGCTGCCCGACTCGGTGCGCGTGGACTGGGCCAACTCGCTCCAGGGCTGGCCGCAGGAGAAGGCGGCCGAGCTCGACAAGGCGGGGCTGCCGGCGACCCAGGTGCTGAAGCTCGCCCTCGACGAGGCCGAGAAGCTCGGCCACAAGTGGCCGGTGCGCTACCAGATCAAGTAATCGGGTGTGATAGAAAAGATCAGCGACTGGATCGCGCAGGCGCTGCTGGTCGTCGCGGCGACGCTTGCGTTCCTGCTCTGTTTCCTGGTCTGCGCCGATGTGATCGGGCGCGTCGGCTTCAACCGCCCGCTCAAGGGCACGCCCGAGATGGTGTCCTTCACGATCGTGATCGTCTGCTTCCTGCAGGCGGCCTACGCCGTGCGCTCCGGCGGCATGATCCGCGTCGACGCGGTGACCGAGCATCTGCCGCCCTGGGCGCAGCGCGGCTGCGAGCTGTTCGGCGCGCTCGCCGGCTTCGCCTTCTTCGGCCTGGTGTTCTGGGGCAGCCTCGATCCGGTCGCGCACGCCTGGAGCTCGAACGAGTTCGAGGGCGAGGGCGCGCTGCGCGTGCCGGTGTGGCCGGCGCGCCTGGTGGTCGCGCTGGGGACCTTTCTCGCCGCGATGAACTATCTCCTGCTTACCGTCAGCCAGCTCCGGGCGCTGCTCGGCCGGCCGCAGGGGGGCTGACGCATGTTCGGCGCCGTCGAGGCCGCGATCCTGCTCGGCGCCCTGTTCCTGATGGTGTTCGCGGGAGCGCATATCGCCGTGGCGCTCGGCATGGCGAGCGTCCTCGGCATCTACCTGATGCAGGGCGACATGGCGGTGGTGCGCTCCTTCATTGCCAGCACCGCCTACGAGGCGCTGCGCGACTACGTGTTCGCGGTGATCCCGCTGTTCATGCTGATGGGCGACTTCCTCGCCAAGTGCGGCGCCGCCAAGGACCTGTTCGCGTTGATCAACCGGCTGTCGCGCCGCCTGCCCGGGCGCCTCGCGATCGCCACCGTGCTGGCGAACGCGGTGTTCGCCTTCGTCACCGGAGTATCGATTGCCGCGGCGGCCGCATTCTCGCGCATCGCCTACCCGGAAATGAAACGCTACGGCTACGAACGACAGTTCTCCTTGGGCTGCATCGCCGGCAGCGCCTGCCTGGGGATGCTGATTCCGCCATCGGTATTGATGATCGTCTGGGGCGTGCTCACCGAGCAGGCCATCGGCAAGATCTTCATGGCCGGCATCTTTCCGGGATTTGTCCTGGTGGCCTTTTACTGTGCCTACATCCTGTGGGTAGCGATCACGAGTCCGGAGCGCGTCGGGACAGGCAGCGCGGCGGCGGCCGCGCGAGAGCTCGAGATGGACGACACGCAACTCCTGGCGCAGGTCGTGAGCACGCTGCTCGTGATCGCGCTGGTGTTCGGCACGCTGGGGGGAATCTGGCTCGGGGTGTTCACGCCCACCGAGGGTGCCGGCATCGGCGCGGCGGCGGCGCTGGCCCTCGCGATTTTCAAGGGCATGCGGACGAAAGAGCTGTTCGAAGTGATTCTGTCGGTGGGGCGGACCTCCGCGCCCCTGCTGCTGCTGCTGTTCTGCGCCCAGCTCTATTCGCGCGTGCTCTCGATGACCGGCATCACCGGCATGGCGAAGGAGTTCTTCCTCAACTCGGGCCTCGGACCCTGGGGCGTGCTCGCGGTGATGGTCGCGATCTGGTTCGTGCTGGGCTGCATCATCGATTCGATCTCGATCATCCTGCTCACGGTGCCGGTGTTCGCGCCGGTCGCGATGGCACTCGGCTTCGACCCGCTTGCGTTCGCGATCCTGGGGATCCTGGCGATCGAGACCGGCCTGCTGACGCCGCCCTTCGGCCTGCTTGTCTTCACCGTTAAGGCGGCGCTGCCCGACGAAGGCGTGAGCCTCGCGGAAATCTTCCGCGGCTCGATCCCCTACTGGATCTGCCTGCTCATGGTGATCGTCGTCATCGCGGCGTTCCCGGGGATCGCGACCTGGCTGCCCACGGTGGGTACCACGCTGGGCAAGTGACGCCGCCGCGGACCGGGCCGCGGCCTAGCGGGGTTCCCAGGCTAGGCTGCGCTTGACCGCCTCGCGCCAGCGCCCGAGCAGGGACTGCGCCTCGGCGCGCGGCATGCCCGGCGTGAAGCGCCGGTCCATCTGCCATTGCGCGGCGATTTCCTCGCGCGATTTCCAGACGCCGGTGTACAGGCCGGCGAGATAGGCGGCGCCCAGGGCGGTGGTCTCCAGCACCTTCGGCCGCACTACCGGCACGCCGAGAATGTCGGCCTGGAACTGCATCAGCAGGTCGTTGGCCGCCGCGCCGCCGTCCACACGCAGCTCGGAGAGGTTTTCGCCCGCGTCCTTCTGCATCGCCTCCAGCACGTCGGCACTCTGGTAGGCGATGGATTCGAGCGCCGCCCGCGCGATGTGCGCGCGCGACGAGCCGCGCGTCAGGCCGACGATGGCGCCGCGCGCATGCGGATCCCAGTGCGGCGCACCCAGGCCTGCGAACGCCGGCACGAGGTAGACGCCGCCGTTGTCGAGAACGGTTGCGGCGAGTGCTTCTACTTGTTCTGATCTTTCAAAAAAACCGAGTTCGTCCCGCAGCCATTGGACAACGGCCCCGCCGATGAAAACACTGCCTTCCAGGGCGTACTCCTTGTCCGCGTCGCGCGCATCCAGCGCGCGGCCGAGCTGCGCCGCCGCGGTGCCGAGCAGGCCGTTGGCGGACTTCACCACGCGGCCACCGGTGTGCATCAGCATGAAGCAGCCGGTGCCGTAGGTGTTCTTCGCCATGCCGGGCCGGTGGCAACCCTGGCCGAACAGCGCCGCCTGCTGGTCGCCGGCGATGCCGGTGATAGGCACCGGCGCGCCCAGCATCGTGGGCGCGATCATGCCGAAGATGTGCGAGGAAGGATAGACGTCGGGCAGCATCGCTCGCGGCACCCGCAGCAGGTCGAGCAGCTCCGGGTCCCAGTCGCCCATGTGGATGTTGAACAGCATCGTGCGCGAGGCGTTGGTGCAATCGGTGACGTGCGTCTTGCTGTGCGACAGGTTCCAGACCAGCCAGGTATCCACCGTGCCGAACGCGAGCTCGCCCAGCTCGGCGCGCCGGCGCGCGCCCGGGATGTGGTCGAGGATCCACGCTACCTTGGTTCCGGAGAAGTAGGGATCGAGCACCAGGCCGGTGCGCTCCTCGACCAGGCTCCCGGCGCCGACTTCCTTCAGCTCCGCGCAGCGCGCGGCGGTGCGCCGGTCCTGCCAGACGATCGCGTTGTGCAGCGGCTTGCCGGTCTGCCGGTCCCAGACGATCGTGGTCTCGCGCTGGTTGGCGATGCCGCAGGCGACCAGTTGCTCGGCCTTGAGGCCGGAACTCCTCAGCGCCTCGCGCGCCACGTCGCGCTGCGAGCGCCACAGATCATCGGGGTCGTGCTCCACCCAGCCCGGCTGCGGGTAATGCTGCTTGAATTCCTGGCTGGCGGAAGCGACCGGCTTGCCGGTCTCGTCGAAGATGATCGCGCGCGAACTGGTGGTGCCTTGGTCAAGAGCGAGCACGTAGCGCATCGGGAAATTCTAGCAAGACCCCAATGCTAGAATTCTCTCACTATGAAAATACACGAATATCAGGGAAAAGAGCTGTTCCGGAAATACGGCGTCACGACGCCGCGCGGATTTCCGTGCTTCAGCGCCGACGAGGCGGTGGAGGCGGCGAAAACACTCGGCGGCAGTGTCTGGGTGGTGAAGGCGCAGATCCACGCCGGCGGCCGCGGCAAGGGCGGGGGGGTAAAAGTTGCAAAGTCTTTGCCTGAAGTAAAACAACATGCCGAGAGAATTCTTGGCATGCAACTCACCACTCACCAAACCGGTCCGGCAGGCCAGAAGGTGCGCCGGCTGCTGGTCGAGGAGGGCGCCGACATCAAGAACGAGCTCTATATCGGCATGGTGGTGGACCGCGTCACGCAGCGCGCCTGCCTGATGGCCTCCAGCGAAGGCGGCATGGACATCGAGGAAGTTGCCGCGAAGACTCCCGATAAGATACACAAGGTGTTTATCGACCCCGCGATGGGTTTGACTACCAAGGAAGCTTCGGAGGTGGCCGGGAAAATCGGCGTGCCGCAAGCAGCCATTCCCCAGGCGGCGACGCTTTTGCAGGCCCTCTACAAATGTTTCGATGAAACCGACGCCTCGCTGGCGGAAATCAATCCGCTGATCCTGACCAGCCAGGACCAGGTCATCGCGCTCGACGCCAAACTCAATTTCGACGACAACGCGCTATTCCGCCACCCCGATATCGTCGCCATGCGCGACCTGGATGAGGAGGATCCGCTCGAAATCGAGGCCTCGAAGTACGACCTGTCCTACATCTCCCTGGATGGCAGCATCGGCTGCATGGTCAACGGCGCCGGCCTCGCCATGGCGACCATGGACACCATCAAGCTCTTTGGCGGCGAGCCGGCCAACTTCCTCGACGTCGGCGGCGGCGCCACCGCGGAGAGGGTGACGGCGGCCTTCAAGATCATGCTGTCCAACCCGAAGGTGAAGTGCATCCTCGTCAACATCTTCGGCGGCATCATGAAGTGCGACACCATCGCCGCGGGCGTGGTGACGGCGGCGAAGGAGGTCAAACTCTCGGTGCCGCTGGTGGTGCGCATGAAAGGCACCAACGAAGACCTCGGCAGGAAAATCCTCGCCGATTCGGGCCTGCCGATCCTCTCCGCCGGCAACATGGGCGAAGCGGGGCAGAAGGCGGTCGCGGCGGTGAAAGGGACGAAATAATGAGCATCCTGATCAACAAGAACACCAAGGTGGTCACGCAGGGGATCACCGGCAAGACCGGCCAGTTCCACACCCAGACCAGCCGCGCCTACGCCAACGGCAAGAATTGTTATGTGGCGGGAGTCAATCCGAAGAAGGCAGGCGAGAATTTCGAGGGCATTCCGATTTTCGCTTCCGTTAAAGATGCGAAAGCGAAAACCGGCGCCAACGTCTCCGTGATCTACGTGCCGCCGCCGTTCGCCGCCGCCGCGATCTGGGAGGCGGTGGAAGCCGACCTCGACCTCGCGATCTGCATCACCGAGGGCATCCCGGTGCGCGACATGGTCCACCTGCGCGAGCGCATGAAGAAGGAGAAGCGCAGGACGCTGGTGCTCGGGCCCAACTGCCCCGGGGTGATCACGCCCGAGGAACTCAAGATCGGCATCATGCCGGGCCACATTCACATGAAAGGCCGCGTCGGCGTGGTGTCGCGTTCGGGCACGCTCACCTACGAAGCGGTCGGCCAGCTCACCGAACTGGGCATCGGCCAGTCCACGGCGGTCGGCATCGGTGGCGACCCGGTCAACGGTTTGAAGCACATCGACGTGCTGAAAATGTTCAACGACGATCCGGACACCGACGCGGTGATCATGATCGGCGAGATCGGCGGATCCGATGAGGAAACCGCGGCGCAGTGGCTCAAGGGCAACATGAAAAAGCCGGTGGTCGGCTTCATCGCCGGCGTCACCGCGCCGCCGGGCAAGCGCATGGGCCATGCCGGCGCGATCATCTCCGGGGGCAAGGGCACGGCGCAGGAGAAGCTCGCGGTGATGGAGTCCTGCGGCATCAAGGTCACCAAGAACCCGGCCGAAATGGGCAAGCTGCTGAAGTCCGTGCTGAAGTAATGCAGGATTTCCTGTCGGCGCGCTGGGCCGCGTTCCTGGCCGCGCTGCAAAAGGCGGCGCGCGCCGACGCCGAGCTGGCCGCGCTCGCGGCAAATGCGGACTGCCGCTTTCGCCTCGTGGCCGGACCGCGCAGCGCGGAATTTGTCTTTTCTTCGGATTCTTCGTGCCAGATTCTGGAAGGCATTCAGAAAGAAAACCCCGCGTTCACTCTCGAAGCGCCTGCCGAAGTCTGGGAGAAGTTCTTCTCCAATCCACCGCCCGCGCCCTACCACGGCGTCTATGCGATGAAGATGCGGGTGCCGGAGTTCAAGGTGACCGGCGACGAGATGACGCTCGCGCAGCACGCGCACATCGTGCGCCGCGTGCTCGAGATCGGGCGCGACGTGGCGAATGATGTGCATGGAATTCAGGTAAGAGCCAGTACCAGTCCAAGACCAGGCACCATAGAAGCTCTCCGTGGGGGCTATGTTTGGGTCGAGCTGGAGGGCCGCCCGAACCGCATCTACTACGAGGAAGCCGGCGCCGGGCACGACCTGCTGTTCCTGCACACCGCCGGTTCGGATGCGCGCCAGTTCTACCGGCTCATGAACGATACGGCGCTGGCCGCCGAATGGCGCATGGTCGCTTTCGACCTGCCCTGGCACGGCAAAAGCCTGCCGCCCGAAGGCGCGCCCATCGGCGCCTGGGACCTGACCACCGAGCGCTATGTCGCGGCGATCGAGGCGGTGATCCAGGAACTAAGCCTGCGCCGCCCGGTGCTGCTGGGCTCGTCGATGGCGGGCCAGATCTGCCTCGAGATGGCGCTGCGCTGGGGCGAGCGCCTGGGCGGCGTGATCGCCTGCGAGGCGAGCGAGCGCATCGTCGGGCGCGAAGTGCCCTGGACGCGCCATCCGCAGGTCAATGAAGCCACCTTCGTGCCCGAATGGGTGCATGGCCTGATGGCGCCGCAAAGCCCCCCCGAGCGGGCGCGCGAGGTGTGGTGGGAATACTCGCAGGGCGGCTACGGCGTGTTCTGGGGCGACATCCGCTTCTACGGCCGGGAGTGGGATGCGCGCGAGCGCGTCGGGCGCATCGATACGAACCGATGCCCGGTGATCATGCTGACGGGCGAATACGACTACTCCTGCACACCCGAGATTTCGCGCGCCACCGCGGCGCGCATTCCGGGCGCGGAGTTCGAGGTGATGCGAGGGATAGGGCACTTTCCAATGGCGGAAAACCCGGAGTTATTCCTGGAATATCTTCGTCCGGCGCTCGGCCGGCTCGCGGCGCGGCTTCGCTAGAGCTTCAGCAGCCGGCGGGCGTTGGATTCGGTAATCGCCATTTTCGCTTCGGCGCTGAGGTGGGGATTCGCGGTCACGATCTCTACCGGGCGCTCGTAGGCGATCGGAAAACAGTAGTCGCTGCCCATCAGCACGCGGTCGTGGCCGATCACGCGGCACAGGTAGTCCACGACGTGGTCCGAGTAGCCGATGGTGTCGTACCAGAAGCGCCCCAGGTAATCGAGCGGCCGCTGCTGGATGTGCTGCAGATCGTCGCGCTTCTCCCAGCCGCGATTGAGCCGCCCGACCAGCCACGGGAAAGCGCCGCCGGCATGCGGCAGCACGACCTCGAGTTTCGGGAACCGGTCGAGCACGCCGCCGAAAATCAGGTGCGCCGCGGCGATCGCGCTCTCGAACGGATTGCCGAGCAGGTTGGTGAGGTAGTACTTCTTCAACCGCGGCGCGCCGATCACGAACACCGGGTGCAGAAAAATCGGCAGCCCGAGCGCTTCGAGAGTTTCGTAGACGGGGAAAAATACCTCGTCCGAGAGCTCGCGCTCGAGGATCACGGTCGCCATATACACGCCGCGCACGCCGGGAAGGGCGGCGGCGCGCTCGGCCTCGCGCCGGGCGAGGTCCGGCGCGTGCATCGGCAGGGCGGCGAGACCGTAGAGGCGCTGCGGCGCGAATTCGTGCGCCCGCGCGAGCCCGTCGTTGAAAGTGGCGCAAAGCTTCATTCCCAGTTCGCGGCCCGCCCAGTACATCATCGGCTGCGTCAACGACAGCGCGTGCACCTTCACGCCCTGTTCGTCCATCTCCGCGAGCCGGGCGTCCAGGTCGACGAAGCGCGGGCCCGCCGGCCCGGTCAGCACGCCGTGCAGGCCGAACTGCGGCCCCTGCGGGGTATCTTGCCATTCGAGGCCGTGGGCCGGCCCTTCCTTGCCGAGCAGGTCGAGAAAGGCCTGCGGGAACCAGTGCGCATGCACGTCCACTGCTGCGGCCGGCTGCGCGTGCGCCATCAGAGTTTTTTGTGCGTGTTATCGCAGAACGGCTTATTGGCGCTGCGCTTGCAGCCGCAGAGAAACGCGGTCTGATCCTTTTCCTGGGTCCAGATGACCGGCTTGATGCCTGACTTGGTGCCGGTGTGCGAGCCGTCGCAGAACGGCTGCCACTTCGAGAGGCCGCAGGCGCACCAGGCGTAGCGGTATTCCGCGAGCAGCTCGACCTTGTAGGGGCCCTTTTGTGCGATGGCCGGTTCTTCCGGCGTCGGCGTGGTGTTCGACATTTTTCCTGTGCGAAGCTTGACTGTTGCTCTATATTGTCATTATCGTTAAAACCTCCGTCAACCGATTATTTGAGACCGCCATGACCGTCTTCGCGGGCCCGCAGGTCAACGCCGATCCGACCAAGTGCGCTGTGGTGGACACCAACACGATTCCCTGGGAGCCGACCACGCATCCCGGCGTCTCGATGAAGGCCCTTGAGCGCTTCAATCATCCGAAGAAGGGCCGCGAGACCGCGCTGGTGAAGTTCGAGCCCGGCGCCTCGCTGCCGGCCGAGACGCTCGACCACCGCATGGAGATTTTCGTGGTCCGCGGCACCTATTCCGACGGGCACGGCGACTACGGCGAGCGCACTTTCATCCGCAACCTGCCGGGCTTCAGGCACACGCCCTCGTCGAAGGAGGGCTGCGTCATCTACTGGAAGCGGCGCGTGCCGATCTATCGCGACGAGGCCTCCTGGCCGCGTCTGATCATCAACGCCAAGACGGCCCAATGGCTCGAGTTCCCGCATCGCGGCGCCGACGTGCTGCACCTGTACCGCGATCCGAACGGGCTGGAGACCGCGCGCATCGGCCACGTCCACACGGAGCGCAAGATTCCCTCGCACGACCATTCGATCGGCGAGGAGACTTTCGTGCTCAAGGGATGCCTTACCGACGAATACCAGCCGTACGAGGAAGGTGTGTGGTTCCGCATGCCCTGCGGCGTGCCGCACGCGCCCTACACCGGCGATCGGCGCTGCATGATGCTGATCCGCGAAGGCGACATGGTCTGGTGAGTCGACCAATCAACCGAGGAGGACAAATGATCAGGATCCTGATTGCGGCCGCAGTGATGGCAGTGGCGGCTCCGATGCACGCGGCCGACTTCACCATGAAGATCGGTTTCGCCACCATGAACGACATCCAGCACCAGTGGGCGAACTGGTACAAGGATGCGGTGGAAGCGCGCAGCGGCGGCCGCATCGAGGTCAAGCTCTTCCCGCGCGGCCAACTCGGCACCGTGGCGAGCCAGGTGGAGGGGCTGCAGCTCGGCACCGTCGAGGCGTTCACCACCCCGGCCGACTTCTTCGCCGGGCTCGACCCGCGCTTCGGCGCCTTCAGCATCCCGCTGCTGTTCAGGGACCCGGTGCACGCCGAGAAGATCCTGCTCGATCCGGCGATGAACTCCGAGATCCTGGCGCTGGGCGCCGACAAGGGCATCCAGGTGGTGTCGATCTATACCTTCGCGCCGGCGCATTACTTCGGCAAGCAGCCGCTCCGGAAACTCGACGATTTCAAGGGCAAGAAGCTGCGCGTCAACGCCACCGCGGCCGAGCGCGCCAAGATGCGGCAGTTCGGCGCCTCCGCGGTGCCGATGGACCTGTCGGAAGTGGTCCCCGGGATCCAGCAGGGCGTGATCGACGGCACCATGAGTGCCGCCGCGGTGTACGTGAACCTGAAGTTCATCGACATCGCCAAGGTGCTCACCGAGGTGAACGACACGATGATCGTTTCGGTCGGCGTCGTGAGCCGCGCCTGGCTGGCGAAGCTGCCGGCGGACCTGAGGCAGATCGTGATCGAGGAGGGCAACAAGCTGCAGCCGCGCATCAATCCGCAATCGCGCGTCATGGACGAGGCCATGGTCAAGCGCTGGCGCGAGGCGGGCGGCGAGATGGTCAGGCTCCCGGACGCCGACCAGGCTCGCGTGCGGCAGCTGCTCTCCGGCATCGGCGACGAAGTGACCAAGGACAACCCCACCGTCAACGCGTTCTACAAGCGGCTCGTCGCGACCGGACAGAAGTACTGATCGCCGGCGTGGCGCGCTTCCTGTTCGTCACGCTGCCGCACTGGGTGCTGGGCGGCCTGATGCTGGCCGGCGTGGCGATCAGTTTCTCCAACGTGGTGGCGCGCTACCTCTTCGGCCACGCGATTTTCTGGGCAGAGGAAGTCCTTGTTTTCGTCGTCATCTGGGGCGTGTTCATCGGCATGGCCGCAGCGGCCTATGAGCGCGCGCACCTAAACATGGACCTTTTTTCCAATAATATTTCCGGGCGCGCGAAACTCGCGCTGAACGCCGCCATAGTGGCCACGCTGCTCGCCTGCTGCGGCTTCATGCTGGTGCAGTCCTGGAAAGTCGTGTCGCTGTTCTACCAGAGCGGCGTCGTGAGCGTGTCGGCCGGCGTGCCGAAGTGGATACCGCATGCCGCCCTGCCGGTGGGTTTCGCGCTCACCGTGATCGCGGTGCTGCTGCGGATCCGGTTCTACCTGGGCGGGAAATGAGCGGGAAACCCTGAGCGGCGGCATGGGCTGGGTCATGGCGCTGCTGCCCGTGGTGCTGCTCGTCGCCGGGTTTCCGTTTTTCCTGGTGCTGCTCGCTACCGCCGCCGTGGCGCTGTCGTTTTTCGCCGAGATGCCGGCCACGGCGGCCCACCAGGTGATGTTCGGCAGCCTGGACAAGTACGCGCTGCTCGCGGTGCCGTTCTTCATTTTCGCCGGCGACCTGCTCGGCCGCGGCGGGGTATCGATCCGGCTGGTGCGCTTCGTTCAGGCCGTCATCGGCCGCGTGCGCGGCAGCCTGCCGTTCACGTCGCTCGGCACCGCGGTCGTGTTCAGCGCGATCTCGGGTTCCACCGCGGCCACCGTGGCGGCGGTCGGCGGCCTGACCTACAGGCGCCTGCGCGAGGCAGGCTACAGCGAGAAGTTCTCCACCGGCTTGCTGATCGCGGCGGGCGCGATCGACAACCTGATCCCGCCCTCGATCGGCTTCATCCTCTACGGCATCGCCTCCGACACCTCGATCGTGAAGCTCTTCACCGCCGGCATCGTGCCGGGGCTAGTGCTGGCGTTTTTCTATGGCATCTACATCTACCGCCACGCGGTGGAACGGGGGGATAAGGGCGGGCCGCCGTTCAATGCCGCGGAGCTCTTCGCCGCCACCCGGGACGGCATCTGGGCGATCGCGGCGCCGGTCGCGGTGCTGGGCGGGATCTACGCCGGCGTGTTCTCGCCGACCGAGGCGGCCGCGGTGGCCTGCGTGTACGCGATCCTGGTGACGATGGTGATCTACCGCGAGGCGAGCCCGCAAGACGTGTTCGACTCCGCGTCGCGCTCGATGTACCTGACCGCGCAGGTCTTCGTCATCCTCGCCTGCGCGGGGGTCTATTCGTGGCTGCTCACGGTGAGCGGGGTGGGGCCGGCGCTGATCGGCGCCATCACGGCAATGGAGCTGCCGCCCTGGGCCCTGCTGCTGGCGGTCAACGTACTGCTGCTGCTGGTCGGCATGGTGCTCGACACCGTCTCCGCGATCCTGATCCTCACGCCGCTGCTGGCGCCGATCGCGATGGCCGCCGGCATCGACCCGATCCATTTCGGCGTCATCGTCATCATGAACTTGAGCATCGGCACCTTCACGCCGCCCTTTGGCATCAACATCTTCGTCGGCCAGGCGGTGTTCAAGGCGCCGCTGTCGAGCATCTACCCGGGCTTGTGGCCTTTCATCGTCGCCGCGATCGGCGCGCTGATGATCGTGACCTACGTTCCGGCGCTCTCGCTGTCGATTCTGAAGCTGCTTTGAACCTCGGAAAACCGATTCTTCCCCTCCCAGGGCCGCGGCAGGTCGCGGCGGATTTCGGCGGCCTCTACGCAGCCAACGCGCTGGTCGCGTTCATTTTCGCCGCCTCGGGGCCAGTGGCGATCATCCTTGCGGTCGGCGCGCAGGGCGGGCTCTCCGAGTCCGATCTCTCGTCATGGATCTTCGGTTCGTTCTTCATCAACGGCCTGATCAGCATCGCCTTCTGCCTCTTCTACCGCCAGCCGCTGGTGTTCTTCTGGACCATACCGGGCGCGGTGCTGGTGGGGCCGGCGCTGGCGCATCTGTCCTTCCCGGAGGTGATCGGCGCCTTCGTCGCCACCGGCGTGCTGATGCTGGCGCTCGGGCTCTCGGGCTGGGTGCGGCGCTGCACGGAAGCGGCGCCCATGCCGATCGTGATGGCGATGGTCGCGGGTGTGTTCCTGCGCTTCGGCATCGGCCTCGTGCATGCGGTGCGCGACGACTTCTGGGTCGTGGCGCCAATGGTCGCTGCGTTCATCGTCCTGTCGGCGTGGCAGAAGCTGGGGAAGCGGATGCCGCCGCTGATCGGGGCGCTTGTGGTGGGGTTTTTTTCAATCTTTATTCTGAATAAATTCAATACGGGCGGAACGCAGTTGTTCAACATTGCGCCACCCAATCTGTATCTTCCCGCCTTCTCCTGGCAGGCGATGGTGGAGCTGGTGGTGCCGCTCGCGATCACGGTGCTGGTGGTGCAAAACGGGCAGGGCTTCGCGGTGCTGAGCGCGGCGGGCCACAAGCCGCCGATCGACGCCATCGCGGTCGCCTGCGGCGCGGGCTCGATGCTGACCGCCTTCGTCGGCTCGGTGTCGACCTGCCTCACCGGCCCGGTGAACGCCATCATTTCATCGTCGGGCGAGAAGCACCGGCACTACACCGCGGGGATCGTCGTCGGGCTGCTGGCGCTCGCTTTCGGCCTCTTGTCGCCGCTGTTCGTGCGCCTGCTGCTCTCGACGCCGCCCGCCTTCATCGCCGCGCTCGGCGGCCTCGCGATGCTGCGCGTGCTGCAGGCCGCGTTCAGCGTCTCCTTCGGCGGCAAGTTCACGTTGGGCGCGCTGGTGACCTTCCTCGTCACCGTCGCGGACGTGACGATCTTCAACATCGGCGCCGCGTTCTGGGGCCTGGTGTTCGGCTTCCTGAGTTCCTGGCTGCTCGAGCGCGACGATTTCCGGCGCTAGAATGACCGCGGGTCGGTTTCCGGCCCGCCGTCAACCCACAATCTTCAGGGAGATCACCATGCACAAGGCAAGACACGTCGCCGTCGCGATCGGCGCCGCATTGGCCTGCGGCGCCGCGCAGGCCCAGCAGCAGACATGCTTCCCCTCGAAGTTCGGCCCCAAGGACGAGATCGGCAACGCGAACTACATTACCGCCGAGAAGACCATGCAAGGGGTGAAGACCATCACGCGGGGCAAGGCATACGCGCTTGGCATCGAGACCAACAAAGACACGCCGGCGTTCCCGCCGCGAACCTTCTCCATCTCCATCGTGCAGCCGGGCCAGACAGGCGGCGCCACGCTCGGACCGACCAAGACCACCTACAACGACGACATCATCATGGGCTGGGTCGGCATCGGCTCGCAGCTCGACGGGCTGGGCCACATCGGCATCGACAACGTGTATTACAACTGCAACAAGGCGCAGGATTTCGCGCAGGCGGGCGGTCTTACCAAGCTCGGCATCGAGAAATTCCCGGCGTTCGCGACGCGCGGCATCCTGCTCGATATGGCCGGGCACTTCAACACCGACATCGTCAAGGAGGGCACCGCCTTCAATCGCGCCGAGATCGAGGGCGCGATGAAGCGCCAGGGCGTGCAGAGCATCGACCGGGGCGACGTGGTGCTGTTCTACACCGGCTGGACCAAGCTCATCGGCAAGGACAACAAGCGCTACGGCTCGGTGGAGCCGGGCCTTGGCGTGGGCGGCGCGAAGTACCTGGCCGAGCGCGGTGTCGCGGCGGTGGGCGCGGACAACTGGGGGCTGGAAGTGATTCCCTTCGAGCCGAACCAGGGCGTGTTCGAAGTGCACCAGATTCTCCTGCCCATGAACGGCATCTACATTCTGGAGAACCTGAACACCGAGGAGATGGTGAAGGACAAGGCCTGGGAGTTCCTGTTCACGCTCGGGCCCTCGCGCATTACCGGGGCCGTTCAGGCGATCATCAACCCGATCGCCATCAAGTAACAGCAATGTTGCAGCGCCGGCGCGCTGGATCGCGCTGGCTTAGTGGCGGTGTGATGACCCTCGTGCCAGCGCGTAATGCTGGCGCAGCAGGTCGCGGCCGAAGTCGCCGCTGAAGTCGCGCCATACGGTGTGGATGTGATTGCCGTCGTTCTGCGAGCAGTCGTACTCGATCAGGAACAGCGGCCCCTGGATCCGATAGTAGTGCGGCCGGCCGCGCTCGGTCGCGCCGGCCCAGCCGAAGCGGATGTTCTCCACGCCGCCCTCGCGCACCCGCGCCAGGCGCGCCTGTGCCAGGCCGGGCTCGAAGCTGCCCGCGTAGACCTCGATCAGCTTCAATAGCTGCGCGCGCTGCTTCTCGTCCAGTTTCGCTGCGGCGATGCCCACGGGCTTGAGCGGATCGACCTTGTCGGCGTTGGCAGTGACGATTTCGCCGTAGGTGCGGGATTCGAACACCGCTTCGCGGCGCTGCACTTCATCCAGCGAGCCGAGCAGCGCGCGGGCTTCGTCTTCCTCGGCGGCGAGCACGCGCAGGCCCTGCTTCGCGCCCTTCGGCACCGTGGCCGGGTTGGCGCCGAAGAAGCTCGGCGTGTCCGTCGTCCTGCGGTCGCCGGCAAGCGTGAAGTTGAGCGATAGGTGGTGGCCCTCGAAGCGCCAGCCCCAGGCGGCCTTGGGGTCGGGCTTGCCGTAGATGGTGAGGTGATAGCGCTCGGGGTCGCGCATCAGGCCGAAGGTTTCGATTTCGCGCAGCACCAGTTCCAGCTCGATGATGTTCACCGCCTTGCGGTAGCCCGCCGCCGACAGCGCCTGCCTGAGCAGCGCGTGCACCGCCTCGCGGCCGCGCGCATCGAGTTCCTTGAGCGCGACGCCGTTGCGGCTGCGCGGTGTGTAGTGCCAGTCGAGGCGGTCGCGGTCGTCGAACGCTCGCGCGACCTTCGCGCGCGCGGAATCGGGAAGCCCGGCGAGCAGCGTTTCGGCGGCCTGCCGCATGCCTTGCGCGAAAGCGGGCTGCAGGAAACCCAGCGCAAGGACGAACAGCACGGCTTTCATGGGGGGATGCTAACGTAAACTGCCGCCATGCGATTCTGGCAAGGCGCGGCATTCTTCCTTCTTCTGGCGTCCGCCGCCGTTGCGGCGGCGCCGGTCAAGACCGAGAACGTCGAAGCCGAGCTTTTCGCCGAGCGTACCGCGGCCGAGCCGGGAAGGACGCTCACGGTGGCGCTGCGGCTGAAGATCGTCCCGCATTGGCACACCTACTGGCGCAACCCGGGCGATTCGGGGGAACCGACGGCGCTGGCGTGGCAGCTGCCGCCGGGGTATTCCGCCGGCCCGATCCAGTGGCCGCCGCCCAGGCGCCTGCCCGCCGGGCCGCTGATGAATTTCGGCTACGAGGACGAGGTGCTGCACCTCGTCGACATCGCGGTGCCGGCGAACGCCTCGGGCACCGCGATGCTCGCCGCGCGGGCCACCTGGCTGGTGTGCGATCCGGAGCGCTGCATTCCGGAGGATGGTGAACTGTCACTGGAGCTGCCGGTAGGCGCGGGGGAAACTTCCAGGTGGGCAAAGGCGATCGCTCGCACGCGCGATGCGCTGCCGGTGATGGCGAAGGGCTGGCGCTTCGCCGCGGCGCGAAACGAGAACGGCGTCGAACTGGAGATCGTTCCGCCAGAGGGGAATGCGACAAGGTCTATGAGTTCGCTTGCTTATTTTCCTTTCGAGCAGGGAAAGATCCATAACGCAGCACCTCAATCTTTCGCTCGCGCTGGCGAGGGTTTCGTATTGAAAGTCCCGAAGGCCGAACAACCTGTCGGCGCATTTACTCGCGTGCACGGACTGCTGGTGGCGGACGGATTGCCGCGGGCGCTCGAGATCGATGTTCCGGTGCAGGGATTCTCTTCCCGGGGAAACCTCTCCGGCCTCGCGCTCGCGGTCCTGTTCGCTTTCGCCGGCGGGCTGATCCTCAATCTCATGCCCTGCGTGCTGCCGGTGCTGTCGATCAAGATTCTCGGTTTCGCGGGGCACGCCGCGGGCGACAAGCGGGCGATGCGCATGCACGGCGCGCTGTACGCGCTCGGCGTGGTGCTGTCGTTCCTGTTCCTCGCGGCGCTGCTGGTGCTCCTGAAGTCGCTCGGCAACGAGATCGGCTGGGGCTTTCAGCTGCAATCGCCGGTTTTCGTGGGGCTGCTGGCGCTGCTGTTCCTCGCGCTCGCGCTCAATCTTTCGGGATTTTTTGATTTTTCATTTGCAATGCCTTTGGGAATTTCAGAACTGGGAGCGAAAAGCAAAAACCTCGACGCCTTCCTCACCGGCGTGCTCGCGGTCGCGGTCGCTTCACCCTGCACCGCGCCGTTCATGGGCGCCGCGCTCGGCTTCGCACTCGCGGGCGGCACCGCCGATGCGCTCGCGGTATTCACGGCCCTCGGCGCCGGCATGGCGCTGCCCTACCTGGCGCTGGCCTGGAATCCGGGCTGGCTGAAGTGGCTGCCGAAACCCGGCGCCTGGATGGTCCGCTTCAAGCAGCTGCTCGCGATCCCACTGTATGCGACGGCGATCTGGTTGGGATGGGTCCTCGGCATTCAGTCGGGGCTTTTTTCGGCTGCGTCCGAATGGGAGAAATATTCAGAGAAAACGCTGCAAAAATATGAGCAACAAGGCAAAACCGTGTTCGTCGATTACACGGCGGCCTGGTGCGTGACCTGCCAGGTGAACAAGCGCCTGGTGTTGTCCCGGCCCGAGGTCGAGGAGGCGTTGCGCGGCAGCGGCATGGCCCTGCTGCGCGCCGACTGGACCCGGCGCGACGAGGAAATCACCCGCGCGCTGGCGGCGCTGGGCCGCAAGGGCGTCCCGGTGTACGCTATCTACCGGCCCGGGCGCGAAGCCGAGCTGCTGCCTGAAATATTGACGCGGGACACCGTGTTGGCGGCGCTAGGAACACCAAAGGAGAGTTCTCGATGAAAAATTTCACCTGGCTGTTTTTGAGTCTTTTTCTCGTAACTTCAACTTCCGTTCTGGCCATCAACGTAGGCCAGCCCGCGCCGGACTTCACGCTGCCCGATCTTGCCGGCAAGGCGGTCAAGCTGTCCGACCTGAAGGGCAAGACCGTGGTGCTGGAGTGGGTCAACCCGGAATGCCCTTACGTGCAAAAGCACTACAACAGCGCCAACATGCCCGGGCTGCAGAAGGAGTTCGGCGCGAAGCAGGTCACCTGGCTCGCGATCAACTCGACCCGCGAGGGACATTCCGAGTTCAAGTCGCCGCAGCAGATGGAGGCCTGGATGAAGAAGACCGGCGGCGCGCCATCGGCGACGTTGCTCGACCGCGACAGCAAGGTCGGCAAGCTCTACGGCGCGGTGACCACGCCGCACATGTACGTCATCGATCCGAAAGGCACCCTGGTCTACGTCGGCGCCATCGACGACAAGCGCTCCACGCGCATCGAGGACGTCAAAACGGCGAAGAACTACGTGCGCACGGCGCTGGGCGAGACGATGGCAGGCAAGCCGGTGTCCACCGCCAGCACCACGCCGTACGGCTGTACGGTGAAGTACTAGAGTTATTTGCCGGCGGCGCGCAGCGCGCGCAAAACCGACGGGCTGAAGTTCGCCGGGCGGTCCATCACCTGCAGCAGCATCAACGAAACTTTCCTGGTCGCGAGCTTGCGCTCGAGCGCGCTCTGCAGTTTCGCGACGGGCGCGCGCTGCGGATCGAAGGCCACCGAAAGCGCCGCTAATTCCACCGACACGCGCACGCTGCCCTTGTCCACCCCTGCGGCGGATTCTGCGAGCGCCTCGAGTGCCCGTTTCATCGCGTCGCCGGGAACGAGGTTGCCCTCGACGTGGAAGAAGGCGACGTGGTGCTTCTGGCCGAGCGAGCGCGTCACGACCGCGTGGTCGTAGGCCGCCGCCATCTTGTCCTCGACGCAGTAACCGCAGGCCAGCGCCGCGGGAGCGTTGCAGGCGAGTACCAGCGCGGTAAGCAGGCGCTTCATTTCTGCGAATCAATCCATTGGAAGTACTTCAGGTACTGCTTGATCTCGGCGTCGCTCAGGCTCTGGTTCGGCATCGGGATGTTGTTGTACTCCTTGAGCATCGCCTTCGCGTCGGCGTCGGTCTGCAGCATCTTCTCCGGCTCCTTCAGCCAGCGCGCGAGCCAGGCCTGGCTGCGGCGCTTGGTGACGCCGGCGACGTCGGGGCCGAGCTTCTTGCCTTCGCCCACCGAGTGGCAGGCGAGGCATTTGCTCTCGAAGGCCTGCTTGCCGGCGACCGCGTCCGGGTCGGTCGGCGTGGCCGAGGCGGGCATGTTGTGGTGCTCCAGGTCCTTGGCCGGCGGTTTCACCGCGGTCGAGACCAGCCCGATCGCGCCCTGCGAGGCGTTGGCGAAGTGGTGGTCCACCATGATGTAGGAGCCTTCCTCCGGAATCATGAATTCGACTGTCGCCGCGTTCGAGGAGCCGAGCAGCACGGTCTGCATGCCGCGGAACTGGTTGTCCGGGTTGCCCTCGAACCAGACGCGGTCGAAAATCGTGCCGACGACATGGAAGCTCGAGGTCTTGCTCGGCCCCACGTTGAGCACATGGATGCGCACGCGCTCGCCCGTCTTTGCGGGCAGCGGGTTCTTCACCATGCCGTTGTGCACGCCGTTGAACACGGTGTGCGTCGGCCGCGCGTCGCGCAGCCGGTCGCCGTCGAGGACGTAGAGCGGCGCGCCGTCCACCTTCTGCTTGCCCGGGTCGGGCTTGACGTAGAACTCGCTCTGGATCACGACGTACTCGCGGTCGGCCTTCGTGGGGTAGCCGTTGCGCGGCTCGACGATCACCGCGCCGTACATGCCCGAGGCGATGTGCTCGAGGATCATCGGCGTGCCGCAGTGGTACATGAAGATGCCGGGGTAGTTGAGCGTGAACTCGAACTCGATGGTCTGGCCCGGCGCGATCGAGCGGTACTTGTCCTGCGGCGAGACCATCGCGGCGTGGAAGTCCATCGAGTGCATCATCGGCGCCGCGGAGAGGCGCACGCCCGGCACCGGTTCGTCGCTGCGGTTGGTCATGCTGAACTTGATCCTGTCGCCGACGCGCGCGCGCACGGTCGGCCCCGGCACCGTGTCGCCGAAGGTCCAGGCGCTGAATTTCACGCCCGGCGCGATCTCGATGATCTTGTGGGTGGTATCCAGGCGCACCGTCTTCACCGGCGAGGGATCGAGCGGCTTGAGCTCCGCGCCCATGCTGAGCGAAGCGCCTTCGGCGAACGCGCCCTTGTGGCGCTCGGCCGTGACCTTGGCCGGCACCGGCTTCAGGTCCATCTTGGCCGTGTCGTAGGCGTCCTGTACCTGCGGCGCCCCCTTGTCGCAACCCCACAGCACCAGCAGCAGCACGATCAGCAGATTCTTCATGTCCTTAATCTCCGTTATTCAGCGATACACCAGCGTCGGAATCTTCGAGTGCGTCAACACGCCGTGCGTCTGGCTGCCGTAGATCAGCGCCGAAATGCCGCGGCGGCCGTGCGAAGCCATGAAGATCAGGTCGCAGCGGCGCTTCTGCGCGGCGCGGATGATGGCTTCGTACGGACGGTCGCTCTGGACGAACTCCGCGTCGTACTCGACGCCCGCCGCCTGGGCGCGATCGGCAATCCTCTGCAGCGCCGCCTCAGCTTGGCGCTTGGCCTGCTCCTCGTATTGTGCAATCGATATGCCATGCCGCGACATCAGCTCGATCTGGCTCGGCACCTTGTACTCTGGGACCGCGGTGAAGCCGGTAACGCGCGCGCACACCTCGCGGGCGAACTCGACGCCGGCGTCGATCGCCTTGTCGGAAAGTTCCGACCCGTCGGTGGGAATCATGATGTGCTTGTACATGTAGCCTCCTTCCATTGCGCTTTTCCATCCCGATGATCCGCCGCCCGTCACGAGGGTATTTGACGCAGATCAATAGGCCTGCGCCGCCGCCGCATACGCTTGCGACCCAAGGCGGCAGCCATGTACAAGCACATACTCGTTTCCACCGACGGCTCCAGGCTTTCGCAGAAAGCCATCAAGGCCGAGGTGATGCTCGCCGCGCCGAGCGCCTGGGAAGGGATCATCCGCACCGCCAAGGCGAAGAAGTGCGATTTGATCGTGATGGCCTCACATGGGCGGCGCGGGCTCGCCGGGCTGCTGCTCGGCAGCGAGACCAACAAGGTGCTTACCCACTCGACGTTTCCGGTGCTGGTGTGCCGCTG
>JBBPIU010000008.1:0-26867 GCA_038040245.1 Pseudomonadota bacterium | reverse complement strand
GGTAGATGGCGGCGTTGGCGGCGACGCGCGCGTCGGGCGGTGTGCTGCGGCTGCGCAGCAACGGCGGCAGCAGAAACAGAAGGGCCGCCGCGGTCAGCACCGCGGCGATCGACCAGAACAGGATCATCGCGCGTCGCTCCTGACCGTCAGGACGGCAATGGATTTCGGTGCGGCCATGAACGGAACTCCAAGCCCATGGTGCCCGGCGGCCGGCGGTGTGTCCAGCCGCGCAGGGCGCTAGCGGAACTCGTAATAGTAGGAGGCCCCGATGAAATGCACGCGCTGCAGCGGATCCTGCCGCACGGTAGTGCCGTCGGTATAAACCCAGGAGGTCCAGGTGAAATCGTCGGTCTTGAACCGATCGTAGACGTACAGCAGCCGCAGCCCCGCGTTCTTCTGCAGCGCGTACTTGCCATAGAGACGGAGGGTCGTCCGGTCGTAATGCACGTCCGGCAGCGGCGTGCCGATCGCAGGCGGCACCGATGCCGTCTGGCGATACTCGTTGCGCTCCTTGGAGTACTGCAGGTCGGCGCCGATTTCCAGCGCGCCGCTCGGCTTGCCTTTCAGGCCGAGGCCAAAGGCATCGCTCAGGTTGCGCAGGTTCGCCTCCCAAAGCGGGCTCGCCACGGTGTTCGGGCACACGCCGGCGGCGGAGGCTGCCACACAGTCGTTCTGGCGCGCGCGCGTGTCGCCGCGCGACCACCACGCGCTCGCCTGCCACGCCTCCGAAAACGCGTAGCTCGCGTCCGCGGAGTACAGGTTCGCGTTGCCGCGCCGCGGGCCGAGCGCGCGCCCGCTGTAGCGGTCGACGGCGTCTTCGATGGTGAAGTGCAACGACAGCGGCTCGACCGGCGACCAGTCGAGCACTGCGCGCAGCTTGTCGCGGTCGCGGTCGGCGAGGTGCAGCGGGTGGATCAGGTTGCTGCCGGCGGCGCCGTTCAGCGTCGTAGTGGTCACCCAGTCCGAGCCGGTGCGCCGGCTGTTGACGTAGGAAAGCGCGCCGGTCGCCGTCTCGGCGATGGCGCGCCGCAGTTCGACGCGATAGGACGTCTCGTCGGTCTCGCGCCGGTAGCTGACCACGCGCACGTCCGAGGTATTGCGCCGGCGCACGTCGTAGTCGAGGCCGCCGGTCAGCCGGAACCCCCGCGGCAGTGCGTAACTCGCCTCCAGCTTCCCGGCAAGGTTCGTGTTCGAGCGCGGTTCGTTGCGTCCGTCGTTGGTCGCAGTCGGAGAGTTGGCCGGTGTCAGGAGCGTCGTGGGGTTGAAGGTGAAATAAGGATAGACCGGCGTCTTGTCGTTTCGGTCCAGGTATCGCAGGTCGGCGCGCAGCGTCAGCTTGGGCATCGGGCGCGACGTAATGCCCGCCTGGAACTGGGTCGTGTCGATGCGACCTCCCAGGTTGGCCTGCGGCACGAAGGTCGAGGGCGCGACGATGAAGCTCTCGTTCTGGGTCAGCCTCGCGTAGGACAGCTTGAACGTCGCACGCGTTGTCGGCGTGATGCTGTAACCGCCGGCGAGATTGAACTGGTGCGAGTCGTTCCCCGGCGGCAGCCCAATCGGCGTGAAGGCGCCCGCGCCGGTACCGAGCGCCGTCGGCCCGCCGGGCTGGTTGTTGACGACAAGCGCCGTGTTGCCGTTGGTGAAGAACGATCCATAGTAGCCGCCCGAGAGCTGCAGCCGCTCGCCGGTAAAGCCGAGCGTCGCCTCGAGCTGGCGCGTGGTGAACTGGATCGGCTCGGCGAGGAACTCGAAGCCCCCGGCCCCGGCCCCGCCCGTGGTACCGCGGCCGAACATCCGCGCGCCGTCCTTGTCTTCGGTGCGAAAGCGGAGCTGGATGTCCCAGCCGCCGGCCAGGATCTTGTGCACTCCCAGCGCCAGCGCGTCGCGCTCGGTCTTGAGCTGCACGTCGCTTTTGGCTGAGGTCGCGGCCGGGTACGGCACGGTGAGCGAATTTCCACCGATGCCCCGCAGCGCCGTGTTGACCGTATAGGGGTTGTAGCGCGGCGTCTGACTGTAATCGACATACAGGCCCCAGCCTCCCTGCCGGCCGTAGTCGAAGCGCAGTTCACGGCTGTCGAGACCGAGATTGCGCCCCGTGAAGCGCGTCCAGGTTCCCGTGACGTCGTCGCGGCGCACGAAATCGAGTTCGCCGATTCCGTACAGGCCGTCCTTGCGTTGCCCCGTGTATTGGCCGAAGCGCGAATTGTTCCGGCTGACGTCGCCGATGCCGATCTCGAACACGCTGCGCGGTGTCGCCAGCGCGGCGACCTCGTCGATTTCCTGCGCCCGCAAAGGACCATAAGCCGAGGTCAGGCCGGCGCAGATCGCGGCCGACAGCAACGAACGTCTGCAGAGTTTCGTGTTCATGTCCGTCTTCCGTTGGCCGCGGCTATCGCCGAAACGTCCGTTCGTTGGAAATGTTTGCCGGGTTATTCGTGCCATGGATATTGGTGTGGCAGTTCAGGCAGCCGCGCGCGAGCAGGTTGGCCGCCGTGCTGCCGCCCGCGGTGTTCTGCGGCCCGGTGAAGCCCGCGAGATTGCCGCGATGGCTGGTCGGCTCGTGGCACTGCTGGCACAGGAACGGCGCGCGCTGCTTGAGCAGGTTGTCGTTGGTGGTGCCGTGCGGGTTGTGGCAGATCGAACAATCTTCCTGCACCGGCTGGTGGGTGCGCACGAACGGGCCGCGTTTCTCCGCGTGGCAGGTGTAGCAGGTGTCGTTGACGTTGTCGCGCACCAGCATCTTGTCGCCTGCGGTGCCGTGCGGGTTGTGGCAGTCGGAGCACGCAACCTTGCCCTCCAGGATCGGATGCCGCGACGGGCGCCGGATCTGCGCACGCTGCTCCTTGTGGCAGGCAAAGCAGACCTCGGACTGCGCCACCTTGTCGCGCACCTTGTCGTGGCCCGTGTGCACCTGGTGGCAGGAACTGCAGGCGACGTCGCGGGCGGCGTGGACGCCGGAAGTCCAGTGTATGCGCTTGCCGCCCTGGTGACAGGTTAGGCAGGCATCATTGCGCTCGCTGACCGGCGTCGTGGACTTCTTGCCGAACGCGCGATCCGCCTTGGGCCGTTCCTTCGCGTCGGCGGGCTTGTTGACGTGGCTCTCGCTCGCGCCGTGGCAGCTGGTGCAGGTCGGCGTGCGCCCGTCGGCGGTCGTGCCGTGCCGCGTCCTGCCGATCGCGAGCACCGGGTAGTCGTCCCCGGCGTCGTGGCAGCGCGTGCATTGGGCATCGCCCTTGAGGACCAGATCCTTGCGCGGCGCCTTGTCCTGCGCTTGCGCCGCAAACGCGACGCCGAGCGCCAGGACTGCCGTCGTAAGCGCCGCGATCAGCCTATTTTGCAATTTTCAACTCCTGCGGCCCCGGGCCGTCCGGTTCGTTGTGGGCAATGCCGAAATGGCAGTCGATGCAGGTCATGCCCTCGGTCTTCATCTTTGCGTGCCGGGCACGTGCCTTTTCCGTCTGCTTCTCCGGATCCATCGCATCGTCGTGGTGGCAGTTGCGGCACTCGAGCGAGTCGGTCTTCTTCATGCGCGTCCAGACGCGCTTCGCCATTTCGTAACGGTGCTTTTCGAACTTCTCGCGGGTGTCGATGACGCCGGTAACGAAGTGGCCATAGAGCTCGAACGTCGCCTGCACCTTGCGCACCAGCATCGGTCCGGGCTCGCGCGGCACGTGGCAGTCGGCGCACACCGCGCGCACCCCGGAACGGTTCTTGTCGTGGATCGTCCCCTTGAATTCCTTGTAGACGTTGTCGCGCATCTCGTGGCAGCCGATGCAGAAGGCCTCGGTGTTGGTCCAGGCGAGGCCCGCGGCGCCGCCCGCCATGAGAATTCCCGCGACAAACAGCGCCGCCATCGCGACGCCCAGCCCAAGCCTGATCCGCGAACAGGTCTGGCATTTTTGCGTAAGCCATTCCCAGAGGCCCCGGATCATCGCCGTATCAGCGCGACAGGATGTACTGAATCACGTTCTTGATCTCGGCGTCGTTCTTGGTCTTGAGCGCCTCGTGCAGCTCTTCCTTGCCGTCCACCTTGACCTTGGGATTGGTGGTGAGGTGCGTGTAGAGCTTCTGCTCGGCGTCCGCCTTGCCCTTGTACTTGCCGGCGGTTTCCTTGAAGGGCGGCCCCTCCTTCTTCGCGCTCACCGAGTGGCACTTCATGCAGCCGCTCTTCTTGGTCAGCGCCTCCGCGGCGCCTACGTCCAGCGCGGGCTGCGCGCGTGCCGTGATGACGCCGCCCCACAGACACGCTCCGAGCACAAATGCGAGGCACTGTCTCATTGCGACCCTCCCTGTTCTCGTGGTTCGCTGCGCAAGTGAAATCTTGCCTGTGCCGGCTCCTATTCCCACAGGATTTGTGCGTCCTTTGTTGATATGGATCAAAGCAGGGCCGGTACGCCCGCTGCCATTGACGTGCATCAACACGACAACAAGTGCACAGAGGAGTATTGCTGCATCGCAACAGGTGCTTCTCATGTCGACCAACGGCAACAATACGAACGGCAACGACCGCGACCCGCGGCTGCTCGAGGGCGTGCTCACCAGCCTGCCGCTATTCGGGCAGGTGGCGCGGGCGCAGGTCGCGATGGTGGCCTCACGTTCCCGCACCGTGTATGCACGGCGCGGCGCCGTGGTCTGCCGGCGCGGCGAGCGGATGCCCGGGGTGATCGCGCTCGGCTACGGGATCCTGAAGCTCGCGCTGCGGCGTCCGGGCAGCGAGGAGAAAATTGTCCGGTTTCTCGGACCCAACGATATCTTCGGAGAATCCGCCGCGATGCTCGGCCGTCCCTGTCCAGTCGACGCGATCGCACTGGAGGAATCCATGATCGTGATCGTGCCGGCAGCGCCGCTGATCCACCTCATCGAGATCGACCCGAAGTTCGCGCGCAATCTTGTGTTCGGGCTCGCCGACCGCTTTCTCGGCCTGCTCTCGGAACTCGAAGCAACTGTGCAGCACAGCAGCTTGCAACGGCTCGCCTCTTACGTGAATTCCCTGGCGACGCCAGGCGACGTAAAGGACGCCATGGTGGTGCGCTTGCCGGCCAGCAAGACCGCAGTGGCGGCACGGCTCGGCATGACCAAGGAAACAATGTCGCGCGCGCTGCGCGAGCTTTCGAACCAGCGCCTGATCTCCGTGTCGGGACGCGAAATCCTAATCGTCGACCGGCGACGCCTGGCGCAGGTCGCCGGCTGACGGACTGCGCCGCTAGGCTTCCAGCGCGATCTGCCGGCGCAGTTCCCGGTAGCGCTCTTCGCTGCCGCCCCCGAACAGCGGATCGCGCACCGCCGGCACCGCCCTCCGGACAGCGTCCCAGTCCTCCCCGGCGAGTTCCTTCGCCGCGCGGGGGAGGACATCTTCCTCTTCCTTGGCAATGTGGTTGCCGTAATACACGAGGTAGGTGGCGGCAGCGACCTCGACTTCGGCGCGCGGCACAAGCGCGCCGCCGAGAATCGCCTGGATCAGCTTGCATAGCACCTCGCCGGCGTGCGCGATCACGCGGTGCTCCTGGCCCAGGCGCGCGAGCGCCAGCTCCAGGTCCGGGCATCGCTTCGCGAGGCGCGCGAATGCGACATCCTCCCGTGGATGATGAAACTGGTCAGAGTATTCGCGCAGGTAGGAGATGATGTCCAGCATCAACTCGTAGTTCGGTTGCTCGCCGCTGTGAAACTCGTCGACCTGCCTCTGCAGCAGGCGCAACAGCTGGTTGAAGTAGACATGCTCCGTGTGCCAGGCGGCGATCGGGACTGTCATTACGGCTCCTTTGTGCCACTGAGCGGGCGCTAACCGGACTTCTTCCAGCGCGCGCCGAGCCCGATCGGTTCCGGCGCGAGGCTGACGATGCGCTGATAGAGGGTCCGGAAGTCCTTCTCTCGCAGGTCGGAGATCGGGTCCTCGTTGCCCGCGAACGCCTCGTCGATCACCTTCCAGTCCGCCTCGGTAAGGGCGCCTTCGGCCAGCGGCAGGAGCTGGTTTTCCTCCTTGCGCATATGCTCCCAGTGGAATTGCGCGTAGGCCTCGGCCGCCGCCGCGAACGCGGGCAGCGCGCGCTGCCCGTTCACCTCGAACGCGAGTAGCGCCGCCTGCAGCTCGCGGATCAGGCTTGCGCCCTTGACGTGCTCCGCGCGCAGTTCATCGATCAGCGGGTGCGCCTCGGGCGCGCGCTCGGCGAGGCGCGCGAACAGGAACTGGTCTTCCTTGGGATGGTGCAGGCGCTCCGGGAAGGTATCGATGTAGTAGATCATCGCGTTGAATACCGGAAACTCCGGCTGCACTGCGGGATCCTTCGCCGCTCGTACCAGGGCCAGCAGGCCGTGTAGCACGGCCGCGATCGAGCGGTGCTCGTCGTACAGAATGCGGATCGAATTGTGCATGGTGTCCTCACCGTGACCTACGGACCATCCGAAGAATGGGTAGAAGGTGTATTGGGCGCATAGGGGCAGCGTAGCGGGGCTGCCGGGTGTCTTTTTGATCCAGGTCAATTCGAGTCCCGATCCGTATAAAATTCAGCCACCAGCGCAACCCGCATCCATGGCAAATCCATCACAGAGCATCGAAGCCGAGGCGTCCCGCCCGATCATCAACCTGGTCGCGCTCAAGACGGTCTGCTCGAGCTGCAACCTGCGCGAGCTGTGCCTGCCGGTGGGGCTGTCGCGCGAGGAGATCGAAAGCCTGGACGAGTTGGTTTACGCGCGCAAAACCGTCCGGCGGGGGGATAGCCTGTTTCGCGCCGGCGACGCCTTCCGGTCCCTCTACGCCGTCCGCTCCGGTTGCTTCAAGACGCGGCTGTCGGGAGGCGACGGCCGCGACCAGGTTACCGGATTCCAGATGGCGGGCGAGATGCTGGGGCTCGACGGCATCGGCGCCGATCGCCATGCCTGCGATGCGGTCGCGCTGGAAGACAGCGAGGCGTGCGTCATTCCCTACGCGAAGCTGGAGGAGTTCTCCCGCCGATTCGAGTCCCTGCACCGCCACTTCCATAAGGTGATGAGCCGGGAGATCGTGCGCGAGCATGGCGTGATGCTCCTGCTGGGCAGCATGCGGGCGGAGGAGAAGCTGGCCGCCTTCCTGGTCGATCTTTCGCAACGCTTCGCCGCGCGCGGTTTTTCGCCCGCCGAGTTCGTGCTGCGCATGACGCGCGGGGAGATCGGCAGCCTGCTCGGCCTCAAGCTGGAAACCGTGAGCCGCCTGTTTTCGCGCTTCCACGCCAACGGCCTGATCGTCGCGCGCGGAAAGCGGGTCCGCATCCTGGACCTGGTCGGCCTCAGGCAGCTGGCCGGCCGTTCTAGCTGACGCCGGTTCAGATCGGGCTCTGACCCCGATTTTCGGCCAGGTCAGGCTCGCCGCAGGACCTGAGGATCTCGGCGCGCACCGCGTCGCGCAGCTCGACCGCCGCGCTCCAGTCGGTCCCCTTCGGCGCGATCGGGGCGCCGACGGTGACCGCCACCGCGGCGCGGCGCAAATACCACGTTTCGTCGCGCAGCACCGAGCGGATGCCGCGCAGCGCCACCGGCACCACCGGGATGCCGGCCTGCGCCGCGGCCTGGAAGGCGCCGGTGCGGAAGTCCATGAGCCCCGTGTTGCGCGTCAGCGTGCCTTCGGGAAACACGATCAGCGAGATGCCGCGCTTCGCGCCTTCGGCGAGCGCGTTCGCGTGCTCGGCGCTTTTCGCGACGTCGAAGCGTTCGATGAACTGCGTGCCGAAGCCCGAGAGCAGCGCGCGCATGAGGAAATTGTCCTGGAACTCGCGCTTGGCGACGAAGGCGTAGCCGCGGTACTCGAGGATGGACAGCAGGACCAGGGCGTCCAGGTAACTGGTGTGATTCACCGCCAGGACGACGGGAGTTTTTATCTCCAGATTTTCTTTTCCCCGAACCACGACAGGAATGCCGGACAGGATCAGAAACCACTTCGATACTGTTTGGCCCACGGTCCAGCAGCCTTTGACGGGTAAAAACAGGGAACCCAAAAAGGCAAAAGGCACAAGGACGGCAAAAACCAGATATGCCCGCAGCGCGAACAGTGCGCCGCCGAAGGTGCGCAGGCCGCGGCGCAGCTGCGGCGCGGCGCCGGCGAGCATCAGGCGTGCGAACTGCAGCCACACCGCCTGTGCCTTCCCCGCGGAGGGCCCACGCTCGTAGAATTCGCGCGCCGCGACGCGGCGGATTTTGCCGCTGGAGGTTTTGGGCACGGTGCCCGGCGGCGCCAGCACGATGTCGTCGGCCGGCGCGCCGATGAGACCCATGGCCAGATCGTTGATCATGCGTTTCAGGTCCTCGTGGCGCGCATCGTCCTTGTCGCGCATCTCGGCCAGCACCACCACGCGCTCGGTGCCGGCGGCCGCGTCCCTGCTGCCGAACACCGCGACACAGCCGCGCCGCACGCCGGCGAGATCCCCCACCGCTTGCTCCAGCTCGTAGGGGCTGATGTTGCGGCCGCCGCGGATGATGATGTCCTTCTCGCGCCCGGTGAGGAACAGCGTGCCCTCGGAAAGGTAGGCGCGGTCGCCGGTGTTGACCCATTCCCCATCGAACAGCGTTTTCGTTGCTTCCGGATTGCGGTAGTAGCCCGAGGTGGATGACGGTCCCCGGAACTGCAGCAATCCTTCCTGGCGGTCGGGCTGCTCCATGCCCGCGGCATCCACCACGCGGATGTCGTGGCCGGGAATCGGCGTGCCGCAGCCGATCACGATCAGCGGCGACGGGTCGCCGGGCGGCGCCCCGACGGCCTCCCCCGTACGCGTGAAGCGCTCGCGGTCCAGGCGGTCGGCGCGCCAAGGCGTGCCCGGCGTGGTGATCGCCACGCCCACGGTGGATTCCGCCAGGCCGTAGGACGGCGAGAGGCAGTTCTTGCGCAGCCCGTACTTGCCGAAGCGCTTTTCGAATTCGACGATGGTGTCCGGGCTCACCGGCTCGGCGGCGTTGAAGGCGAAGCGCCAGGAGGACAGGTCGATGCCTTCCATGTCCTCGTCCGGAATGCGGCGCAGGCACAGTTCGAAGGAAAAATTCGGGCCGCCGGACATGGTGCCGCGGTGGCGGTGGATGGCGCGCATCCAACTTGATGGCCGCGACAGGAACGCGAGCGGCGACATCAGTACCGTCGGAAAGCCGAGCACCAGGGACGCGAAGTTGGCGCCGATGAGACCCAGGTCGTGGTACAGCGGCAGCCAGCTCACGAACACGTCCTCGGGGTTGGCGTTCACCGCCGCGCCCATCGCGCGCACGTTGGCCATCAGGTTGGCGTGCGACAGCACCACCCCCTTGGGATTGCCGGTGCTGCCCGAGGTGTACTGCAGGAAGCCCATGTCGCCGGGCTTGCTGTGCACGGGTTTGAAGTTCTTGTCGACCGAACCGTTCAAATCGGCCGGCACCAGAACCTTCCGCAGCGACTCGACCTGCGCGCGCAAGAGGTACGCCAGCGGCTTGGCCTCGGCAACGGTGATCATGATTGCCGCGCCGGCGCTCTTGAGGATACCGACGTGGCGCGTCATGTGGTCTTCGATCGTCGTCAGCCGCGCCGGCGGGTAGAGCGGCACCGGCACGCCGCCCGCGAGCAGCACGCCGTAGAACGAGTAGAGGTACTCCTTGCAGGTCGGCAGCATGATCGCCACCATCTGCCCGGGCTGCAGGCCCGCCTGGACGAGCCGCGCCGCGTAGCCGAGCGCGCCCTCGTACAGGGCACTATAGCTCAATTGTATTTCGGTTTCATTTTCATAGAGAAAAACAGTCAACCTTCCTGGTTGCCGCTCGAGGTGGTATTCGAGCGCCTCGGTCAGCGTGCGCGCCTGCGTCTCCGAGGGCGCGCGCACGCCCTGCGTCTGCACCAGGTTCGTGACGCTGGTTGCGCTGGCGTGCGCGGCGCGCGGCGCGTGGCCGGCGCTGGAGAGGAGGAAGCGCAGCAGGTCGCGCGGCGTTTCGCTGGTCGCCAGCGCCTGCTCGGGCAGGCTCGCGCCGAACTCTTTTTCCAGGCGCAGGACGAGCTCCACGCGAGCGAGGCTGTCCAGCCCAAGCTCTTTCTCCAGCGAACTGTCGAGCGAGAACTGCGGTAGCGCGACGTGCGGGCGCGCTTCCTTCGCCACCGCCGCGACGACTTCGAGCAGGCGTTCGGGTTCGACTTCTTTTTGGGCCTGATTCATCGGTCGCGGTGAGTGTACAGGCGCGCGCGGCTGCTCGCCGCCGCCCGGGACGATCCGTATTCGTCTACTTGAAGACGGTCTGGACGAGGACGCTGGGCAGCCAGGTCGCGGTGGCGGGGACGAAGATGACGATCAGCAGCGTCGCGAGGTCGGCGAAGAAGAACGGGATGGAGCCCTTGATGACGGTGGTAATGGGGATCTTCGACACGCCGCTCACCGCGAACAGGTTCAGGCCGACGGGCGGGGTGACGACGCTCATTTCGACCGCCAGGGTGAGCATGACGCCGAGGTGGATCGGGTCGATCTTGAGGGCGTAGGCGATCGGGAAGATGACCGGCACGGTGAGCAGGATCATGGCCACGCCGTCGACGAAGCAGCCGAGGATCAGCAGCACGCCCATATAGGCGAAGATGAAGCCGAGCTGCGAGAGGCCCCAGCCGGTGACGATCGCGGTGATCTGCTGCGGCCAGTAGAGGTTGGCGGCGAGGAACTGGAACACGCCCACGCTGCCCACCAGGAACAGGATCACGGCGGTGAGGTTGAGCGCGCGGCGGGTGATCGGCACCAGCTGCGCCATGAACTCGCCCCGGCCGGTGACGAGGCCGAAGATCATGGCGTAGCCGCAGGCGACCGCAGCGGCCTCGGTGGGGGTGAAGATGCCGCCGTAGAGGCCGCCCAGGATGATCACCGGCATCCCCAGGCCGGGCAGCGCGCCGATGAATTCGCGACCCAGCCGTGCCAGCCCGAAGCTGCTCTTCGGCAGCTTGACGCGGAAGCTGATGATCATCACGGCGATGATGCTGGTCAGCGCCAGCAGCAGGCCCGGGATGACGCCGGCGAAGAACAGCTTCACGATCGACGTCTCGGTGACGATGCCGTACAGGACCAGCGGGATGCTGGGCGGGATCAGGATCGCGATGCCGCCGTTGCCGGCGACGATGCCGGAAGAAAGCCAGTCCGGATAGCCGCGCTTTTTCATCTCGGGGATGGCGATCACGCTCATCGCCGCGGCCGAGGCGACGCTCGAACCCGAGATCGAGGCGAACAGCACGCAGGCGAGGATGGTCGAGACGCCGAAGCCGCCCGGCAGCCAGCCGACCAGCGCGTCGGCGAACTTGAAAAGTTGCGAGATGAGCCCCGTGCGCTCCATCAGGTAGCCCGCGTAGATGAACAGCGGGATCGCCATCAGCGAGTAGCGGCTGATGAAGTTGAAGAAGGCGCGGAAGATGACTTCCGGCTCGAGCAGCGGGTCGATCAGGATGTAGACCGCGCTGCTCGCCGAGAGCGCGATGCCGATCGGGATCGAGACGATCAGCAGGACGAAGACGACGATGCCGACGATGAGCATGCTTCAGGCCTTCAGTGCAGCAGCATCTTGCTGTCGTCTTCGCGGGGTTCTTCCAGGACGGTCTTGCCGCGCATCTTCTGGATGTCGCGGTAGACCTGGAAGAAGAGCTGGATCGCCATGAAGGTGAAGCCGATCAGCAGCACCCATAGGAAAGGCGCCAGCGGCAGCAGCAGGCTCTCGGTGCGCGAGTTGTACTTCTGGCTGTCCATCACCTCGGGGACGCCCCACCACACCACCGCCAGCAGGAACAGGAACGAGAAGATCACCGAGGCCAGCCGGACGATCTCGGCCGTCTTGCGCGCGCGCGGCCCGACCGCTTCGGCGAGTTCGAGGAATACGGTGACGCTGATGTGCGATTCGTTGCGCTGCGCGATGCAGAAATACAGGAACACCGCGCTCAGGATGACGTAGGTGACGAAGTCCTGCTGCCAGTAGAACGACAGGCCGAAGGCGTAGCGCCGCACCACCTCGAGCAGGGCGAGCAGCGTGCAGCCGAGCAGCAGCAGCGCTGCCGCGGGCCCCAGGAGCTTGTCCAGGAAGGCCCGCCAGATTGCGTACGCTTTTTCCACGCGCCGGGGCCGGTCCTCGGCGCCGGGCTACTGGATGACGATCAAAGACGCGTATTTCTTGCAGTCGATCTTCTCGATCCACGACGAGCCGACCGGGTGCTGCTTCGAGAGCTCGCGGCCTTCCTTGACGAACAGGTCGGCCCACTGTCCTGCCTCCGGCGGCATCTTGCTCTTGACGAAGCGGGTGGTCGCGTCGCCCACCGCGCTGGTCATGGCGGTCACTTCCTGCGGCGTCATCCAGTACACACCCGGCTTGGAGGGGTCCTTGGTGCCGTACTTCTCATAGGTCAGCCTGTCGTTGCACCAGTTGAGTTCCTTCTGCGTCTGGATGGTCTCCTTGATGACCTTCTCCAGCGCGGCCTGGGTGGCGGGGGTGAGGCGGTCCCACCAGCGCCTGCTCGCGCTCACCATGTAGTAGTCGCCGGTGAACACGCCCGCGCCGCCGGTGGTGTAGAAAGGCGCCTGCTCGCGCACGGCGTAAAAGCCGCCAAGGCTGGTCATCAGCCCGTCGATGACACCCGATTCCAGCGCTGTTGGCACTTCGCCGAAAGCCATCACCACCGGGTTCGCCTTCCAGGATTCGAGCGAGGGGTTCTCGACCGGACCCATGCTGCGGATTTTGCGTCCGGCGAAGTCGGCTGGCTTGATATAGCGCTTCTTGCCGCCCACGCCCATGCCGAAGCTCATCTGTCCGACGCCGAACACCTTGATCGCGTGGTTCTTCGCCAGGCGATCGACCAGCATCTGGTAGGTCTTGGTCTTCTCCAGGTTGTCGACCGCGCCGACCGTGGTCAGCACACCCGGCCCGACTATTGTCATCATCCAGGCGTCCACCGGCGCCGCCTTGCCCATCTGCATCCAGCTCATCTCCAGGTTGCCCTGGCGCATCGCCTCGAAGGCCTCCGGGATGGTGTAGAGCGCGCCGGCGTAATAAAGGCGCGCCTCGCTGCCGGGGATCGCCTTCGGCAGCTGCTCGGCGAAGATCTTCAGCGCCATGCCGGCCGGGTGCGGCGGCGGCGTGAAGTCGGCCGCGAAGCGCAGCACCACCTTCTTCGGCGCGTCCTGCGCATGGGTGGAAAGCGGCATTCCCCAGGTCAGGGCCAGCGCCGCGATTGCGGCGCCCAAAACGGAAACACGCCTGCGCTGATACCGTTCCATAAATCACCCTCCGTTCATTATGGTGTGGTCGTGCGAGACAGCCGGATGACCGTATCCCACCGGGCGACCCAGCGTCAAGCACTCTCGATGGTACGCAGCGCAGCATTTGCACCGCACGCGAGGAAGCGGGTAGATTGGCGCTCTGGAGGATGAGACCCATGAAACCGATCTTCGCCGTCGTCGCCGCTGTGACCCTGTTTGCCGCTTGCGCTACAACGCCCGTCGAACCCTTGCGCGCGACGGCGCAGCTGCAGGCCACCAAGGGCAGCAAGACCTTCGGCGAGGCGACCTTCGACGAGGTGGGCGGCAAAATCCACGTCGTGGTTTACGTCCAGGGGCTCAAGCCGGGGCAGGAGCACGGCTTGCACATCCACGAAGTCGGCGACTGCGGCTCGGGCGACGGCATGAGCACCAAGGGCCACTTCAACCCCTTCGGCAAGCCGCATGCGCACTCCGGCACCCTCGAGCGCCACGCCGGCGACCTGCCCGCGCTCAAGGCCGGCAAGGACGGCCGCGCCAAAGTCGACGTCATGCTCGACGTCATCACCGTCGCGCCCGGGCTGGCGAGCATCGTCGGCCGCGGCCTGATCGTCCACGCCGATCCCGACGACTACAGGACCCAGCCGACCGGCAACGCCGGCGCGCGCATCGCCTGCGGAGTGATCGGGCCAGGCTGAGCGGCCCTCAGGAGCGCAGCACAGTTCCTGCAGTTGCGCCGGTGAGCGCGCCCTTTTCCCAGGTCACCGCGCCGTTCACGATCGAGTACTCGATGCCCTGCGAGCGCATTACCATGCGCTTGGCGCCGCCGGGAAGGTCGTAGCGCCGTTCCGGGCGCCCCATCGAGCCGACCGTGGCAGGATCGAAGATCGCGATATCCGCCGCGAGACCCGGCTTGAGTCGGCCGCGGTCCCTGATGCCGAAGAAATCCGCGGGGTCGGAGGTCATGCGCCGCACCGCTTCCTCGAGCGTCAGCACCTTGCGCTCGCGCACCCAGGTGCCGAGCACGAAGGTCGGGTAGCCCGAGTCGCACAGCATGTCGAGGTGCGCGCCGCCGTCGCCCAGCCCCAGCAGCATGGCCGGGTTGTTCAGGATCTCGGCCATCCGGTCGACGCGGTTGTTGAAGGAGACCATCGTGAACTCGTTGTCCAAATCATCCGCTAACGTGAGGTCGAGGAAGGCATCGACGCCGTCCTTGCCCTGCGCCGCCGCGATCTCGGCCACCGTCTGCCCTTCCAGGTGCTTCAGCGCCGCGGACTTCACCTCGTGCAGCGTGATGCGCTCCCAGTTTCCGAACGCCGCAGGCCGCTTCAATTCTTCTCTAAATTTATTTCTAAAAGCAACATCCCGATAAACGGCGGCCTGTGCGGCCTTCGACTTGTCCTCGAACACGCGCTGCCACGATGGGAAGGCGGCGAACGAGAACGGATTGCGCATGTTGATCTCGCGTGTGAGCGGCAGCGGCGAGGTCTGCGGCCGCGCGCCGCGCGCGATCATCGGCGCCGCCTTGGCCAGCGACGTTCTCACCGCCTCGGAGATGTCGTCGCGGTCGAACATCGCGATGAAGGTGATCGGTCGCGCGCTTTCCGTGAGCATGAAATCGAGCAGCTCCAGCTCCGGGTCGTCCATCACGCCGATCTGCTTGGTCATCGCGATCTCGATCGCGCCCTTGCCGCGCTCTTTGAGCGCGTTGCAGTAGGCCTTCAGCTCCTCGCGGCTCGCGTTGCGGCAGGCGAGCGGCCGGCCAGCGTAGCCCATGTGCTGGTTGAGCAGCGTGCTGGAGAAGCCGAAGGCGCCGGCATCAATTGCTTCTCCCAATAATTTTTTTATTTCATTCAATTCAACAACAGAGGCAGCTCGCTCCATCGAAGCCTCGCCCATCACGTAGTGGCGGAACGGCGTCAGCGGCGCGAGGAAGGCGAGGTTTAGCGAGGGCTTGCGCGCCGCAGCGGCGTCCATGAACTCCGGGAAGCTCTGCCAGTCCCAGGTGATGCCTTTGTCGAGCACCTCGAAGGGGATCGCCTCCACGTTCACCAGGTCGCGCATCGCGATCTCGCGCGCCTCCGGCCGGCAGGGCGCGATGCCGACGCCGCAGTTGCCCATCACCACCGAGGTCACGCCGTGCCAGGAGGAGGGCGTCAGCGCGCCGTCCCAGCAGATCTGCGCGTCGTAGTGGGTGTGCGGGTCGATGAAGCCGGGCGCCACGGCCAGACCGGTGGCATCAATAGTTCTTTTTGCTGGTTCAGTACTTTTTCCTATTTGGACGATCTTTCCCTCTGAAATCGCAACATCGGCATGGCGCGCCGGCGCCCCGCTGCCGTCGATCAGCAGGCCGTTCTTGATGAGGAGGTCGCAGGCCATTGGTTGTGCCGCGAGTGTACCCCGAGCACGTACCGCGAGTAGACTGTCTGCCAAGGGGGAAGACGCTGACGACCGCGGAAAATCCGTTTGCGCAACTGCTTGCCGTCGCGCGCGAAGTATCGTTCGTCAAGGGCGCGCTGCTGGTGCGCCAAGGCGAGGCCTCGCGCGGCGCGTTCCTGATCCGTACCGGTTCCGCCGAGGCGCGCGTCGCGCTGCCCGGCGGCGGCACTCTCACCGTCGCGCAGTTCGCCGACGGCGACATGTTCGGCGAGATGGCGCTGATCGAGCGCGGCGTGTGCTCCGCCACCGTCGTCGCCTCCGGCAACGTGGACGGCTGGTTCGTCGAGCGCGAGGATTTCCGCGCCCTGGTGGCGAGCCGCGACGCCAGCGCGCTCGAGACCCAGCGCATGATCACGCACGTGCTTGCCGACAAGCTGCGCGTCCTCAACGAGCGCGTGCGCCAGCATGCCGCGGTCGATGACCGCTCCGTCACCGAGCCCGCGCCCGCCGCCGATCCGCTTGCCAATGTGCCGCGCTCGCGCCACGCCTCCTTCGACTGGCGCGCGTTCCTGCCGGTGCTGCCGTTCTTCGAATACTTCGACGATTTCGAGATCGACGAATTCATCGCCGGCGCCAACGTCCTCGAACTGCGGCGCGGCGCCTGGGTCTTCGCCGCCGGCCATCCGGCCGACGCCGGCTACATCGTCGTGCGGGGCGCGCTGGAAGTCTTCACGCGCGACGGCGGCCGCGAACGGCGCGTCGCCATCGCCGGCCCGGGCGAATTCGTCGGCTACATGGGCGTCCTGCGCGGCGGCGCGCACGGCGGCAACGCACGCGCCCGCGAAGCCGTCTGCCTCCTCGAAATTCCCCGCGCCGCCTTCCTCGAAACCTACAACGGCACCTCAGGCGCCGCGGTCAGCCTCCAGCACGCCATCCATCGCAGCATCCTCCGCTCCATCGCTCGCACCAACACCCAGCTCACCCGTCTCATCTCCCACGCCCGGCTCAATGCCGCTGAAACACATGCAGCTGAACTTGAGGCTGCGTTGCATGGGCAGATGTGGCGGGCAGAGGCGCAGCCTTGATCATCTGTGGAAGGCAGTAAGTGGCGATGGGTGCCAATCAACCTCGCGCCATTCTTGCGGCAATCGTGATCCTGTTTGCCGGTGTTTTCCACAACGCGTACGGTTTCCAGATTGCGCCGCTATCGTCGGAGTGGGAGGAAAAACTCACCAAGGAGCCCACGAGTAATCGAGCGAGGGTCGCCGGCAAGCTCGGCCGCCTCATCAAGGGCCCGGTTCACGAGGAGATCACGCAGCTCGCGATGGGCTGCACCACGGCGGACAAGGATTTGCCGACCAACAATGAGTGCGCGACCGCAGACGCCGGATTCGCGACCCAGTTCATCAACTATGGGGTGCGCTGGAACGACCTGCCGCCCTTCTCGCTTGGTCCGAAAGAAGGCAAGAAGTGCACCAAAGTCTTTAGTTCCGAAAAGGCGTGCAATGTTTTGCAGACTATCCGCTTCTCGACACAGCCGGATTGCTGGTACTGCATGTTCAATGCGGCTGAGAAGATCGCCGCGTCCGGGCGCAAGATCGTTGGCTGCCTTCCGCCGGTGCGAGAGAAGGGCTCCCGAATGATTACGGCGCACCTTCTGGCGCGGTCGCACTACGGCGATCTGCAGTTTCTCCATGCCATGGCCTCGGAAGACAATCTCGATCCGGCCTTGACGCAGGCCGACATCCTGGGCTGGCTCGAATTCGCGTGGCAGGTCGCGACACGGGAAATACCGCCCGATACCCTTCTTCGCAATGTGAAAATTCCCGTCATGAAAGATAGGTTCCATTGCTCAGGCTGGTCGATTGCGGACCTGTACGTCCAGGGCAGGCAGGACACGATGCTCCGATTCATTCACGACATCGCCTTTGGCTCTGTCCTGCACACGGTCCAGGATTCCTTTGCCGAGGCTCACGCGGAACGCGAGCCTTCGAGGAACGGAGAACAATGCTCGGCGACCCTTGCATTGCCGAGGCCCGGCAGAATCAGGGAGTTTCACAGCTATGCGGGGCAAGACGGCCATCTTCACGATGCGAAAGATCTTCGAGAGGCGCTGACGGGAACCGTTGGCGGTCGCGTGTCCGATGCGATCGAAGCGAGCCGGCAGCTTGCAACGTACTACGGCGGACGCAGCAAATGGGCGGAAGTCGAACCGTACATGCAGTGCCTGTTCGCCGTAAGCAGCGAGAACCGCCGATCTTCGGCGGGAGATCAGTTCCGGCGCAGGTAGTCAATCCAGCAACCGCACCGCAACCCGCGGCCGGCCATGCGTGATCTCGGCGAAGAGCGCTCCGTACTCCGGCAGCTCGACCCAGGCGGAGGTGTCCTTGGTGAGGGGCTCGGAGGCGATGATGATGGAGTCGGCGTTCTCGGCGCCGCCGGTCATTTTCCATTCGCCGTCGTGCAGGGCGTAGTCGCGGCCGAGGGTGTACCACAGCGACAGGAAGCTCAGGTTGGCTTCATGCACCTTGGCGGGGTCTTCGGTGCGGTAGCAGCCGAAGTCGAAGCAGTACCGTACGGCGGCGAGTTGGGTGCCGTTGGCGATGAACAGGTTGACCGAGGAGGAGAGGGCGATGCCGAGCTTGGCGCGCGCCTCGCGGATGATTTCGATGGTGCGCTCGATGGCGTCGAACACCGATTCCTCATCCATAGGCGCGTGGGGATCCGCCAACTGGGAGACGAAGAGGGCGTAGATCCACTCGCTGTCGGTGGTGCCGTGCACCTGCGCCGCGAATTCGCGCTTCACGTGGGGGACCAGCAGCGGCTTCATCTCGGCGAAGCCGGCGAGGTCGCCGTTGTGCGCGAGCACCAGGGGAACGTCGCGGAAGTGGAACGGATGGACGTTCTGCAGCGAGATCTCGACGCGCGTGGAGTAGGCCACGCCGCGCACGTGCCCGAGCACGCAGCTGGGGCGGATTTTCTGGGCGAGGTTCTGCAGGTTGCGGTCGAACACCGGCAGCGACTGCGAGTAGTAGGAGTAGGCGCGCTCCGGGTTGGCGCTGACCGGATCCCAGGCGCGCAGGCCGAAACCCGCGAGGTTGAGCATGTGCAACATTCTGGGCATAGTGCTCTGCCGGATCAGCGCCGAGTCGGGCTGGAAGAGCAGGTTGTCGAGCAGGACGGGCTGCCCGAGATAGAGGAGCGCGCGGCACATGGCGCTAGGCCTTCGGCGGCTTGATCTCTTCCAGCCGGTCGGTGGCCGGCGGGGGCGTGCGCGAGAGCGCGGTGATCTCGGCGCGCAGCGCGGGGGTCATGTCGATCTTCACCGCGTTGAGCGAATCCTGCAGCTGCTCGAGGTTGCGCGCGCCGATGATGGGCGCGGTGATGGCCGGATGCGCGCCGACCCAGGCGACGGCGGTGCTCACAGGATGCAGGCCCCTTTGCTTGCAGAAGTCCACGAACTTGTCGGCCACTTCGAACATCCAGGCCTCGCCGTAGCGCGCTTCGTACATCTTGTTGGATTTGAGGCGCCCGGAAGCGTCGCCGTGACTTGCCGCGTATTTTCCCGACAACAGACCGGCGCCCGCAGGGCTGTAGGGGATGACGCCGATGCCGTTGGCTTCGGCCATCGGCAGCAGCTCGACCTCGGCCTGGCGCTTGACCAGGCTGTACATCGGCTGGATCACCTGCAGCCGCGCCCAGTTGTTGCGCTCCTGGATGTCCACGGCCCTTTGCGTTTGCCAGGCCGAATAGTTGCTGAGCGCCGGGTAGAGCACCTTGCCGGCGCGCACCAGGTCTTCCAGCGCGCGCATCGATTCCTCGAGCGGGGTGCGCTGGTCGTAGTGGTGCAGGAACAGCACCTCGACGCGGTCGGTCTGCAGCCGCTTGAGGCTCGCTTCCACCGCGTGCGTGACGTGGCGGCGCGAGGTGCCGCGCGCGTTCACGTCTTCGCCGGTCGGATTGAAGCACTTGGTGGTGATGACGAGGTCCTCGCGCTGGCCCTTCATCAGCCGGCCGAGGATTTCCTCCGACTTGCCCTTGTTGTACTGGTCTGCGCAATCGAAGAAATTGATGCCTGCGTCGCGGCAGGCCTTGTACATGGCCGCGGAGGTGGCCTCGTCGGCGTCGCCGCCGAAGGACATGGTGCCGAAGCACAGTTGGGAAACCTGGACTCCGGTGCGGCCGAGGACGCGGTATATCATTGCACCAAGTCTACCTTGCGTTCGGGAGCCCGCGATGTCGATTTCGATTTTTCCGGTGACGCCGCGCTTCGCCGCGGAGGTGGGCGACATCGATCTCAGCCGGCCGCTCGACGGCGAAACCCTGCGTGCGGTGCGCGAGGTCTTCGCCACCTACGCGGTGCTCGCGTTCCCGGCACAAACCCTTACCATCGAGCAGCACCTTGCGTTCGCCGCGCACTTCGGGCCGCTGGAGGTGACGGTGCAGCGCGCTCTGCGCAACGAAAAACTGCGCGTGCGCGAGGAGATCGCCGACATCGCCAACATGGATGCCGAGGGCAGGCTGTGGAAGAAGGACGCGCGAATTCGGCTGTTCCAGATGGGCAACCGCCTGTGGCACACCGACAGCTCGTTCAAGGCGCCGAGCGGCTACGCATCGCTCCTGTATGCGCGCTCGGTGGCGCCGTTCGGCGGGCATACCGAATTCGCCGACCTGCGCGCGGCCTGCGACGCGCTGCCCGCGGCGCTGAAAGCGCGTCTGCGGGGATTGATCGCGGAGCACTCGCTCATCTACTCGCGCCGCAAGCTCGGCTTCACCACCTTCACGCCGGAGGAGGAAGTGGCGTTCGCGCCGGTACGCCGGCCCCTGCTGCGGCGCATCCCCGAGTCCGGCCGCGACACGCTCTACATCGCCTCGCACATCGGCCGCATCGGCGGACTGGCCGACGCGGAGGCGGAGGCCCTGGTCGCCGAACTGATCGCGCACGCCACGCAGCGTCAGTTCGTCTACACGCATCGCTGGCGCGTGGGCGACCTGGTCATGTGGGACAACCGCTGCACCATGCACCGGGGCACGGAATACGAGGACACGCGCTGGCCGCGCGACCTGCAGCGCGCGACCACCTCGGACCGGAGCGACGCCTTCGGTGCCGAGGAGCAGGCGAGCGCGCTGGTCGTGGACTACTGAGCGCGGACTACGGAGCGCTCAGCGGGGTTTGACCCAGGTTTCCGACCAGGCCAGGCAGGCGCTGGATGAATCGCGCTCGCCGCGCTTCTCCAGGTAAGGTTGTCCATCGGCCGCGCGGCCGTCGAGCGAAATCTGCGCGGCGCGCGCCGGGAAGAAGGTGCTGAAGACGCCGATTGGCCGGCCGGCGGAACCCGGCGGCATGGTGAGCACGAACGGCGCGAGGAAGTCCCGCCAGGAAAGCAGGATCTCGGCATCGCGCGCTTTCACCCGTTCGCCCGCCCCCGCATCGATGCCGCCGGAACGGGAGAACTCGGCCGACGCAACCGGGAGTCCGGCGTCCGCAAAGGCGGGAAACAGCAGCGATTCGATCTCCTTCTGCAGCCAGCGCGCCACCGCGGGGTTGTCGGACCAGATCCGCACCGCGCCGTCGGTCAGCTTGCTTTGCATGAACAGGGCATGCCCCGCGCCGGCGGGGCACCAGAGCACGCGCCAGTGGCTGACGCGGTCGGTCTGCGTCTTGCCGCCGTCGGGGCTGAAGCGGATGAACGAGTTCTCGCCCGTCATCAGGACGTCATTCGGATCTACGGGTGAAGCCATGCGGTTTCTCCTTGCGGAATCGGGAAGGCTGAAGTATTCCACGATAATTGCACCATGCCGTTGAATGAAGCCCTCGATTTCCGCCCGGACGCGCCCGAATTCCTCGCCGACCCGTTTCCCATCTACCGGCGGCTGCGCGAGGAGGACCCGGTGCACTGGAGCCCGCGCCTCAAGGCCTGGGTGCTGACGCGCTACGACGACGTTCGCCAGGTGCTGCTCGACCGTGAAATTTCCTCGGACCGGATGCGGCCATTCTTCGCTACGCTGCCGGGGCCGGAGGCGGCGCGCATCGGCGACATCATTCGCTACCTCTCGACCTGGATGGTGTTCCGCGACCCGCCCGAGCACACCCGCCTGCGCCGCCTGACCAGCAAGGTGTTCCACGTGCAGTCGATGCACGGGATGCGGCCGAGCGTCGAGGCGCTGGTCGCCTGGCTGCTGGCGCGCATCGGCGACCGGGAGGAGGTCGACTTCATCGCCGATTTCGCGGGCCCGCTGCCTGCGCTCGTGATCATGGCAATGCTCGGCGTGCCGCGCGAAGAACTGGCGCTGGTGAAGCGCCTGTCGGACGACATGGCGCTGTTCATCGGCAGCTCGCGTATGTCGCCGGAGAAGTACGACATCGCGGAAAGGGCGACGCAGGAGATGGCCGCTTTTTTCCGGGAGCTTATTCAGTTCCGGAGAAAAAAACCTGAACCGGATCTGCTCTCTCAGCTGGTCCGTCTCGAAGACGGCGGCGACCGGCTCACCGATGACGAGCTCGTCGCCACCTGCATCCTGCTGCTGTTCGCCGGGCACGAGACCACCACCAACCACCTCGCTAACGGGCTGCTGGCGCTGCTGAAATTTTCCGGCGAAATGGCGGCGTTGCGCGCCGATCCCGGGCTCGCGCCGCGCGCCGTGGAGGAGCTGCTGCGCTACGACGGGCCGAGCGGGGTGCAGGCGCGCGTTGTCCGGGTCGAGCACGAGATGCGCGGCAGGACGCTCAAGCCGGGCGACCGGATGTTCGTGATGCTGAGCGCGGCGAACCGCGATCCCGAGGCCTACGAGGATCCGGAACGTCTCGACCTGCAGCGCGACGGCGTGCCGCACCTCTCCTTCGGCTTCGGCATGCACATCTGCCTCGGTTTTCCGCTCGCGAGGCTGGAAGGGCAGATCGCGCTGCCCGCGGTGCTGAAGCGCTGGCCGCGCATCGAACTCGCGGTGCCCGAGGCGCGCCTCGAGTGGCTCAATTCCATGGTGTTTCGCGGCATGGCGCGCATGCCGTTGCGGGTGGGACGCTGAGGTATTGACCGCAGTCAAGAATTTTCACGCCGCCGCCAGCCGATAATTGCAGCGTGAAAAAGAAGGGCAGATTCGGGCTCAAGGGCCGCGGCGTCGAGCCGAAGGCCCGCGAAGAGGTGCGCGCGCTGCTGGGCCGCGAACCCCGGCGCCGCGACCTGCTGATCGAGCACCTGCACAAGATCCAGGACCGCTACGGCCACCTTTCGTCGGCGCGCCTGGCGGCGCTTGCCGAAGAAATGCGCCTGTCGCAGACCGAAGTCTACGAAGTCGCGACTTTCTACCACCACTTCGACGTGGTGAAGGAGGGCGAGACGCCCCCTCCGGCGCTCACCGTGCGGGTTTGTGATTCCCTGTCCTGCGAGCTGGCTGGTGCGGCAAGGCTTCTCAAGGAACTTTCTTTAGGAAAAAACGTAAGAATCATCCCCGCACCGTGTGTCGGTCGCTGCGAGTCGGCTCCTGTCGCGGTGGTTGGGCAGTATCCAATATTGAATGCTTCAGTTTCTTTAGTTGAAAAAGCAATTGCAGCGAAACAAACCCGTTGCGCCGAAACTTCTTACATCGACTTCAATAGATACAAGAAAGAAGGCGGCTACCGGCTGATCGCCGAGTGCCTCGCGGCCAGGCATACACGCGGGGAGATCACCAAGATCATGGAGGACTCGGAACTGCGCGGCCTGGGCGGCGCCGGTTTCCCCACCGGCCGCAAGTGGAAGATCGTCGCCGCCGAGCCCGCGCCGCGCGTGATGGCGGTGAACATCGACGAGGGCGAACCGGGCACCTTCAAGGACCGCTACTTCCTGGAACGCGATCCGCACCGTTTCCTCGAAGGCATGCTGGTAGCCGCATGGTGTTCAGGGGTTGGGGAGATTTATATCTATTTGCGGGATGAGTACGCCGGCTGCCGGGCGATTCTTGAAAAAGAGCTTTTAAATTTAAAAACAAAAGCACAATTTCCATTACCGCCCATCCACCTTCGTCGTGGCGCCGGCGCCTACATCTGCGGCGAAGAGTCGGCGATGATCGAATCCATCGAGGGCAAGCGCGGCATGCCGCGCCTGCGCCCGCCGTATGTGGCGCAGGTCGGCCTGTTCGGCTATCCGACGCTCGAGCACAACCTGGAGACGGTGTACTGGGTGCGCGCGATCGTGGAGAAGGGCGCGCAGTGGTTCGCTTCGCAGGGCAGGAACGGCCGCAAGGGCTTGCGCTCCTTCTCGGTGTCGGGCCGCGTGAAAAAGCCCGCTGTGCATATCGCGCCCGCAGGAATCACCGTCAAGGAGTTGATCCAGGAATATTGCGGCGGGATGCTGGACGGGCATGAGTTCTACGGCTACCTGCCCGGCGGCGCCTCGGGTGGGATCCTGCCCGCGAGTATGGGCGACATCCCGCTCGACTTCGACACCTTGCAGCCGCATGGCTGCTTCATCGGCTCGGCGGCGGTTGTAATTCTTTCTGATAAAGACAAAGCTTCAGATGCAGCGAAGAATCTGATGGCGTTCTTCAAGGAAGAGTCCTGCGGCCAGTGCACGCCGTGCCGGGTCGGTACGGCCAAGGCGCTGGGGTTGATGGATGCAAAGCAGTGGAACCAACCGTTGCTTCAGGAACTCTCACAGGCCATGATGGATGCTTCGATCTGCGGCCTGGGACAGGCGGCGCCGAATCCGGTACTAAGCGTCATGAAGTACTTCCCGAACGAGGTGGCGTAATGGACCGCATCAGCACCAAGCAACTGGCGACGCTGCCGATCGAGTTCAAGCTGAACGGCAAGACCGTCGTCGGCCGGCCCGATGAGCTCCTAATCGAGACGGCGCGCCAGAACGGCATCGCCATCCCGCACCTGTGCTACTCGCGCACGCTGCGCCCCGACGGCAACTGCCGCGCCTGCGTGGTCGAGGTGAAGGGCGAGCGCGTGCTCGCGCCTTCCTGCTGCCGTTACCCAACACAGGGCATGGAGGTCACCACCGACAGCCCGCGCGCGCTGGCTTCCCAGAAGATGGTGCTGGAGCTGCTGCTCTCCGACATGCCGCAGACGCAGTACACGCTGAACAACAAGGTCGACGTCTGGGCGCGCAAGCTTGGGGTTGGGAAACCCAGATTTGAAGCAAGGAAGCAACCGAAGGCCGACGTCTCCCATCCCGCGATCACGGTGAACCTGGATGCCTGTATTCAATGTACACGCTGCCTCCGCGCCTGCCGCGAAGAGCAGGTAAACGATGTCATAGGCTATGCGTGGCGGGGAGCGGAATCCAAGATCGTGTTCGACCAGGACGATCCGATGGGCGCCTCGACCTGCGTCGCCTGCGGCGAGTGCGTGCAGGCCTGCCCCACGGGCGCGCTGATGCCGGCGCGCGAAGCGGGGCTGGAGGTGGTGGACAAGAAAGTGGATTCGGTGTGCCCGTTCTGCGGCGTCGGCTGCCAGCTCACCTACCACGTGCAACAGAGCACTAATATCATCAAGTTCGTTACCGGCCGCGACGGCCCGGCGAACCACAGTCGGCTGTGCGTCAAAGGGCGCTACGGTTTCGACTATGTACAGCATCCGCAACGACTTATTACTCCTTTAATAAGAAAAAAAGGAATAAAAAAGTCCGCTCATTTCACCGTCGATCCCGCCAACTGGTCCGAGGCGTTCCGCGAGGCGAGTTGGGAGGAAGCGCTTGAATTTGCTTCTTCAGGACTCAAGAAAATAAAAGAGCAGGATCGCTTTGCGCTTGCTGGCTTTGGATCCGCCAAAGGCTCCAACGAAGAGGCTTATCTCTTCCAGAAGCTGGTGCGCACGGGTTTCGGCCAGAACAACGTCGACCATTGCACGCGCCTGTGCCATGCGTCGTCGGTGGCGGCGCTGCTCGAGGGCGTGGGCTCGGGCGCGGTCTCCAACCAGGTCAGCGACGTGCAGTTTGCCGAGGTGATCTTCGTCATCGGCGCCAACCCCACGGTGAATCACCCGGTGGCTGCCACCTGGATGAAGAACGCGGCCCAAAACGGCGCCAAGCTGATCGTCGCCGATCCGCGCCGCACCGAGCTGGCGCGGCACGCCTCCCATTTCCTGCAGTTCAATGCGGACACCGACGTGGCGTTGCTGAACGCGATGATCCACGCCATCATCGACGAGAATCTGGTCGATAAGAAATTCGTGGCAGACCGGACCAGCGGCTTCGAGGCGCTGAAGGAAAACGCCAGCCACTACTCGCCGGAGAAAATGGCGCCGATCTGCGGCATTCCGGCGCAGACCATCCGCGAGGTCGCGCGCCTCTTCGCGACCTCGAAAGGATCGATGATTTTTTGGGGCATGGGGATCTCCCAGCACGTGCACGGCACCGACAACGCGCGCTGCCTGATCGCGCTCTCGCTGATGACCGGGCAGGTCGGGCGCGTGGGCACCGGCCTGCATCCGCTGCGCGGCCAGAACAACGTGCAGGGAGCGTCGGATTCCGGCCTGATCCCGATGATGTTTCCGGACTACCAGCGGGTGGACAACCCGGAGGCCAACCAGCGCTTCGAAGCCCTGTGGGGCATGAAGCTGGAGAAAAAGCCCGGGCTCACGGTGGTCGAAATCATCCGCGAAGCCGAGGCCGGCCGGATCCGCGGCATGTACATCATGGGCGAGAACCCGGCAATGTCCGATCCGGACGTGGACCACGCGCGTGCCGCGATGGCCAAGCTGGAGCACCTGGTGGTGCAGGACATCTTCCTGACCGAGACCTGCTACCTCGCCGACGTGGTGCTGCCGGCCACGGCCTGGCCGGAAAAAGACGGTACGGTGACAAATACCGACCGCATGGTGCAGCTCGGCCGCAAGGCAATCGAACCGCCGGGCGAGGCGAGGCCGGACCTCTGGATCATCAACGAGCTGGCTACCCGCATCGGCCTGCCTTGGAACTACACGCACCCGAAGCAGGTATTCGATGAGATGCGCCAGGGGATGAATTCCATAGCCGGCATCACTTGGGAACGGCTGGAGCGCGATTCCTGCGTGGTTTATCCCTGCGAGAACGAGGGTGATCCGGGTACATCGGTGGTGTTCACCGAGGTTTTCCCGACGGCAACCGGACGCGCGAAGTTCGTCCCGGCTGACCTGATCCCGGCGGACGAGCGGCCCGACGACGAATACCCCGTGGTCCTGATCACGGGGCGGCAGCTGGAGCACTGGCATACCGGCGCCATGACGCGCCGGGCGGGCGTGCTGGATGCGATCGAACCCGAACCGGTGTGCTCGATCCATCCGCTCGACCTGGCCGCGCTGGGGGCAAAGCCGGACGATGTCGTGACCGTCGAATCGCG
>JBBPIU010000007.1:13527-52536 GCA_038040245.1 Pseudomonadota bacterium | reverse complement strand
GCGCAGCGTCCCCGCGCCCACGATCAACGCGCTCGACTATCTTGAGTGCTATGACGCGGCGAATGGCGTGTTCTCCACGACCGGACCGGCCGCGTCGTTCAACAACCAGGTGGTGCGCATTACGGTGGCGGACATCATGCCGGCGATCGAGGCCGCGATCGCAAAACGCATCGAACGGGACGTCGTGCCGGTGCTCAACACGGTGTACACGCCGACGACGTGGGGCTTTTCTGGAAGCAAACTCGTGTACCCGTTTGCGGCGCCCTTCGCCAATCCCGGGCCTGGCATTGGCACATCGAGTTTCCAGGGCGCAGCCGGCACGTACCAGGGCCTGCTGCCGTTTAACCAGACGCAAGACTGTACCGCCGGCGCGGGCAATCCGCGCTGCCTGCCCTCCCTGCTCAGTTTCGCCGCCTTGCCGGACGCGTTCAAGACGGCCGGCAGCGGCTCGATGAGCTACGAGGCTTGCATCTTCGAACCGTCGATCTCGGCCGCCGGCTGTACGATCCAAATCAGCAACGGCACTGCGACGATCGCCATGACGGCCGTCATCAACAACGTCGCCATGGGCCTGCGTTCGCTGAGCCTCGCGGGAACCGAACTGTGGCAGTATTCCCCCGCGCTCGGCATCTATCAACTATGCGGCGCCTGCAGCGCAGTGATAAGCGGCCAGTCATTGAGCGCGACGCTGAGCAGCAGCGGTGCTGCCACGATGCGCGTCCAGGCCAACCTGACCGTGCCAAACCCGGGCAGCATCTATTTCTACATAAGGCTGTACCTGAAGGCGGCCGGCGACCACCCGCTACTCGACGCGTCCACCACGGGCCCCGGCGCCACCGGCTGGTTCGTGCGCAACGAGTGGTACCGGCTGCTCTACTACGCCACCGTCGCCGGCCACACCGCCACCACCCTACCGCCCTCATGCACCACGATGAGCACCTGCCTTTCGGTCGCGAACGGCGATCCGACGCGTCCGATCACGCCCGTCGGCGGACAACGCGCCATCCTGATTCTCGCCGGCCGCAGCATCAACGGCTCGGCGCGGCCCAGCCCGACGCTTAGCGACTACCTTGAGTTCGGCAATACGAAGGGGTCCTTCGAGCGTCAGACCGTCACGCCCGCAACTGCCGCACCTTACGCCGATACCGGCACCGCCAATGCGTACGTTGTTCCCGTCGCCTCGCTTGCAGCGGGCACGACCTTGCAGTTCAGGGCCGCGAACTCAAATACCGGCATCTCGACTTTGACTACGCCCGCAACCGGGGCAAAGAGCCTGGTTAATCTGGATGGAAGCAACTTAGCCGCCTCAACGATCCGGGCAAACGCAGTTGTTCAGGTGGTCTACGACGGTACCCAGTTCCTGCTTTCGAAACGACCCTTCAACGACCGCATCGTGATCATCGGCTCAAACTGATGCAAGTCAGACGCGCCGCCTCGCGAACCGCCGTCGCCGGATTCAGCCTGATCGAACTGGCGATCGTGCTTTTTATCGTCGGCTTGCTCATGCTTGGCTTGATGAGCACCCTTTCATCGCAAACCGAGCAGCGAAATTTCGAGGAAACGCGCCGGCGCCTGGAGCAGGCGCGTGAACTGCTGCTCGCGTACGGGATCGTCAACGGCCGCCTGCCGTGTCCGGCCCGGAGCAACAACGCGGGTGCCGAGGTGCGCAACGCGGCCGGCGAATGCAAGAACACGAGCGGGACGATCCTCGAGGACCATTACGGCGGCACACTCAGCGATGGCACCGTCGGCGGACTCCTTCCCGCAGTGACGATCGGATTTCAACCCGTGGACAGCGCGGGTTTCTCCGTCGATGCCTGGGGCAATCGAATTCGCTATGCGGTCGCGAAGACGATCACCGGAACCAGTTGCGGAGGCACGCTTCCGCATTTCGTGCACGCCGCGAATCTCAAAGCCAACGGCATAACGTGCCTGCCGTCCGACCTCATCATATGCAATGTCACTCAGACGATCACGGCCGGAAATGCGTGCAGCGCAGGAACCGCGGTGACGAACAAGGAGGTGGTCGCTGCAATCGTGTTCTCGACCGGAAAGAACGGAAATCTCGGACCGCAGGGAAGCAACGAAACAGAAAACGTGAACGGACAAGGGACCGTGAATCGCGTTTTCGTAAGCAAGACGCCCGACCCGGCCGGCGTCGTCACCGGCGAGTTCGACGACCTGCTCGTCTGGATCCCGGCCGGCGTGCTTTACGGCAAGCTGATCGCCGCAGGCGTGTTGCCCTAACCTAAGGCCGCCGTTTATCTGATTCGTCCGACCAACAAAAACGAGGCATGCTCTGCGGAAGCGCCATGCTTCCGCAGACATGTCATTTGGCGGGCGGGTTCTTGAACTTTGTCGCGACGTAACTTACGCAGTCGCCCTGATTCTTGAAGACCTTGAAAGTCTGCCAGCCGTCCTTGAGACACTGAGCGGTTGTCGTCGGGAGATCCGACGGCGGCGGCGGAGGTGGAGGAGGAAGAACTTGTGCCGCCGCCTGGCCGACCGCTGCGAAGACGAGGAGAGGGATTGCCCCCCGGAGTAACAGTTTGAACATTCTCATTGTGCTTTTCATGGTGTTGCCGTCCTTTCCGCCCATTTTGGGAAGTTGTTCATAATAACATCACAGGGGAAGTCTCAGCGTTAACCGAACACTCTTTGACATTGACGTGTCCGCGCCTCAGCGTTGGTCGAATGGTTTTCACGATCTTGGCGAAAACTTCCAGACCAGCTTTGCAGAGGAGAATCATGGCATTCTTGGTCCCGAGCAGCAGTTCAAAGCCTCCAGTTGCTGTGCCAACGTGTTCAGTTAACGCTGAGACTTGCCCTGTCACACGCTGTGATCCTCACCCCGCCCGCCGCAGCGCGAAGCACACCTCTCCGTCGCGATTCGACGCAAGCTCGAGCCGGTAGCCGCTCGTTTCGGCGTGCCGCGCAGCCTGGTACAGGCCGATGCCCAAACCAGCGCTGGAGCGAACCGGGGCGCGCAGAAGCTCGTTTGCCACCTCGGGCGCCACTGCTGCGCCGCTGTCGCAGACGCGCAGTTCGGGCGCCGCGCCGCCCCTGATCGTCACCTGGATGCGGACCACCCTGCCGGCGGCGCGTTTTGCAATCGCGTTCTGCAGCAGGTTGTCGGCGACGCCGTCGAACAACGCCTTCGGCACCGACATGCCGGGTTCGAGGTCCGCGGCGGAGAACTCCACATTCTGACCCTGGTACTGGCGCGCCAGGGCCTCCCACCACTCGTACAGCGGCACCTGCTGCGATTCCTCGTCGCCGGGGCGCTGCAGCTTGTCCAGCGTCGCCGACAGGCGCTGCGCAATGGCCGGCAACTGGCGGCGGATCAGCGCCTGCGATTCCGGCGATTCGTCCTGGCCGGCGACCGAACAAAGGACATTCAGCGATTGCAGCAGGTTTTTCACGTCGTGCGTCAGGCGCGCGCCGGTTTCATGCACCGCCTGCAGGTAGCTCGCATGCCGCAGGGTCTGCTCGCGCAACTTGGCGGCGTAGAACTCGCCGAGCAATTGTCCCAGCAGGTGCATGTGCCACTGCAGGGCGGGACTGGTGCGGTAGCGCGAGAAGATCGTCAGCTCGAGATCGGGGCTCTCGTACAACACCGCATGGTCGGTCCGGGTTCCGGTCTCGCCGTGCTGCCCCGCCACGCGCCAGCCGGCGCCGGCGATCCAGGGCAGGCGCGCAAGCCCCGCCACGCCCTCGGCGAGAAACCGCTCCGGCCGCGCCTCCTGCTGCGAGAGCTCGGCGAGGAAGTACAGCCATTTCTCGACCGGCAGCCCGATCGAGAACAGATAGCGCGAAAAGAACAGGTTCAGGCCCGCGTAACCGGTGCGCGGGCTCCAGGCAAGGCCGAGCACGAAGATCGTGCCGGCGATCAGGAACACCGTGTTGGTGAGCGCTTCCAGATAAGGCACTCGCCCCAGCGTCATGAAGGTGAAGCTGCCCAGGATCACCATGCCTAGGACCAGCATCAGGAAGATGCTGTAGAAAAAATCGATGACCTGGGCCGCTTCCGGCGATTCGGGTTCCGCCGGCATCAGCGCCACTGCGAGCAGCAGTATCGGCAATCCATATTCCGCGATGCTGCGGATCTCCGGAGCTACCCCGCCTCTCGGCGCGATCTCGGGGAGGATGATGATCGCCAGCAGCGCAAGCAGGTAGATCAGCACCACGAGATAGCAGCGGCGCTGCCAGCGGGCCTGGTGCAGGAACACCTTTCCGCCCACCAGGCCGGCAAGCACCACCACCCAGAACGCGAGCAGCCACCAGCCGATCCAGAGCATCACCGCGACCGCGCCCAGCCCGATGAAGGCGCCCTGCGTGGCGCTTACCTGATGCTCGCCGCGCAGGAACGGCTGCCACAGCAGCAGCAGGCCGAGGTGCGCGAGCAGCAGCGCGCGCGCCCAATCGTCCGCGGTGCCGCGCAGCACCGCGACGTGCAGCAGGGCAAGCATCGCGACGACGACGAAGCGCCAGTGTCTCTGGCTGAAGCTCCAGGCGGCGCTCGCGAGCCGCGCATTTGCAGGGACTGGCGGGCTCGGTGCTTGCATGTGAGGTGAGTGGTGACTAGTCTAGCGCACCCGCCAACCTGTCAACGCCGATGAAGCGTTCCCGCCGTTCCCCCGCTGTCACCGTCGCCCACTACACGTTGGTCGAAGCTCTGCGCAGCGGCCTGCCGTGGCTTGCGGCTGCCGGCGTGATCGCCGTGCTGGGCCTCTCGGGGTTTCTATCCCAAGTCGCGATTACCGAAGCCACGGCGCTCCAGGCATCCACCGCTGGCGCGCTGCTGCGTGCGTGCGCGGTGTTCCTGATTGCCGCGCACGTCGTCGCGAGCGTTTCGCGCGAGGCAAACGACAAGGGGCTGGAACTCGCGCTTGCGCTACCGATTTCGCGTCCGGCCTTCTACCTCGGAAAGCTGCTCGGCTTCGCTTGTGTCGGCGCGATACTCGCCACGCTGTTCGCGCTGCCGCTGCTCCTCTGGGCAAAACCAGTCGACCTTGCGGCCTGGTGGATTTCGCTCGCCGCCGAGAGCGCGCTGGTCGCGGCCGCGGCGCTGTTCTTCGCTTCGGTGCTGGCGCAAACGGTGGCCGCGATCGCCGCGACCGCGGGCCTCTACCTGCTGGGCCGCTCGATTTCCGCGATCCAGGCAATCGCGGGCAGCCCGCTCGCGGCAGACTCGCTGCCCGGCCATGCCGCGCGCTGGATCGTGGACGCGCTTGCTCTGCTGCTGCCGCGACTGGACGCGGTGACCCGCGGCGACTGGCTGCTGTACGGCGCTCCGCCGGCCGGAGAGTTGATTCAGTCGTTGTTCGGGCTCGGCCTCTACCTCGTGCTCCTTGCGGCGGCCGGCCTGTTCGACTTCAGCAGGCGCAACCTTTGACCGGCAACGAGCGCCCGCTGTCTGCCGTTGCTGCCTGGATCCTGTGGTTGCTCGCCGCAGCTCTCGTCGCGCAGATTGCCTGGCAGCATGTGCGGCAGCCGGGCGTGCCATCGGCGGCCGACCTTCCTCCCGCGCCTTCCGCCCAGGCGCTGCGCCTGGCGAGCCTGGGCGAGCCCGCCGCGCTGGCGCGGCTCGCGATGATCTGGCTGCAGGCCTTCGATTCCAGCGGCGACAACGCCGTTCCCTATCGGCAGCTCGATTACACGCGCCTGGTCGCCTGGTTAGGCGCGATTCTGGCCACCGATCCGCGCAGCGAATATCCGCTGTTCGCGGCGTCGCGCATCTATGCCGAGAATACCGTTCCGGCCAAAGCGCGCCTGATATTCGATTTCATCTTCGAAGAGTTCGCCGCCGACCCGAACCGCCGCTGGCCGGCACTCGCGCATGCGGCACTGCTGGCCAAGCATCGGCTGCACGACCTGCCCCTCGCGCGGCGCTACGCTGCCGCGATCCAGCGGCTGGCCACGGACGACGCGGTCCCCCTCTGGGCCAGGCAAATGGAAGTGTTCATTCTCGAGGACATGAACGAGCTCGAGGCAGCCAAGGTCATGCTGGGCGGGATGCTCGCCGCCGGCCGGATTCGCGACCCGGAAGAACGGCGCTTTCTCCAGGGTCGCCTGGAAGAGCTCGAACGGCGCCTCAAAGGCCACCCACAGGCTCCGGACCGTTGAAACGTCGCCACTAGTGTCGAATTCCTGACGGATTTCTGATGAATTTTGACCAAAACAGGCGATTTTTGGCGATTTGCCCCTGGTACGCCGATTGCGTATAACCCATCACTTGGAGTCTCCACGAGAGGTATAGAGCCATGAAACATACGCAAAAGGGCTTCACCCTGGTCGAAATCGCGATCGTTCTGGTGATCATCGGGCTGCTGCTGGGCGGCATCCTCAAAGGCCAGGAAATGATCACGCAGGCCAAGATCAAGAACGCGATCGCCGACTTCTCCGGCGTCTCGGCTGCCTACTTCGGGTACCAGGATCGCTATCGAGCCATCCCGGGCGACGACCTCCTGGCGACTCGCTGGACCACACCGACGGCGGCCGTGCCTGGAGACGGTAATCGCGTTCTGACCGGGCTCTACGGTTCAACCAATGACGCCCATGAGTCTCGCCTCTGGTGGGACCACCTGCGCCGCTCAGGTTTCGTCTCGGGCGCCGGTATGGCGCAGCCGCAGAACGCCTTCAACGGAATACTCGGTGTGACGACCGGGGATGGGACAGCAATTGTCGGCGCGGCTCCCGGAATCCCCGGCCCGGTTCTCCCGGCCGCGGCCGGCGGCTTCACCAACCTCATCCTGTGCTCGAGCAACTTGCCCGACAAGGTCGCCATTGCGTTGGATGTGCAGATGGACGATGGCCTCCCGACCGCGGGAGCGGTTCGCAGTGCGGTGGCCGGCGTGGTGGACATCGCGGCCAACCCCGCGGCTGCCGCCGCTTACGTGGAAACGGGCGCGAACACCTATACACTCTGCCGCCAGTTCTGATCGGGCGCAGGAAAACCCCTCAAAAGCCGGCCGCAAGGCCGGCTTTTTCTTTTTCTAGCGTTGCAAGAGCCGGGGCTCGGCGGCGGCGCGCCGGTGCACCGTTTTGGCCGGCAGGCACATTCCCTCCGCAACGCGCGCAAGCGCGAACTTGACGTTCGTACTTGTTATTAGTACATTTGCACCATATTTAAGTACCTATGGAACGGCTTGCAACCACACTTTTCGGGAAAACGCGGCGCAACGTGCTCGCCAAGCTTTTTCTCGAGCCGCAGCGCGCCTTCCGCCTGCGCGAGCTCGCGCGGCTGACCGGCATCAGTCCGGGGTCAGTGCAGCATGAGCTCAGGCAGCTTGTGGCAGCCGACATTGCGTCGCGCAACGAGGGGGGGGGGCTGGTCACCTACCGCGCCAACCCGCAGTGCCCGATCTTCGAGGCGCTGCGGACGATCGTCGAGAAGACGAGCGGTATCGACGATCTCGTTCGCGAGGCGCTGCGGCCGGCGACCGGGAAGATCCGCTTCGCGTTCATCTACGGATCGATTGCGAAGGGCGTCAATCGCGCCCGGAGCGATCTCGACCTGCTGGTGGTGGGATCCATCGAGTTCCCGGATCTCGTGCGACTGCTCGCGCCGGTCGAGGACAGGATCGGCAGGGAGATCAGTCCGCGCTTGTTCTCGGAGAAGGAATTCCGCCAGCGGCTGAAGCGCCGCGACCGGTTTCTGACCGCGGTGATGGAGGGGCCGAGGATCGCGCTGCTGGGGAACGCCGATGACGCTTGATAACCTGGTCGGACGCGGGCTCGAAAAGGCGGACACGGACAAAGGCGAAATCTCCAGGTATCTGGCCAAGATCCGCCGCAAGCTCGAAGACAGCAAGAAGAGCAGCATCAGCCTCGATAGCCGCTTCGACATCGCGTTCGAGGCCTTGCTGCAGATCGCGCTCGCCGCGATTCGCGTCAACGGCTACCGAACAACCACCGGGGCCGGGCATCAGCAGTTGGCGATACAGCTCCTGCCGAAGTCGCTCGGCATCGAATCGGGCGAGATCCGGGCGCTGGATGAGTACCGGAAGAAGCGCTCGATCGGCCTGTACGAGGCGGACTTCGATCCGTCGGAAAGCGAAGTAAAGGCCGTCATCCGCTCGGTTGAGAAACTCCTTGAAAAACTCACTGGGCACATCAGAACAGCGCGACCGGAACTCCTCGACCGCCCCAGATAATTCAGCCCTGCAGCAGCCGGATCTCGGCCGCGGCGAGCAACTCCGGCGCGCCGAGCAGCACGACGACATCGCCCAGTTCGAGAACCCCGGCTTCCGCGGGCGCAAGCCGGCGCGCGGCGCCGGGACGGCGCACCGCCGTCGCCTGCACGCCGATCTTGTCGAGCCCGATCTCCGCAAGGGTCTTGCCAACAGCGTGTGCGTTGCCGGTAAGCGTCACTGCGTGCAGCCGGGGTTGCGCGGCTTCGATGGTCTCGGCATCGTCGCTTGCGCCATGGAACAGGCCTCGCAGCAACCCATACTGCTCGTCGCGCACCGCGCGCACGCGGCGTACGACCCGGTTGAGCGGCACGCCGACCCAGACCAGCGTATGCGAAGCGAGCATCAGCCCTGATTCGAGCGCTTCGGGAACGATTTCGGAGGCGCCCGCCGCGGAAAGCCTGACGCTATCGGCATCGTCCCTTGCCCGGGCAATCACCGGCACGGCTGCGTTCAGCGACTGGATGTGCGCGAGCACGCGCACCGCCGCCGCCGAGTCGGCAAACGTGATCACCACCGCGGCTGCGCGCAGCACGCCCGCGGCAATCAGCGCCTCGCGCCGCGAGCAATCGGCGAATACCACCGTGTCGCCGGCAAGAGCGGCTTCGCGCACGCGCTCCGTATCCAGGTCCAGCGCGATATAGCGCAGCCCCTCTGCATCGAGCAGACGCGCGACGTGCTGCCCGTTGCGGCCGTAGCCAAGGATGATGACGTGGCGCTCCGTCTCGAGCGATTGCACCGCGACGCGGTGCATTTCGAGAGACCGCAGCATCCATTCCGAGGTCGCGAACCTGAGCACAATGCGGTTGCTGGCCCCGATCAGGAACGGGGTCGCCATCATCGACAGGATCATGGCGGCGAGCAACGGTTGCCCTATTGCATCCGCTACCACGCCCGCCGCGCCCGCCTGCGCAAGCAGCACGAAGCCGAACTCGCCGCCCTGCGCCAACGCCAGCGCCGTGCGCAATGCCGCGCCGGATGTCGCGCCGAACGCCCGAGCCAGCGCTCCAATGAGCGCAAACTTGAACCCGACCAGCAGCACGAGCAGTAATGCCACGAGCCAAACCTGATCCAGAACCAGGCGCAGGTCGAGCGTCATCCCGACAGTAACGAAGAAAAGGCCCAGCAGCACGTCCCTGAACGGCTTGATTTCGTCCTCGACTTGATAGCGGTATTCCGTCTCCGAAATCAACATCCCGGCGAGGAATGCGCCCAGCGCCAGCGACAGACCGGCGAGCCCGGTGAGGAACGCCATCGCGAGTATCACCAGCAACACGTTCAGCACGAACAGTTCGGTGGACTTGCGGCGCGCCACGACGCCGAACCACGCGCGCATGATGCGCGGACCGGCAAGCAGCAGCACCGCGAGGACGAAGACCGCCTTGGCGAGCGCAAACGCAATCGCCGCGCCGATCCCGCCCGCGGGCTGCCCCAGTACCGGGACCAGGATGAGGAGCGGCACTACGGCAAGGTCCTGGAACAGCAGCACCCCGACGATCGAACGGCCATGAGACGTATCGAGTTCCATGCGTTCGGCGAGCAGCTTGGAGACCACCGCGGTCGAGGACATCGCCACCACCCCGCCGATCGCGAGCCCGGCCTGCCAGCCGGCGCTGCCGCCGATTGCCAGCGCCAGGGCGACGCAAACCGCGATCGTAATCGCCACCTGCGCCGAGCCGAGGCCGAACACTTCGCGCCGCATGACGCGCAGCTTGCCCAGGCTGAACTCCAACCCGATCGAGAACATCAGGAATACGACGCCGATTTCGGCGAGGTGCCGAGTCTGTGCATCGTCGTGGACGACGCCAAGCGCACGCGGCCCGAGGGCGAGCCCTACCGCGAGATAACCGATGATCGGCGGCAGCGCGAGGAACCTGCACGCAACCACCGCCAGCACCGCAGCGGCCAGCAGGATCAGGATCGGTTGCAGCGATGCGTCGATAACGTCCATCGGCCAGAAAAATGAAGGGGTTAGGCTATACTTTCCCGCATGATACCGAAGGACGCCACGACTTCGGCGCTGGAACTCGCGCGCCGCGTGCTGACGATCGAGGCCGACGCGGTGCGCGCGCTGATCGCGCGCCTGGACGAGCGATTTCTCGCCGCGGTAACGCTCATTCTCGCGTGCAAGGGCCGCGTGATCGTCAGCGGCATCGGCAAATCGGGACACATCGCGCGCAAGATCGCCTCCACCCTGTCGAGCACCGGCACGCCGTCGTACTTCGTCCATCCGGCCGAAGCGAGCCACGGCGACCTGGGAATGATCCAGCGCGACGACGTTTTCATCGGCATCTCCTACTCGGGGGAAAGCGACGAGTTGCTGCAGATCGTGCCCCTGGTAAAACGCCAGGGCGCGAAGCTGATCGTGATTGCCGGAAGCGCCACTTCGTCGCTCGCGCGCGAAGCAAACGTATTCCTGGATGCTGCCGTCGATCAGGAAGCCTGCCCGCTCAACCTCGCGCCCACCGCGAGCACGATGGCGGCGCTGGCGCTGGGCGATGCGCTCGCGGTCGCGCTGCTCGATGCGCGGGGCTTTTCCGCGGACGATTTCGCGCGCTCGCACCCCGGCGGCTCGCTCGGGCGCAAGCTCCTCACGCATGTGTCCGACGTGATGCGCGCCGGCGCCGACGTGCCCAAGGTTTCCGACAGCGCGACACTCAAGGAGGCGATCCTGGAGATCACCCGCGGCCGCATCGGCATGACCGCGGTGCTCGACGCCGCGGGCCGCGTGCGCGGCATCTTCACCGACGGTGACCTGCGGCGCGCGCTGGAACGGATTACGGATTTCGCCGCGGCGCGCGTCGCCGACGTGATGTCGCCCGACCCGCGCACCATCCGGCCGGAAGCGCTGGCCGTGGAGGCGGTCGAGATCATGGAGCGCCACAAGGTGAACCAGTTGCTGGTGGTGGATGCGGGCGGCGAACTGATCGGCGCGCTCAACATGCACGACCTGCTCCGCGCCAAAGTCATCTGACGTGAGCGACGCGCTGGAGCGCGCCAAGCGCGTTGCAATGGAACGCGCGAAGCGGAACGCACTGGAACGCGCGAAGCGCGTTAGGCTGATGCTGTTCGATGTCGACGGCGTTCTTACCGACGGCAAGCTCTGGTACGGTCCGTCAGGCGAGGCGCTCAAGGCATTCGGCGCGCTCGACGGCCATGGCATCAAGCTGTTGATGCAATCGGGCGTTGCGGTCGCTTTGCTGAGCGGCCGGAACTCCCCGGCGGTCGCGGTGCGCGCCGTTGAACTGGGCGTCCCGCACGTGCTGCAGGGAATCGAAGACAAACTAGCCGTGTTCGAAGCGCTCTGCGCAAAGCTCGGTATCCCCGCCGGCGAGACCGGTTTCATGGGCGACGAGCTGATCGACCTCCCGGTGCTGCGGCGCTGCGGCTTCGCCTGCGCGCCGCCCGAGGCGCATGAGCTGGTGCGCAGCCATGTCCAGTACGTCGCGCGCGCCCCGGCGGGCGCCGGCGCCGCGCGCGAAATCTGCGACCTCCTGATGCGGGCACAGGGCACCCTGGAGGCCGCCTTGGCGCGGTACCTGGCGTGAGACTGTCCACCACCCGGATGTTCCCGCTGCTGCTGATGCTGGCGCTCGCGGGGCTGACCTTCTGGCTGGAACGCACGGTGCGGGAGGAAGAACGCATGCACCCGTCGCAGCGCCGCCATGATCCGGACTATGTGATCGACAACCTTTCGCATACGCGGTTCAACGTGCAAGGCGTCGTCGAATCTACGCTCGCGGCGGCGAAAATGTTACATTACCCGGACGACGACTCGACCGATCTGGTCGCGCCGCGCGTGGTGCAGACCAAGCCGAACGAACCGCGCGTGACGCTGACAGCGGACCGCGGCACGCTGTCGCAGGACGGCGAGGAAGTATTCCTCTACGACAACGTGCTGCTGGTGCGCGAAGCCGGGCCCGAGCGCTCCGAGACGCGCATGAGCACCAGCTTCATGCACGTGGTTCAGGCGCACTCGGTGGTCCGCACGGATCGCGATGTCGTGATCACGGAGGAAAATCGCGTGCTGTCGGGCCGTGGCATGGAGTACCACAACGACACCAAGGAGCTGTTCCTGCGCGAGCGGGTGCGCGGCCAGTTCGAACCCAAGACAAAATGAACATCAGCATGAACATGCGGCCGTTGGCGACCGCGCTGGTTCTTGGATGCGTATCATCCGGCCCGGCGCTCGCCGAAAAGGCCGACAAGGACAAACCGACGCACATCGAGGCGAGCCGGATGAGCTCGGACGACGCGAAGCGCATGAGCATCTTCGAGGGCAACGTGGTGCTCACCAAGGGAACGGTCGTGGTGCGCGCCGAGCGCATCGTGGTGCACCAGGACGCCGAGGGCTTCCAACTCGCCACCGCTTACGGCAAGCCGGTGCGCTTCCGCCAGAAGGGCGACCGCAAGGGCGACAAGGAAGGCGTCTGGACCGACGGCGAGGCGCTGCGCGTCGAAATCGACGACCGCAACGAGCATGTCGAGCTGTTCGAGAGCGCGCGCGTGACGCGCGACCAGGACGTGGTGAACGGCGAATACATCTTCCTCGACCAGCGCACCGAGTTTTTTTCGGTGAGCACCGCGAAAGGCGCCGCGCCCGCCGCGCCCGGGGGCCGCGTGAAAGCGGTGATCCAGCCGAAGTCGAAACCAGAAGCGAAATGAGCGTTCTGCGCGCGGAGAAGCTGCGCAAGCGCTTCAAGTCGCGCACCGTCGTCGAAGGCGTGTCGCTGCAAGTCGCGAGCGGCGAAGTGGTCGGACTGCTCGGCCCGAACGGCGCCGGCAAGACCACCTGTTTCTACATGATCGTCGGGCTGGTCCCCGCGGACGCCGGGCGCATCCACCTGGACGAACGCGAACTGACGCAGCTGCCGATTCATCGTCGGGCGAGGCTCGGCATTTCCTACCTGCCGCAGGAAAACTCGGTGTTCCGCAAGCTCTCCGTGGAAGAGAACGTGCAGGCGGTGCTCGAGTTGCAGGGCCTGCCGGCTTCCGACATACAGCCGCGCCTCGCCGAACTCCTCGGCGAGCTGAACATCGCGCACCTGCGCAAGCACACCGCTCTTTCGCTTTCCGGCGGCGAGCGCCGGCGTCTTGAAATCGCGCGCGCACTGGGCACCAAGCCCGCCTTCATTCTGCTCGATGAACCCTTTGCCGGCGTCGACCCGATCGCCGTGCTCGACATCCAGCGCATCATCGGCTATCTCAAGGAACGCGGTATAGGCGTGCTGATCACCGACCACAACGTGCGCGAGACGCTCGGCATCTGCGACCGCGCCTACATCATCAACGAGGGCACAGTGCTCGCCAATGGGCGGCCGGAGGAGATTGTCGACAACGACAGTGTCCGCCGTGTCTACCTGGGCGAGCACTTCCGCATGTAGCCCGCGGCCCGCCGACATGAAACCGACCCTGCAGTTCCGGCTCTCGCAGCACCTGACGCTGACGCCGCAACTGCAGCAATCGATCCGCCTGCTGCAGCTCTCGACGGTCGAACTGAACCAGGAAATCGAGCGCCTGCTGATGGAGAACCCGATCCTCGAGCGCGAGGACGGAGAAAGCGATGCGGCAGCCGCCACGGGCCCGGCCAGCCCGGAGCGCGAGGCGCCCACGGGGACGTCCTCCGACGAGACCTCGGGCGGCAATCCCGAGCGCAATGAAGAGTTGCCCGCCGATTTCGCCGCGCCCTGGCGTGGCACCGAGGACAGCAGCGCAGATGACGACGGCGATCGCAGCCATGCGGCTCCGGATCTGCCGACGCTGCGCGACCACCTCAACAGCGAGCTCGCGCTGACCAACCTGGGGACGCGCGACCGCGCGCTGGTCGGGCTGCTCATAGACGCGCTGGACGAAGACGGCTACCTGACGCAGTCGCTGGAGGACATCGCGGCGCTCATGTCGGCCGAGGCCGACGTCAACGTCGAGGAGCTCGCGATCGCGCTCAGGCACCTGCAGAATTTCGAGCCGGCTGGCGTGGGCGCGCGCGCGCCCCGCGAATGCCTGGCGCTGCAGATCCGCGCCATGAAGGAGAATATCCCCGACGATGATCCAGGCGCCGGCCAGGTGACCGCACTCGCTCTCAGGATCTGCGAGCAGCACCTCGAACTGCTCGCGAGCCGCGACTACGTACGCCTGAAGAGCCTCACCGGCGCCGACCATGAGGCGCTGCGCGCGGCGCAGGCGCTGATCCGCGGCCTGAATCCCCGTCCCGGCGCCGCCTTCGCCAAGCTCGAGGCGCGCTACGTGATTCCCGATGTGGTGGTGCGCAAGGTGAAGGGCGTCTGGCGGGCCAGCCTGAACCAGGAAGCGATGCCGCGCCTGCGCGTCAACCGCCTGTATGCGCAGCTCGCGGCGCGGCCTCGCAACAGCGGCGGCAACGCGCTCGCCACGCAGCTGCAGGAGGCGCGCTGGCTGATCAAGAACGTGCTGCAGCGCTTCGACACCATCCTCAGGGTATCGCAGGCGATCATCGACCGGCAGCGGAATTTCCTCGAACACGGCGAAGTCGCGATGCGGCCGATGGTGCTGCGCGAGATCGCCGACGTGCTTGGCGTGCACGAAAGCACGATCTCGCGCGTGACCACGCAGAAATACATGGCGACGCCGCGCGGCACCTACGAGCTCAAGTACTTCTTCGGCAGCCACGTCGCCACCGATACCGGCGGCGCGGCCTCCTCCACCGCGATCCGCGCGCTGATCAAGCAGCTGGTTGCCGCGGAGGACACCAAGGCGCCGCTGTCCGACTCGCGCATCTCGCAGATCCTGGCAGAGCAGGGCATCGTGGTGGCACGGCGCACCATCGCGAAATACCGGGAATCTTTGCAAATTTCACCTGTCAACCAGAGGAAGAGCCTGTGATGAACCTCAACATCGTCGGCCATCAGCTCGAAGTAACCCCAGCGATCCGCGGCCATGTCACCGGCAAGCTGGAGCGCATCAAGCGCCATTTCGACCATGTGCTCGATGTGCACGTAACGCTTTCGGCGTCGAAACTCGGCCAGAAGGCCGAAGTGACGCTGCACGTGCCCGGCAAGGAGATTCACTGCGCCTGCGAACAGGCGGACCTGTACGCGGCGATCGACCTGCTGGTCGACAAGCTCGACCGCCAGGTACTCAAATACAAGGATCTGCACTCCGGCAGGCCGCACGGCGGCGCATCGAAGCACGACCCGGTCTAGGCCGGCGCATCGTCCCTATGGGTATATAATCCGCGCCCTTCGATGAGCCTCGTCGCGAAGCTGCTCCCGCTGCCGAATGTTCTGCCCGATCTTGCCGCCTCGAGCAAAAAGCGGCTGTTCGAGCAGGTCGGCCTGCTGTTCGAAAACCAGCACGGTATTGCCAGGGGCGTGGTGTACGAGAGTCTGTTCGCCCGCGAGCGCCTGGGCTCGACCGGCCTCGGGCAGGGGGTCGCCATCCCGCACGGCCGCATCAAGGGCCTGAAGGACACGCTGGGGGCGTTCGTGCGCCTCGCCCAGCCGGTGCCTTTCGATGCCCCGGACGGCAAGCCAGTCAGCCTGGTGTTCACGCTGCTGGTACCCGAACGCGCCACCGAAAAGCACCTCGAGATTCTTTCCGAACTGGCGCAGATGTTCAGCGATCGCGCACTGCGCGAAGCGATGGCGGGCGCCGCGGACGCCGCAGCATTGCACCAGATCATCTCCGCATGGCAGCCGGATGCTGCAGGTCAACGTCGCGCAGTTGCATGAGGACAACCGCGAGGCGCTTTCGCTTGCCTGGGTAGCCGGGCGCGAAGGGCGCACCGCGGTGCGCCGCGAATCGGCCGCGGCCGCGGCGCTGATCGGCCATCTGAACATCACCCACCCGAACAGCGTGCAGGTGATCGGCGCCTTCGAGGCTGGCACGATCGCCGGGCTCACGGACCGGCTGTTCGGGCCCGCGCCCGCGGCGCTGATCTTCGCCGACGGAGTGGCGCCGCCGCCGCAATTGATGGAGGGCGCGGAGCGCACGCAGACGCCGCTCTTTACCTCTCCCCTTCCTGCCGCGCGCGTCATCGAGAAGCTGGCGAATTACCTCGCCAAGCGGCTCGCCGACACCACGGAACGCCACGGCGTGCTGATGGACGTACTCGGCGTCGGCGTGCTGATCACCGGCGATTCCGGCGTCGGCAAGAGCGAGCTCGCGCTGGAGCTCATCAGCCGCGGCCAGGGGCTGGTGGCGGACGACGTGGTCGAAATCTCGCGCATCGCGGCGACCACGCTCGAGGGCCGCTGCCCGCCGCTGCTCAAGGATTTCCTCGAGGTGCGCGGCCTCGGCCTCATCAACATCCGCGCCATCTACGGCGAGACGGCGGTGCGGCCGAAGATGAAACTGAAACTTGTCACCCACCTCGAAAAGCCCGCCAAGGGCAGCGCGCGCGATAGCGCCGAACGCCTGCCGCTGTCGGAACTGTCCGAGGAAATTCTCGGCGTGACGGTGCGCAAGGTGGTGATTCCCGTTGCCGCCGGACGCAACCTCGCCGTGCTGCTGGAAGCGGCGGTCCGGAACTACATCCTGCAGCTGCGCGGCAAGGATTCCGCCACCGAGTTCCTCGAGCGGCAGAGACGCGCGATGGAGGGCGACGCCTAGGAGGCGTGCCGGCATGCAGCTCGTCCTGGTCAGCGGTTTGTCGGGTTCGGGCAAGAGCATCGCCCTCGATGTCCTCGAGGACAGCGGCTACTACTGCGTCGACAACCTGCCAGCAACGCTGCTGCTCGATGTCGTGAAATTTCTGGGCGAAGCCGGACACGACCGCATCGCCATCAGCGTGGACGCGCGAAGCGTCGCGCTGTCGTCGCTCCCGGAGCATCTTTCGGCGCTCAAGGCGCGCGGCGCCGAATCGACGTTGCTTTTCCTCGAGGCCAGCGGCGCGACGCTGCTGCGGCGATTCTCCGAGACCAGGCGCAGCCACCCGCTGGCGGTCGGCGGGCTTACGCTCACCGAAGCGATCGAGCGCGAGCGCGCGCTGCTCGCCGGCGTCTCCGAACTCGGGCACCGCATCGACACCAGCACGCTGCAGCCCAAGGTGCTGCGCAACTGGATCAAGGATCTGCTGGGGCTGGGCGACGGATCGCTGACGCTGCTGTTCGAGTCGTTCGCCTTCCGCGACGGCATTCCACTCGATGCCGACTGGGTGCTGGATGCGCGGATGCTCCCTAACCCGCACTACGAGCCGGGCTTGAGCACGCTCACCGGCCGCGATGCGCCGGTGATCGAATACCTGGAGCGCCAGGAGAAAGTCGGCGCGTTCCTCGAGGACGTGCGTGCTTTCCTCGCGCGCTGGCTGCCCGACGTGCGGCGCGACAATCGCAACTACCTCACCGTCGCGATCGGCTGCACCGGCGGGCGCCACCGCTCGGTCTACCTCGCCGAACAGCTCTCGCGTGCGTTCAGCGCCGAAGCACGGGTGTTGGTACGCCATCGCGGCCTCGCCGCGGCAGCTGCAGCGGCCGGCGAATGACGGACCTCCGCAACGACGTTCCGCTCTTCCCGCTGGGCACGGTGCTTTTCCCGGGCGGCCTGCTGCCGCTCAGAATCTTCGAGCAGCGCTACCTGGAAATGGCCAAGGGATGCCTGCGCGACGCCACGCCGTTCGGCGTCTGCCTGATCCGCGAAGGCGCCGAGGTCGGCACACCGGCAACGCACGAGGATCTGGGGTGTCTCGCGCGCATCACGCAATGGGACATGCAGCAGCTCGGGCTCCTGCAACTGGTGGCGCAGGGCGCAGAGCGCTTCCGCGTGCTTGCGAAACGGATTCGGGCCGACGGCCTCATCCTCGCCGACATCGAGATTCTCGTGGAGGATGCCGACACGCCGATGCCGGAGAAATTCCGCGCCTGCAGGCAACTCCTCGAGCGCATCGTTGCCGAGCACGGCGAGCGGCTGTTCGCCAAGCCGTTCCTGCTCGATTCGAGCGCCTGGGTCGGCGCGCGCCTGGCCGAGGTCCTGCCCTTGCCCGCCACCGCCCGGCAGAAACTGCTCGAACTCGACGACAGCGTCCAGCGCCTCGAAATCCTGCAACGCCTGCTGGTGGAAAGCGCGCAGACCTCGAACAGCTCGGATCAGTAGCAGCGCCTTCGGAACGGAAGCGGGACGTGAAGTGGTTCGGGCCAATTCTGTATCTGGATACCTGCCGGCAGAGACCTGTTTCTACTGGTACCTACTTGCTTCTAACCGTGCATGCTTCTAGCATCCGGCGCGTGCAGGTCAATCATCGTGTGGGGAATTCCGAAAGGATTCACATCGCCGGCGGTCTTGGTCACTGCGTATCGCCCAGACCCCGCGCGATTGAACGACAATTTTACCGAGAGGCGAAAATGAGCACCCGAAAAAGGACCAAACACGTCCACGAGGGCAAGTATGTTGCCGAAGTGGACGTCGTACTTCTCGAAGATGACACTGGGTGGTCTCCCTACCTTACAGTCGAAGACGCCTGCCGACTTGATGATGTTCGAGCGGCGTTGCGCCGCGAAGACATTTCGGCAGCCTCAAGGCTTGCGCGGGTCTTCAGACTGGAACCCGTAGCCGCTTCACACTGACGCATGACTGCGCGTTACGTGGCACGAGAACGGATTGTGACATGAACCACAAACGAAAACGATCCAAGCAGCGACGGGCCGGGTGTCTCCTTTGCAAGCCGAACAAATTCGGGAAGGGCATGGAAAAGAAACTTGGTCACCGGGGATTCGGAAATCTGCGTAAAGAGGCGGCAGCCAAGCACGACTTGGGCGATGGCATATGACCTGGCGCCCTTCAATTCCGGTCGCTCAAATCCAGTAGCAGTTTCTTTACCGGCGCCGGGACCGCCGCGCGAATTGCGTCGTCCACGTCCAGCCAAATCCGGCCCGGGGCTTCGGCACGCGGGAGAATTTTTCGTACCGTACAGCGGACCGGTTGTACCCGAAGTTTGAAATGCGTGAAGCCGTGCTCGAGCTCGGGCAGGCGCTGCGACTGCTTCACTTCGCAGCCCAGGACTTTGCGGCAAAACACTTCCGGCAAACCTGAAACCAGTTCGGGAAAGGCCCAGAGCCCGCCCCAGATTCCCACGCTAGGCCGCCGTTCGAGCAGGACCGAGCCCTGGTGCAGCAGGACGATCCAAGTCGAGCGCTTCAGCGGCAGCGGTTTGCGCTTGCGCGCGGTGGGCAACTCGTCGATCCGGCCTTCGCGCCGCGCCACGCAGTCTCGGGCAACGGGGCAGCGCTCGCAGGCCGGATTGGTCCGCGTGCAGACGGTTGCTCCGAGGTCCATGAGCGCCTGGGTGTAAGTTTCGATGCCGCGCGCCGGAAGCAGCTTCTCCGCAAGCGCCCACTGCGGCTTCTCGCCCTCGATCCCGAAGCAGCGTGCCAGCACCCGCTTGACGTTGCCATCGAGAACCGCCGCGCGCCGGCCGAAGGCGAACGCGGCAATGGCGGCGGCGGTGGACGGGCCGACGCCGGGCAACGCCTGGATCTGCTCCGGAGTGTCGGGAAACTTCCCTGCCTTGACCACTTCCCTCGCAGCGCGCAGCAGGTTGCGGCCGCGAGCGTAGTAGCCAAGCCCGCTCCACAGTTGCAAGACCTCGTCTTCCGAGGCGCCGGCCAGGGCGGCGACATCGGGGAAGCGGGCAAGGAAGCGCTCGTAGTAGGGGATGACCGCCGCAACCTGGGTCTGCTGCAGCATGATTTCCGACAGCCAGATGCGGTAAGGGTCGCGCGTGCGCTGCCAGGGCAGCCCGTGCCGGCCGTGGCGCCGCTGCCACAGAATGAGTTTTTGCGCAAAATCCGCCACGCACCGATTTTATGGCAAGGTAGCAGTTCGCATGCTCGCCTTCATCCTTCGCCGCTTGGCCCAGGCGGTACTTGTCATGCTGGCGGTCGGGCTGATCGCGTTTTCGCTGTTTCGCTTCGTCGGCGATCCGGTGCTGTTCATGCTCGGCCAGGACGTGACGCCCGAGGACCGCGTGCGGATCACGCAGATGCTCGGCCTCGACCGGCCGTTCTACGTGCAGTACGCAAACTTCGTCGCGCGGGCGGTACAGGGCGAATTCGGGCTCAGCCTGCGCCAGGCGCAGCCGGTATCAAAGCTGATCGCCGAGCGCTTGCCGGCAACGCTCGAACTGTCCATGGTTGCGGCGCTGTTAGCCCTGGTCGGCGGCGTTTCCATGGGCGTGTACACCGCGCTGCGAAGAAACTCGTGGTTGTCGCAGGTGTTGCTCGCGGTATCGCTGATCGGCGTATCGCTGCCCACATTCCTGATCGGCATCCTGCTGATCCTCGTCTTCGCGGTGCAGCTCGGCTGGCTGCCGTCCTTCGGGCGCGGCGACACCGTGTCGCTCGGCTGGTGGAGCACCGGATTCCTCACCGCGTCGGGCCTGAAGTCGCTTATCCTGCCCTCGATCACGCTGGGGCTGTTCCAGATGACGCTGATCCAGCGCCTGGTGCGCGCCGAGATGCTCGAAGTGCTGCGCACCGACTACATCAAGTTCGCCCGCGCCCGCGGCCTCACCGACCGCGCGGTGCACTTCGGCCACGCGCTGAAGAACACCCTGGTGCCGGTCATCACCATCACCGGGCTGCAACTGGGCGCGATCATCGCGTTCGCCATCATCACCGAGACGGTGTTCCAGTGGCCGGGCATGGGCCTCCTGTTCATCCAGGCGGTGGGCTTCGCCGACGTCCCGGTGATGGCGGCTTACCTTTGCCTGATCGCGCTTTTTTTCGTCATCATCAACCTGGTCGTCGACTTGCTCTACTATGCGGTTGACCCGCGCTTGCGGATAGACAGGGCCGTCGCCGCGGGCTGAATCCGCCGCTGTACAAACCTTGGAGGAACCCTATGAACGCACCCGCCGAGAAAGTGCATTCTCCTGTCGAGAAGATCCGCTCCTATCACGCCGAGTTGCGCACCATCCGGCGCGACATCCACGCCCATCCCGAACTCGCCTTCCAGGAAAGCCGCACCTCGCAGCTGGTCGCCGATCAGCTCGCGGCCTGGGGCATCGAAGTACACCGCGGCCTGGCGAAGACCGGGCTGGTGGGCGTCGTCAAGGGGAAAAAGTCCTCTAGCGGCCGCGCGGTCGGCCTGCGCGCCGACATGGACTGCCTGCCGATGCACGAAACCAATAACATCCCGCACAAGTCGACGCACGCTGGACGCATGCACGCCTGCGGGCACGACGGCCACACCACCATGCTGCTGGGCGCAGCGCGCTATCTGGCGGAGACGCGGAACTTCGATGGGACAGCGTACTTGATCTTCCAGCCGGCCGAGGAAGGCGGCGGCGGCGGCAAACTCATGGTCGAGGAGGGCCTCTTCGACCGTTTCCCGGCGAACGAGGTCTATGCGGTGCACAACTGGCCCGGGCTGCCGCCGGGACAGATGGCGGTCCGGCCGGGGCCCGTGATGGCGGCCACCGACGAGATCGTGGTCACGGTCCGGGGCAAGGGCGGACACGCCGCGATGCCACACCTCACCGTGGACCCGGTGGTGGTCACCGCGCAGGTGATCTCGGCGCTGCAGACGATCGCCAGCCGCAATGCCAACCCGCTGGATGCGATCGTGGTTTCGGTGTGTTCGATGGAAACCAGCCAGACCGGCGTGTTCAACGTGATTCCCGACTTCGTCAAGCTGATCGGTACCGTGCGCACCTTCCGCCCGGAGACGCGCACTCTGGCCGAGGCACGCATCAAGGAAATCGTCGCCGGCATCTCCAAGGCGATGGGCGGCAGCGCCGAGATCGAGTACAAGATCGGCTATCCCTCGACGATCAACACCGAGCGCGAGGCGGTTTTTGCCGCGCAGGTGGGCGAGCGCGTGTTCGGCAAGAACAACGTGTTTACCGATGCCGAACCGACCATGGGCGGCGAGGATTTCTCCTACATGCTGCAGGCGCGCCCGGGCGCCTACGTCTTCCTCGGCCAGGGCGGCGGACCGAACAACTGCTTCCTGCACAACCCGGCCTACGACTTCAACGACGAGGTGATCCCGCTCGGCGCCGGCTACCTCGCCGCGCTCGTCGAGGAGTCGCTGCCGCTGAAGTAGCGGCAGGAATCGCCGCTTCAATTCGGTGAATTTCCCGGCAATCTGGAATCACGACCTCGCGTACAGCTTCCGCCGCTCGCCGGTCGCGATCGCCGCCACCGTGTTGACGGTGATCTGCGTCGGCGGGGCGCTGCTCGCGCCCTGGCTCGCGCCGCAAAACCCGTTCGACGCCGCGTCGCTCGACCTGAACAAGGCCTTCGCGCCGCCGGCATGGGTGGCGCAGGGCGCGACGAACTATCCGCTGGGCACGGACGACCAGGGACGCGATATCCTCTCGACGATCCTGTACGGGGCGCGCATTTCGCTCGGCGTCGGGGTGGCGGCTGTTCTGTTCGCGCTCGTGACCGGGGTCACACTCGGGCTCCTGTCGGGTTATCTCGGTGGCCGTCTCGATGCCTTCATCATGCGCGTCGCCGACATCCAGCTCTCCTTTCCCGCGATCCTGATCGCGCTGCTGGTGGATGGCGTCGCGCGCGTCGCCCTGCCTGCCAACTCGCACGACGAGATCGCGATCCCCGTGCTGATCTTCTCGATCGGGGTCTCGGGCTGGGTGCAGTACGCGCGCACGGTGCGCGGCTCGACGCTGGTCGAGAAGAACAAGGAATACGTGCAGGCGGCGCGCGTCATCGGGCGGCCGCCCCTCGCAATCATGCTACGGCACGTGCTGCCGAACGTCATGGGCCCGGTGCTGGTGATCGCGACCATCCACATCGCGACCGCGATCATCACCGAGGCGACGCTCTCCTTCCTCGGCGTCGGCGTGCCGCCCACCCGGCCGTCCCTCGGCACGCTGATCCGCATCGGCAACGAGTTCCTGCTCTCCGGGGAGTGGTGGATCACGGTGTTCCCCGGCGTGGCGCTGGTCACCTTGGTGCTGTCCGTGAACCTGCTCGGCGACTGGCTGCGCGACGCCCTCAACCCAAGGCTGCGGTGAATGGGCACTGCGCCGGCAATGGTCCTCGAAGTCAAGAACCTGAGAATAGAATTCCCGACGCGCCGCGGAACGCTGGTCGCAGTGGACGGGATCTCCTTCTCCATCGCGCCGGGCGAAGTGCTCGGGGTCGTCGGCGAATCCGGGGCGGGAAAATCGCTCACCGGGACGGCCGTCATCGGCCTGCTCGAGCCCCCGGGCCGCATCGCCGCGGGCGAGATCCTGCTTGAAGGCGAACGCATCGACAATCTGCCGCACGAAGCGCTGCGGCAGATCCGCGGCCGGCGCATCGGCGCGATCTTTCAGGATCCGCTCACCTCGCTCAATCCGCTCTACACGGTAGGCGAGCAGCTGGTTGAAACAATCCGCACGCATCTCGACATCGACGCCGCAGAGGCGCGGGACCGGGCGCTCGCGCTGCTGCGCGAAGTGGGCATCCAGGCGCCCGAAGCCCGCATCGACCACTACCCCCACCAGTTCTCCGGGGGCATGCGCCAGCGCGTCGTGATCTCCCTCGCCCTGTGCGCCGAGCCGCGCCTGATCATCGCCGACGAACCCACCACCGCGCTCGATGTTTCGATCCAGGCGCAGATCATCCAGTTGCTGAAGAAACTTGCGCGCGAGCGCGGCACCGCAGTGATGCTGATCACGCACGACATGGGCGTGATCGCCGAGACCGCCGACCGGGTCGCGGTGATGTACGCCGGCCGCATTGTCGAGATCGGCCCGGTGCGCGAGGTGGTCCGCGCGGCCCGGCATCCCTATACCGCCGGGCTGATGGGCTCGATACCCAAAATCCGCGTTGCTAGCGCGCAAATGCACGCTCCGCTGGTGCAGATCGAGGGCGCGATGCCGCGGCTGAACGCCATCCCCTCGGGCTGCGCATTCCACCCGCGATGCGGCAAGAGCTTCGCGCGCTGCAGGACAGAGCGCCCCGAGCCGCGCCCGGTCGGCTCCAACCTCACTGCCTGCTGGCTCTATGACGAACACAATGCTGCTCCGGCTTGAGGACCTAGGCCGGGACTTCGACGTTTCGCGGCCGTGGCTGAACCGCGTCCTCGAAGGCGTGCCGCGGCAGCTGCTGCACGCGGTGGACGGCGTTTCATTCGAGGTGCGCAAGGGCGAGACCCTCGCGCTGGTCGGCGAATCGGGTTGCGGCAAATCCACCGTCGCGCGGCTGATCGTCGGGCTGTACGCACCATCGCGCGGCCGCATCGAATTCGACGGCGTGGAGATTTCGGATCCGGAAGCGAAGGCGGCGACCGCAAGGATACGCCGCCGGATGCAGATGATTTTCCAGGATCCCTACGCGAGCCTCAATCCCCGCTGGCGCGTGCGCGACATCGTCGCCGAGCCGCTCCGAGTGCTCGGGCTCGCCGCGGACGACGCGCAGATCGCGGCGCGCGTCGCGGAACTGCTGAAACAGGTGGGGCTGGCGCCCGAGGACGGCGAGAAGTATCCCCACGAGTTCTCCGGCGGCCAGCGCCAGCGCATCTCGATCGCGCGCGCTCTCTCGGGACGGCCGGAATTCCTGGTATGCGACGAACCGACCTCGGCCCTTGACGTTTCAGTGCAGGCGCAGATCCTCAACCTGATGACCGAACTGCAGGCGAGGCTCGGCCTCACCTACCTTTTCATCTCGCACAACCTGGCGGTGGTCTCCCACGTCGCCGATCGGATCGCCGTCATGTACCTCGGGCGCCTGGTCGAGATCGCGGATGCCGAAGAACTGTTCGCGCGGCCGAAGCACCCCTACACGCGCATGCTGCTGGACGCCGTGCCGGACCTGGAGATGAGCGGTCGCCAGCGCACGCCGGTTGCCGGCGAGGTTCCGAACCCGCTGTCACCGCCGCCCGGCTGCGCTTTCCATCCGCGCTGCCCGCATGCCAATGACAGGTGCCAGGCCGAAAGGCCGAGTCTGATCTGGCATGGCGAAGCGGCGAGCGCCTGCCACGCGGTGGAAGAAAATCGAATTTAACGCTTGAACAAACCGCGCACCGCGTCCGTGACGCCGCCGACGCCTTTCTTGCCGATCATCTCCGTCACCGAACCCGCGGCGCCGCCCACCAGCGCCGAGTAGTCCACGTTCCAGCTCGGGTTGTCGAGCGCCCCGCTGAGCTTCACCGGAATCGTAATCCCGGCGAAGAGGATCGCCTTCGCCTGATAGTCGATGGTGTTGTTGCCGATGTCCAGGTTACCCGCACCGCCAAGGCGCAGGAAAGGCGACTGCGCTTTCAGGTCGCTATTGTGCGCGACGCCGTTCTTGATCGCGAAACTCGCGCTCAACTCCGAGAAGTCCGTCTTCTGAGAGGGATCGTGCCTGGTGGTCTTCGCGCCGAGCGCCGATTTCACGCTGCGCGCGCCTTCAGCGAGGTTGGTGCCCTTGATCGCTCCATCCTTCATCTGGATGCGCGCGCTGCCCGCAAGGGCCCTTTTCAGGGCCAACGTCGTGGCGCCCGTGGATTGCACGTCGAGCGTAACGTTGCCGCGTCCCTCCAGCAAGTCCTTGCGCGCGTAGTCGCGCAGCAGCGGTCCCACCGACACGTTCTGTAGGTTCTCCTTGGCCTGGACGCGGTTACCCTTCGCCTCCGCGCTCAGCGCGCCCGCAAGCGTGCCTCCATACAGGTTAGCGCTGTGCGGCGAGACCTCGAGCTTGCCGTCGGCAAGCTTGATCTCCGCCTTGACGTTCTCGAGCTTGACACGCATCAGGGTGAGCGCACCAATCGCGACCTTGCCGCTCACGGTCTTGCCGCGCAGCACGGCAAGGTCGATGGGCTCGTCGCCCTTGCCGTCCTTGCGTTCCGGCGGAATGTAGCGGTCCACGTTCAGCCGGTCGAAGTCGGCGACGAAATTCGCCTTCAGGGGGGCGAAATTCGTCAGCCCGACCTTGGCCTTGAGCCTGGACTCGTCGAGCCTGCCCGAGATCTCGGCCTGCAGATCCTGCTTCGCAAGGTTCGCCTTGATGGCGGCGTCAATTTTCGCCTTCATCGATATGCCCGAGAGCGCGGCGTCCAGTTCCAGCGAGACGTTCGGGATGGTGAGCGCGGTCGCGGAGCCCTCCATTGCGGCAATTCGCAGCTTTGCATCGACGCTGCGCTGCGGACCCTTGATCTGCACCGAGCCCGTCACCTCGGAGCCGGAGGCCCTGGCCGGCGTCACTTCCACCCTGGGCGCGGAGAACTCGGCCGAAATCGTGTCCCTGTCGAAGCGCCCCTTCAACTGCGCGCTGAATTTGTCGAACGCGAACTCTTCTTTGCCGAGATTGAAGCGCAGCGCGCCCGCCGCTTGCGCCCTGAGGTCCACTTCCGGCTTCCTTCCCGTGATTCGCGCCGACAGCGACAGATCGCCCGGCGTCTGCCCGTCGAGGCGGCCGGTTTTCAGATTCAGTTCCGCGATGTTCAGTTCCTGCCCGGTCGCTTCATCGCGGTAGGCAAGCTGCACCTTCTCCACGATCACTTCGGCAATTCGCACGTTGGGCGGCTCTTCGGGTTTGCCGGCGGCTTGCTCCTTTCGTTCGGCCAGATCCGAGAAATTCATGCTGCCGTCCTTGCGGCGGACCACATTCGCCTTCAATCCGGAGAGCTTGAGCGTCTCGACCGCGACCTCGCCGTAAAGAAGCGGCATCACCCGCACCGCGACCTCGGCCGCGTCGAGCGAGACGAAAAGCTTGTCGCTGCCGGGCTCGCTCAGCGATGTCTTGCCGAGCGCCAGGCCGGCGACCGGAAACAGCTTCACCGTCGGGTCGCCCTCAATTTTCAGCGTGCGGTTTTTCGCCTTCATCGCGCTCTCCAAGCGCGCCTTGACGAACTTGCCATCGACGATCACCACCGCGGCGCCCAGCGCCACGACCGCGAGCGCAATCAGCCCGCCCATGCCGTAGAGCAGAATCCTGAGCGTTTTCATGGAGTCACCTGGTCCTTGTTGGCAATGCCGAATGGTACGTGCCCGGTCGCAACGTGCTGGCTGGCGGACGCGACGTGCCCGCGCTGGTCGTCGAAGTAGAAGTCGGGCTGGAAGGCCTTCAGGAATTCGCCCTTGTCCAGGCCGCCGAGAAACAACGCCTCGTCCACGGCGATGTTCCAGTCCATGAGCGTGCGCACTGCCCGCTCATGCGCCGGCGCGCTGCGCGCGGTGACCAGCGCGGTGCGCACGCGCATCGGCACGTCGGTGCCGGACGCGGCCTGCAGCCGGTGCAGGGCCTCGAGCAGGGGTTTGAACGGCCCCGGCGGCAATGGCTTGAGCGCGTGGGCCGTTTCGTGGCGGGTGAAAGCATCCAGGCCATCGCGCTGGAACACGCGCTCGGCCTCGTCCGAAAAGAGCACCGCGTCGCCGTCGAACGCGATGCGCACCTCCTCGGCATGACGCCCGCCGGCCTGCGCCGATTCGGGCAGCACGCGCGCGGCCGGAAAGCGTGCATCGAGCGCGCCCATCACGTCCTGTTCGTTGGCCGAAAGGAAGAGATTCGCGCGCAGCGCGTCGAGGTAGCGGTAGGGGCTGCGGCCCCGCGTAAATACGCCGCGCTCGATCTTCAGGCCGGCGCGCTCGGCCGAGCGGAAAATGCGCAGGCCCGAGACCGGATCGTTCTTGGACAGGATCACCACCTCGACGCGCTGCGCCTCGCCCGAATTGAATGCCAGCAGCTTTTTCACCAGCCGGAAGGCGACGCCCTCCTTCGCCGGCACGTCCATGCGCGAATACTGCAGGTCGATGTAGGCACGCTCGCCCTGGGCGTCGAACACGCGGTTCTCTTCCTCGAAATCGAACAACGCACGCGAGGAGATCGCGACGACGAGCTTGCCTTCCACCGAGTAGGGCATGGCCTCCAGTCCGTGTGGAGCGGGTGAAGGGAATCGAACCCTCGTATGCAGCTTGGGAAGCTGCCGTTCTGCCATTGAACTACACCCGCCCATTAGGGCTCGGGAGACGCGTCTCCCGATCAACTACTGGGGAATTTTAAGGCAGATGGGGGCCCAAAATGCGACGGCCGCAGCATGCTGCGGCCGTGGCGGAAAACGGACTGCGCAAGCGCTACTGGATTCTGCGCAGGTCGGAGGCCGACAGGGAAGCCATCAGCTCCCAGATCTTCGGCTGCGTGACGGCCACCTGCTGCGCGTCCGCCGGGCGGAACACGATGGTAATGCCCTTGCTCTTCGAATTGGTGCTGCGGCTGCGCAGGTCCGCGAACCTGCCGCCGATGCTGCGGCCGTTCAGGTCGCGGATGATCGCGCCGTCCCTGGTCTGCTCCTCGAAGCCCACGATTTCACCGCTTTCGCTGCGCACCGGGGTGTAGAGCAGGACCTGGGCGAGCACTTCGCCGGTCTGCTCGTTGCGGAGCATGTTCTTGTGGCCGATGACGAGGCCCTGATCGTTCTTCAGGCTCTCTTTGCGCACGCTGCTGCCGAAATCGGTCATGGTGGTGCACCCGCCGACGGCGAAGCACGCAACGATGATCAATGCTCTGGTGGTCATTTTTCTTCTCCGACAATGTGCTACAGGCACGCAATCTACTCCCTTTGTCCGGCCAGGAGTAGGAATAAGTTCCGGTCCTGATGTATTACTTGAAGGTTATACTGCATTGCAGCATAGCCACAAGTGCTTGGCGCCATTGTATTATTCGGTACATGATCGAAATCACAGTCAACGGCCACGCACAACGCCACGAACGGCCCCTGGTGCTGTCGGAACTGCTCCTATCCATGGCCCTGGCGGGCAAGAAGATCGCCGTGGAGCGCAATGGCGAAATCGTGCCGCGAGGCGCGCACGGCGCTACGCTGCTCGCCGACGGCGACCGGCTGGAAATCGTGGTGGCCGTGGGCGGAGGTTGAGATGAAGGATGTTCTCCAGATCGCGGGCAGGACGTTCTCGTCGCGGCTGCTGGTCGGCACCGGCAAGTACAAGGACTTCGCGCAGACGCGCGCCGCGATCGAGGCCTCGGGCGCGCAGATCGTGACTGTCGCCATCCGGCGCACCAACATCGGCCAGACCAAAGGCGAGCCTTCGCTGCTCGATTTCCTGCCGCCCTCGCAGTTCACCTACCTGCCGAACACGGCCGGCTGCTACAGCGCCAGCGACGCGGTGCGCACGCTGCGCCTCGCGCGCGAACTGCTCGACGGCCATGACCTCGTCAAACTGGAAGTGCTGGGTGATCCGCAATCGCTTTATCCTAATATGCCAGAGACGCTGGTAGCCGCGAAGCAGCTGGTCGCCGAGGGCTTCAAGGTGATGGTGTACTGCTCGGACGATCCGATCCAGGCGAAGATGCTCGAGGATGCCGGCTGCGTAGCGGTGATGCCGCTTGCTTCGCTCATCGGCTCGGGCATGGGCATCCTCAATCCGTGGAACCTGCAGCTCGTGATCGAGCGCGTCGGCGTGCCGGTGCTGGTGGACGCGGGCGTCGGCACCGCGTCGGATGCCGCAATCGCCATGGAACTCGGCTGCGACGGCGTGCTGATGAACACCGCCATCGCCGCGGCGAAGGACCCGGTGCTAATGGCACGCGCGATGAAGAAGGGCGTCGAAGCCGGGCGCGAGGCGTTTCTCGCCGGCCGCATGCCGAAGAAGCTCTACAGCGCGGCGCCCTCCTCACCCACCGAAGGCACCATCACGTCGCCCCAGCCAGAGGCGGGCCTCGCACGGCCGAAGGCGGCTTGAAGCGCGAAATCCGCAGCTACGTCCTGCGCCAGGGCAGGACCACGCCCTCGCAGCAGCGCGCACTGAATGAATTGCTGCCACGCTTTGGAATTTCCTTTTCAGATTCTTTCCTGAACATAAAGGAGATCTTCGAAAGAACGGCGCCCGTTGTTCTCGAAATCGGTTCCGGGATGGGGGAAACCACGGCGGAGATTGCGCAGGCGAATCCGCAAACGGACTTCATCGCCATCGAGGTGCATGGCCCCGGCGTCGGCAGCCTGCTGAAGAAAATCGAAGTCCTCGAACTGAAGAACCTGCGCGTCATACGGCATGACGCGGTCGAAGTACTCGAAAAAATGATCGCCGACGGCACGCTTGCCGGCATCCATCTGTTCTTTCCGGATCCCTGGCCGAAGCAGCGCCACCACAAGCGCCGCCTGGTGCAGCCGCCCTTCGTCGCGCTCGCCGCGCGCAAGCTCGCCCCGGACGGCTATCTCCACGCCGCCACCGACTGGCTGGAGTACGCGACGCAGATTGACGAGGTTTTTTCTTCCAGTTCTTCATTCACGAAAGAACAGCCAGAGCGGAAAAACCGCCCGATCACGAAGTTCGAACGGCGCGGCGTAAAGCTCGGGCACGAGGTGCGAGACTTGGTGTTTCGGCGCAAAATGTGACTTGATTTTCCGGGAGAGAGAATCCGTATGCAGTGTCCCCGCTGCCGGCACGACAATCCGCCGCAGTCCAAGTTCTGCGCCGGCTGCGGGGCGCGGCTGAGCGCCGCATGCGGCGGCTGCGGAGCCGAACTGCCCGCCGGCGCGAAGTTCTGCAATCAATGCGGCCGACCCTCCGGTCAGCCGGATACTGACGCACGCTACGGATCGCCCGAGTCCTACACTCCCAGGCACCTCGCCGAAAGAATCCTGACTTCGAAAGGCGCGCTGGATGGAGAGCGCAAGCAGGTCACGGTGCTCTTCGCCGATCTAAAAGGATCGATGGAACTCCTGGCCGACCGTGATCCCGAAGAGGCGCGCAAGCTCCTCGACCCGGTGCTCGACAAGATGATGGAGGCGGTGCACCACTACGAGGGCACGGTGAATCAGGTGATGGGCGATGGAATCATGGCGCTGTTCGGCGCACCACTCGCCCACGAGGACCACGCCGTGCGTGCCTGCTACGCGGCGCTGCGCATGCAGGAGGCAATCCGGCGCTACACGGACGAGGCGCGCCGCGCCTACGGCGTCGAGGTGCGGATACGTGTAGGACTCAACTCCGGCGAGGTGGTGGTGCGCTCGATCGGAAACGACCTGCGGATGGACTACTCCGCGGTGGGCCAGACCACGCATCTCGCGGCGCGCATGGAGCAGCTTGCGATACCCGGAACCATCCGGCTGACGGCCGACACGCTCGGTCTCGCCGAAGGCTACGTCGAGGTGAAGCCGCTTGGCCCCGTTCCGGTGAAAGGACTCGCTGATCCGGTTCAGGTGTACGAACTCACCGGCGCGGGAGCTGCGCGCACACGGCTTCAAGCAGCCCGAGCGCGCGGCCTTACGCAGTTCGTCGGCCGGGATGCCGAAATGGAGCAACTCCGCCTTGCTGCGGAAGCAGCGCAGCGCGGACGTGGCCAGGTCGTCGCGGTCGTGGGCGAACCGGGCGTCGGAAAGTCGCGCCTTTACTACGAGTTCATCCACTCCCATCGCACGCACGGGTGGCTGACACTCGAAAGCGGCTCGGTATCCTATGGCAAGGCGACGGCATACCTGCCGCTGGCCGACCTCCTGCGGGTCTACTTCAAGATTGAAACGCGCGATGACATCCGCGCGATCCGTGCCAAGGTGACCGGCAACCTCCTGACCCTGGATGACGCGCTGAAGGACGTAATACCGCCGGTGCTGTGGCTGCTCGATGCGCTGCCCGACGACAGTCCGCTCCTCCAGATTGATCCGGCCGAGCGGCGCCGGATCACGCTTGCTTCGGCCAAGCGCATCCTGCTCAGGGAGAGCCAGATCCAGCCGTTGCTGCTCGTGTTCGAGGATCTGCACTGGATCGATGGCGAGACCCAGGCGTTCCTCGACACCCTGGTCGAGAGCGTTCCCGCGGCGCCCATGGTCCTCGCCGTCAACTATCGGCCCGAATATCGGCACGCCTGGGGTGGAAAAACCTACTACCGGCAGCTCCGCGTCGACCCGCTGCCGCCGGCGAGCGCGCACGATCTACTCGAGGCATTGCTCGGCAACGAGCCGAGCGTCGCGCCGCTCAAGCCGCTGCTCATCGAGCGCACTGAGGGCAATCCCCTGTTCATCGAGGAGAGTGTGCGCACACTGGTCGAGAGCGGTGCGCTCGCCGGCGTGCGCGGAGCGTACCGGCTGGTGCGCGAGCTTGAGGCAATTCGTGTCCCGGCGACGGTGCAGGCCATACTCGCCGCACGCATCGATCGGCTCGACCCGATGGACAAGCGCCTGCTGCAGGCCGCGGCAGTGGTCGGAATGGATGTCCCGTTCACCGTGCTCCAGGCGATTGTCGAGATCGGCGAAGACGAATTGCGGGGCGGTCTTGCCCGCCTCCAGGCCGCCGAGTTCGTGTACGAGGCAAGGCTTTTCCCCGAGTTGGAGTACGCATTCAAACACGCGCTCACGCACGAGGTCGCCTATGGCAGCGTGCTCCAGGAACGCAAGAGCGCGCTGCACGCCGCGATCGTCGAGGCGATCGAGCAGCTCTACGCCGATCGCCTCGCCGAGCAGGTCGAGCTGCTCGCGCACCATGCATTGCGCGGCCGCGCGCTCACGAAGGCAGTACGGTACCTCCGTCAGGCGGGGACGAAGGCCGTTGCGCGTTCGGCCAGTCGCGAGGCCGTCGGGTTCTTCGAGCAGGCACTCGCTCTTCTGGACGAGATGCCGCAATCCGGGGACAACCTGAGTGAGTCACTCGACATCCGTCTCGCCCTCGGTCCGGCATTGATCGGCCTCAAGGGTGCGTCAGCACCGGAGGTCAAGAGCCTGTATTTGCGCGCGCAGGAACTTGCGGATCGGATCGGGGACGCGCCGCGCAGATTTCAGGTGCTCTGGAACCTCTGGTTCATAAAGTTCACACGAGGAGACTACCCGGAGGCAGTGGAAGCGGCTGAAGTACTGCTCGATACGGCGCAACACAGTGGAGACTCGGGCCAGATTCTCGAAGCCCACCACTCGCTCTGGCCGACTCTTTCGGCGATGGGGCAGCCGAAGGCGGCCGTGTCTCACATGGAGCGCGGTCTATCGCTCTACGTCCGGGAGCAGCACGCCGCGCAGGCGTTCATCTACGGTGGGCACGATGCCGGCGCCTGCTGCCGCTGGCATCTCGCCATGAATCGCTGGCTGCTCGGCTTTCCCGAGCAGGCCTCGAGCGACCTGCGGGACACTATGCGCCTCGTCGAGGAGCTTCAGCACCCGCAAACCACGGGTCTCGCGCTGACGTTTGTGGCTTGGGTCCAGTTTCAACGCGGCGAGCATGAGGCCGCCGTCGCCGCCGCGGAGCGGCTGTTTGCGCTGGCAGATACCCATGGATTCCGGCCCTATCTGGACCTTGCCGTGATCATGCGCCACGCTTGTGCCGGCAAGCGATCCGACATCAATGCCATTCGCGACCTGTGCCGCCAGCTGGGAGGCTTCGCACTTTCCCAATGGAGGAAGGCGTTTTGCATCTGCGTGCTCGCCGAACAATGCATGAATGGAGGGCACACTGAGGAAGCGCAGTCCGCCATGGCATTGTTCGTCGAGGCGGATCGAAAGAACTTCTATGCCTCGGAAGTTTTCCGGGTCGAGGGCGAGCTGATCCTGAAATCTGCCGCGCCGGACGCCGACCAGGCCGAGCGCCGGTTCCGCCGCGCGATCGAGATCGCCCGCAGCCGCGAGGAGAAATCGTTCGAGCTTCGCGCGGCGATGAGCCTGGCGCGGCTCTGGCGCGAGCAGCGGCGGCGCGATGAGGCGCATCGCCTGCTCGCCGACATCTACGGCTGGTTTACCGAGGGCTTCGACACTGCGGACCTGCGCGCCGCGAAAGCACTCCTCGACGAGCTGGCCTAGCGTTCCGGCAGGAACAACGTGGTCAACTCGTTGAGGAAGCGCTGGCCGCGCTCGGTCGGGCGGATCCGTCTGAGGCTCCGCTCGATCAGACCTTTGTCTTCTGCCGCGCGCAGCCCCGGCTCGATCGTCTTCGCCGGGAGTCCTGTTCTTGCACTATAAAGATCGACGTCAAAACCTTCGATCAGGCGAAGCGTGTTCAGCATGAATTCGAATGGCAACTCCTTGGGGTCGACGACCCGGTCGGTCGCCTTGGCTGTTGCGGCGAGGTACTCGCGCGGCTGCTTTACCTGTTCGTGCCGCGTGACGCGGTCGGCGAAGCTGAGCTTGCCGTGCGCGCCGGCGCCAATGCCGAGATAGTCGCCGAACTCCCAGTAGTTCAGATTGTGCCGGCAGCGGCGGCCGGGCTTGGCGAAGGCCGACGTTTCGTAGTGCTCGAAGCCGGCGGCCCTAAGCGTTTCCTCGATCATGACCTGCATGTCCGCGGACGCGTCGTGCCCGGGCAGCTTCGGCGGGTGAGAAAAGAACACGGTGTTCGGCTCGATCGTGAGCTGGTAGGCCGAGAGGTGCGGCGTGCCGAAGTGCGCGCCCTCCTCGATGTCGGCGCGTGCCATCGCCAGCGTCTGGCCCGGCAGGCCGTACATGAGGTCGATGTTCACGTTGCCGAACGTGTCCATCGCCATGCCGATCGCGCGCCGCGCCTCGTCCGCGGAATGGATCCGTCCGAGCGCCTGCAGCATGGCGTCATCGAAACTCTGCACGCCGACCGAGAGCCGGTTCACCCCCGCATCGCGATAGCCCTCGAAGCGCGCTGCCTCCGCCGCGCCGGGGTTGGCCTCCAGGGTGATTTCCGCGCCGGGCTCGACGGGCAGGCGGGCCCTGATGTTCGCCAGGAGTTCGTCGATGGCCGCGGCCGAGAACAGGCTCGGCGTGCCGCCGCCGATGAATATCGAATGGATTCGCCGGCCCCACACCGAAGCCAGGGAACCCTCCAGGTCCCTGGTCAGCGCCTGCAGGTACCCCTGTTCTGGAAGTGTTCCCCCGCGTTCGTGCGAATTGAAATCGCAATAGGGGCACTTGCGCACGCACCAGGGCAGGTGCACGTAGAGCGAGAGCGGCGGCAGCGCGCTGAAGTGCACGCGGTTCACGTTGCGCATGTCGCGCAGCACCGCGGCGCTCATGGCTCCCGCCTCAGCAGTTCGAGCAGCTTCGCCAGCGCCTGGCCGCGGTGGCTGACGCGGTTCTTTTCTTCCGGTGCGAGTTCGGCCGCGGTCTTCGCCAACCCTTGCGGCAGGAACAGCGGGTCGTAGCCGAAACCGCCGCCGCCGCGCGGCAGGCGCGCGATGCGGCCATGCCATTGCGCGCTCGCGACCAGCGGCTGCGTATCGCCCGGACCGCGCATCAGCACCAGCACGCATTCGTAGTGGGCGCGGCGGTCGTCGTGCGCGGACATCTCGGTGAGAAGTTTTTGATTGTTTCTCGGATCTGATCCTGGTTCGCCAGCATAGCGCGCGGAGTGAACACCCGGAGCACCGCCCAAAGCATCCACGCAGAGGCCGGAATCGTCGGCGAGCGCCGGCAGCCGCGTGGCGAAACAGGCGTGGCGCGCCTTGGCGAGCGCGTTCTCAAGGAAAGTGTCGTACGGTTCTTCGGCTTCGGTGATGCCGAGCTCGGCCTGCGTAACCACGCGGGTGCCGAACGGGGCGAGCAGCGCCTGGATTTCGGCCCTCTTGCCCGGATTTCCCGAGGCAAGAACAATGCTTTTCACAACCCCAGGGCGCGGCGTTGATGCGCGACGAGCTCGGCGATGCCGCGCCCCGCGAGCGCGAGCAGTTGGTCCAGCGCGGCGCGGGCGAAGGGTTCGCCCTCCGCCGTGCCCTGCACTTCGACGAAGCGGCCGGCGCCGGTCATCACCACGTTCATGTCGGTCTGGCAGGCCGAATCCTCGGGATAGTCCAGGTCGAGCACCGGCTCGCCCTCGTAGATGCCCACCGATACGGCGGCGACAAATTCCTTGACCGGCAGCGCGGCGATCATCCCCTTGGCGCGCATCCAGGTGAGCGCGTCGTGCACCGCGACGAAGGATCCGGTGATCGCGGCGGTGCGCGTACCGCCGTCAGCCTGCAGCACATCGCAATCGACGTGAATCGTATTCTCGCCCAGCGCGGGAAGATCGATCACGGCGCGCAGCGCCCTGCCGATCAGCCGCTGGATCTCCTGCGTGCGGCCCGACTGCTTGCCGCGCGCCGCCTCGCGGTCGCCGCGGGTATGCGTCGCGCGCGGCAGCATGCCGTACTCCGCTGTGACCCAGCCGCGCCCCTTGTCGCGCAGGAAGCCGGGCACGCGCGCTTCCACACTTGCGGTGCACAGCACTTTGGTGTCGCCGAACTCGACCAGCACGGATCCTTCCGCGTGCCGCGTGTAGCCGCGCACGATGCGCACCGCGCGCAGTTGTTCCGCTTTCCTGCCGCTCGGTCTCATTTTTTCCCGGGTTCGTGCTTCTTCAACGCCTTCTTGATCTCGGCGATCTGGCGCTCGATGTCGGCGTCGGTCATGTGCAGGATTTCCGGCTCGGCGGCGCTGAAATCGCGCACATCGGTCGGCAGGTCGTCCATCGGCACCGTGAGCGGCTCCACCGGGGCCGGTACCGCCTTCTCGTGCCACTCGATCGCCAGCACCGAAACATTGTCGCAGCGGGGTCCGGCGCGGGTCTCGGCCAGATCGATCAGTTCCGCAAACGCCATCTTCATGTCCTTGCCGAGCACTCCCATCAGCAGCTGGCGCTGCGTCAGCGGCCCCCAGAAGCCATCCGAACACAGCAGCACGATGTCGTTCTGCGCGAGGCGCGCTTGCGCGGTCGGTTCCACCCGGGGCGCGCGCGGCCCGCCGAGACATTGCAGGAGCTTGTTGCGGTCCGGATGCGTTGCCGCCGCCTCCTCGCGGATCCTGCCGGCGTCGATCAGCATCTGCACCGGCGTGTGGTCGCGGGTGCGCGTCACGATCCGGCCGTCGCGGATGACGTAGAGGCGCGAGTCGCCGACGAACGACCAGAAGGCATAGCCTTCCTGCACCAGGCACGCCACCACGGTGGTGCGCGGCGAATCCGCCAGCCCCTGGCGCTGCGACTGGTGCACGACCATGGCGTGGGCGCGGCCGATCGCCCGGTAGAGAAACATTTCGGGGTCGGCGATCTTCGGTTTTGCCTCCACCTTGAAGGCGCTGCCCAGGCAGTCCACCGCAATTTGCGCGGCGACGTCGCCATGCGCATGCCCGCCCATGCCGTCGGCGACCACAAGAAACAGCGCGTCGCGGGTGTTCCAATGCGCAATCCGGTCCTGTTGGTAGGGCCGCTTGCCGATGCGCGTGTCCTGGAAAATCGTGTATTTCACTGCCTGTTCATCGCTCCGTGATCAATCAGCGCTTCATCCGGCGCAGGATCGCATCCATCCATTGATCGAGAATCGGTGCCTCGCCACGAAATCCGGGCTCCTTCTCTCCCAGCAACGCCTTCTGCAATGCAAATACGCTCTGCGGCCGCTCCAGATGGTTCAGGCGCAGGCACCAGTCTATGGTGTCCAGCAGATCTACGGAATACTTGCCGGCCCAGCCTTTGCGGGCGCTGGTCAATTTGTCCTTCTCCACCCGTTGCGTCGCAACAGGCGGACCGGCGCCGGCGAGGCAGGCATACATGGAGGCGCCGATGGAGTAGATGTCGCTCCAGGGGCCGAGCTTGTCGCGCTCCTGGTGGTGCTCCGGGGAGGCGAAACCCGGCGTGTACATCGGCGGCAGCTTCAGGCCATCCACCGTGAGCGTCTGGCGCGCGGCGCCGAAATCGATCAGCACCGGGTTGCCGTCGTTGCGCACGTAGATGTTGCCCGGCTTGATGTCCAGGTGCAGCAGCTTGTTGGAATGCACTTCGCGCAGGCCGTTCAGCAGCGGCACGAAAGTGTTGCGCAGCCAGTCTTCCTTGATCGCGCCGCTTTTCTTGTGGATGTGCTCCTGCAGCGTGCGGCCCCGTTCGTAGCGCATCACCAGGTACACCGTCTCATTGGCGCGGAAAAAGTTGGTGACCCGCACCACGTTCGGGTGCGACAGCGTCGCCAGCGCCCGGCCTTCCTCGAAAAAGCACTTCAGGCCGTAGCGGAAGGTGGCGAGATTTTCCTCCGGAACCACCGGCGCCGGGCTCTCACTGGTGCGCAGCGCAAGCGTCGCCGGCAGGTATTCCTTGACCGCGACCGGCGTCTCGTTCTCGTCGTGCGCGAGATAGACGAACGAGAATCCCCCCGAAGCGAGCAGGCGGAGAATCCTGTAATTTTCGAGTTGAAAGCCTTCCGGTAAGGGCTGGTTGGCTTGGGAGGACATCTATCCTATGATACCTGCATCCCCATGATCCACAGCATGACCGGCTACGCCGTTGCGAGTGCCGATTCGCCGCGCGGCGCATTGACGCTCGAGCTGCGCTCGGTGAACTCGCGCTTCCTCGACTTGCAGTTCCGCGTCGCCGAGGAACTGCGCGCCGCCGAACCGATGCTGCGCGAACTGATCACCGGGCGGATTGCACGGGGCAAGGTGGACTGTCGCCTTTATTCTGGAAACGCCATTCCCCAGGCACAACAACAGCTCAATATCCAGGCCATCCAGCAGCTGCGGACCCTGGCTGCAGAAGCCGCCAAGGCATTTCCCGGCGCATCGCCGCTGCGTATTGCCGACGTGCTGCGCTGGCCCGGCGTGCTCGCCGAGCCCGCCGCGGATGAAGAGCGCACGCGCGCCACGCTGGATACCCTTTGCCGCCGGGCTCTGGACGAACTGTGCGCGGCGCGCGGCCGCGAAGGCGCCAAGTTGGCCGCCATCCTCCTCGGCCGCGTCGCCGGGATGCGCCAGCGGCTGGCCGAGGTTGCGCCGCTCTTGCCCGAAGCGGTGGCGGCCTACCGCGCGAGGATCTCCGAGCGGCTGCGCGAGGTGCTCGGCAACGGCGACGACGAGCGCGCACGCGCCGAAATCGCGCTATTCGCCGCCAAGAGCGACGTTGACGAGGAGCTCACGCGCCTCGCCACGCACCTGGACGAAGTCGAGCGGGTGCTGGCCAAGGGCGGCGCGGCGGGATCGAAGGGCGACTCGGTCGGAAAGCGACTGGATTTCCTGGCGCAGGAACTCAACCGCGAGGCAAACACCCTCGCCTCCAAGG
>JBBPIU010000007.1:0-13427 GCA_038040245.1 Pseudomonadota bacterium | reverse complement strand
CTGGATTTCCTGGCGCAGGAACTCAACCGCGAGGCAAACACCCTCGCCTCCAAGGCCGCCGGACTGAAAATAGCCGATTGCGCGCTGGAGTTGAAACTGCTAATTGAACAAATCCGGGAACAAGTTCAGAACATCGAATGAGCGCGGGAGCACGAATCCGATGAGCGGATTGCTGTTCGTCATCACGGCGCCTTCGGGCGCGGGCAAGAGCTCGCTGATCGACGCGCTGCTCAAGGAAGATCCGCGCCTGAAGCTCTCGGTCTCCTACACCACGCGCGCGCCGCGCCGCGGCGAAGTGAACGGCCGCGAATACCACTTCGTGGACGACAAGACCTTCATCGCGATGCTGGAGCGGGGCGAGTTCCTCGAAAGCGCCGAGGTGCACGGCTATCGCTATGGCACGTCCCAGGCGGTGATCCGCGACGCGCTCGGACGCGGCGAAGACGTGGTGCTCGAGATCGACTGGCAGGGCGCGCAGCAGGTGCGCCAGCTGTACCCGGTCTGCACCGGGGTGTTCATCCTGCCGCCGGCGGTGGCGGAACTCGAGCGGCGCATGCGCGCGCGCGGCCAGGATTCGGATGCCGTGATCAGGCGCCGGCTGGCGAGCGCGGAAGAAGAAATTTCGCACGCCCCGGAGTTCGATTACGTTATAATTAACAAAGACTTCGATGTCGCCAAGCAGGACTTGCAGGCGATCATCCGGGTCGAGCGCCTGCGCAAGGCGCGCTCCTGAAACCCCCGACTTTGAAGGCAGACCATGGCCCGCATCACCGTTGACGATTGCCTCAAGCGAATCCCGAACCGTTTTCAGCTCACGCTGACTGCCACCTACCGCGCGCGCCAGCTCAGCTTGGGCGCATCGCCCCTGGTCGAGCCCAACCGCGACAAATTCACCGTGATCGCGCTGCGCGAGATCTCCGTGGGCAAGATCGGCGTCGAAGTCCTGCGGCGCAACCAGACACCGCCCGCCGCCGCGCCCGTGGCCGTGGCGCCGGCAACGCCCACGCTCTGAGTTTTGCTGGTTCCCCGCTTCCGCGGGGATGACTGATCTGGGGGGAACTGCGCTAATCTCCCCCCATGTCCGCCGTTCCCGTGCTCGATGAGTCCCGCTTCGGCTACCTGAAGCCGACCGACGTCGCGCGCCTGGCCGAGGCCTATCGCTTCTCGGGCGCCGCGCACGCCGGCCAGAGGCGCCAGTCGGGCGAGCCCTACGTTTCGCACCCGCTCGCGGTCGCCGAGATCCTTGCGGGCTGGCACCTGGATGGCCAGGCGTTGGTGGCGGCGCTGCTGCACGACGTGATGGAGGACACCTCGGTCACCAAGGCCGAGATCTCGGATACATTTGGAAAACCCGTCGCAGACCTCGTGGATGGGGTTTCCAAGCTCGACAAGATCGAATTCCAGTCGGCCGAGGACGCGCAGGCGGAGAACTTCCGCAAGATGCTGCTCGCGATGGCGCGCGACGTGCGCGTCATCCTGATCAAGCTCGCCGACCGCCTGCACAACATGCGCACGCTCGACGCGGTTGCGCCCGCCAAGCGCCACCGCGTGGCGCGCGAGACCATGGAAATTTACGCGCCGATCGCCAACCGGCTCGGCCTGAACGCGCTGTTCCACGAACTGCAGGAACTCGCGTTCTCGCACACCCACCCGCTGCGCTACCGCGTGCTTTCCAAGGCCACGCGCGCAGCGCGCGGCAACCGGCGCGAGGTGGTCGGCAAGATCGAGGCGGCGATCAAGGCGAAGCTGGCTCAAGCCGGGGTCGCCGCGGCGATCACCGGCAGGGAAAAGCACATCTACTCGATCTACCGCAAGATGATCGAGAAGCACCTGTCGTTCTCGGAAGTGCACGACATCTACGGCTTCCGCGTGGTGGTGAAGGACAACCCCACCTGCTACCTCGCGCTCGGCGTGCTGCACGGCTTGTACAAACCGGTGCCGGGCAAGTTCAAGGACTACATCGCGATCCCGAAGGCGAACGGCTACCAGTCGCTGCACACCGCGCTGATCGGCCCCTATGGCGTGCCGGTCGAGATCCAGCTGCGCACCGAGGAAATGCACCGGCTGGCCGAGGCCGGCGTCGCCTCGCACTGGATGTACAAGAGCGACGCGGAATCGCTCTCCGAGCTGCAGAAGAAAACCCACCAGTGGCTGCAGTCGCTGCTGGAGATCCAGAGCCAGTCGGGCGACTCGCAGGAGTTCCTCGAGCACGTGAAAATCGACCTGTTCCCCGACGAGGTCTACGTCTTCACGCCCAAGGGCCGGATCATGTCGCTGCCGCGTGGCGCCACCGCGGTGGACTTCGCCTACGCGGTGCACACCGACATCGGCAACAAGTGCGTGGCGGCGAAGGTGAACGGCGAACTGGTGCCGCTGCGCACCGAGCTGCGCAACGGCGACCGCATCGAAATCATCACCACCGGATACGCCAAGCCCAACCCGGCGTGGCTGCAGTACGTGAGAACGGGAAAAGCGCGCTCCAACATCCGGCACTTCCTCAAGACCATGCAGTACGACGAGTCGGCGGCGCTGGGCGAGCGGCTCCTGGAACAGGCGCTCAAGGCCGCGGGCCACGCGCCGTCAGAAATCGATGAGGAAAGCTGGGAGCGCGCGGTGCGCGATACGGGCGCGCATTCGCGCCAGGAGGTGCTCGCCGACATCGGCCTCGGCAGGCGCCTGCCGGCGGTGGTCGCCAGAAGGCTGCTGCGCAAGACCGAGCGCGAGGAAGCGAAGAGCGGCCATCCCAGGAGTGCCGGCGCCAGCGTGGTGATCCGCGGCACCGAAGGCATGGCGGTGCAACTCGCGGGCTGCTGCCGGCCGATTCCCGGCGACGCGATCGTCGGCTCGATGAAGAAGGGCCAGGGGCTGGTGGTGCACACCGCCGAATGCAAGCAGGCCGCGCGCTCGCGCCGCATCGAACCCGACCAGTGGATCGACGTGGAATGGGACCGCCAGCCGAGCCGCCTGTTCCAGACCGCGGTGCGGCTGATGGTGACGAACCAGCGCGGCGTGCTGGCCAAGGTCGCCTCGGAAATCGCCGAGGCGGGCTCCAATATCGATTCCATCAGCATGGAGGAAGACCGCGCGGTCTTCACCACCATGCTGCTGGTGATCGAAGTCGGCAACCGCGAGCACCTCGCGCGCGTCTTGCGCGCGCTCAGGCGCCTGCCCGAAGTCGAAAGGCTCGCGCGCGCGCGCGAATAGCCGAAGAAAAAGCCCCTGGCTCGCGCCAAGGGCTTCGGATATTGGTAGGCCGTGCCGGATTCGAACCGGCGACCAACGGATTAAAAGTCCGCTGCTCTACCAGCTGAGCTAACGACCCGTGGGGAAATTGCTGGAAAGGGGGCGAATTTTATCAGGCCTCGCGGGTCATTCGCCAGTACTGCCACTTCATTGTCGCTGCGGAGCCGGCGACGATCGCCACGAAGGTCATGATGGAGCCAACGGCCAGGGTGGAAAAACCAGAAATTCCCTGCCCGATGGTGCAGCCGAGTGCCGTGATGCCGCCGAAGCCCATCAGCAGGCCGCCGATCATGTGCATGCCGGTGTCCTCGGCGTCGCGGAATCCTTCCCAGCGGAATTTCCTGGAGACGAGGGCATAGGTTGCCGATCCGATGATCACTCCGGCCACCGACGCGATGCCGAAAGTGACGATCCTGGTCTTGTCGGTCCAGAACATCAGGTATTCGAGCGACCAGGCGAGCGGTGCGACGAAGGAAAAGGCCTCCATGCGCCCGGTGTTGGTGGCGACGTACGCTTCCTGCAGGGTATTCGGGTCCTCGGCGATATGGCCGACATGGCCGCTCACATACCATCCACCCACCACCACCAGCCCGGTCACCACCCCGCCCAGCGTGTAGTCGAAATTGGCGCGGAAGTCCCTGGCGCTGTAGGCATAGGCAATCAACCCGCCGCCCAACGCAAAAGATAAGAACAGGATCAGGGAATGCTTTGAAAAACCCGAAACAGCGGAAAACAGGGACGGCAGATCCTGGCCTGTGGATAAATTGATCGTAGCCTTCTCCAGCACCCCGACCCGGAACGCGCCCAGGATTCCGCGCAGGGTCATGTAGGCCGCGATGCCGGCAATGAGGAACACCACCACCGATTTGAGGTTGCCGGCGCCGATCCGGATCAGCGTCTTGGAGCCGCAGCCCGAGCCCAGCGTCATGCCGACGCCGAACAGGAACCCGCCCACGATGTAGGACAGCCAGCTGAAGTTCGGCCCGGGATAAATGGATTTCGACAGGTCCACCACGCCGGCAAGCTGCAGGCCGTTCGCGCCGAGGATGGCGATGCCGATCGCGAGCAACCACATCCGCATGCGGTTCAGGTCACCCATGTTGACCCAGTCGGAGACCGCGCCCATGGTGCAGAAATTGGTCTTGTTGCCGACCGCGCCGAACACGAACGCAAGGGCAAATGAGGCCCAGGCGACATAGGGTGCGAGTTGCGCCGGCGTTTCCATTACGGACCAGTGTAGCGCGTGGTATCCGGCACGGCAGCGGCCTCGAAGCCCGCCTTGCGGATGCGGCAGGCGTCGCAGACGCCGCAGGCGCGGCCCTCGGCATCGGGCTGGTAGCAGGACACCGTCATCGCGGGATCCACGCCGAGTTCGAGCGCGAGCTGCACGATCGCCGCCTTGGGCAGATGCACCAGCGGGCCGCGCACCTCTATCGTCCGGCCTTCGACCGCCGCCTTGGTGGCGAGGTTGGCCATCTGCTCGAAGGCGTTCAGATACTCCGGCCGGCAGTCAGGATAGCCCGAGTAGTCCACCGCGTTCGCGCCGACGAAAATGTGCTGGGCGCCCAGCACCTCGGCCCAGCCGAGCGCGAGCGACAGCAGGATGGTGTTGCGCGCCGGAACGTAAGTCACGGGAATGCCGGGCTGGATGCCCGAGACGGGAATCGCGATCGAGCGGTCGGTGAGCGCAGAACCGCCGAGCTGGGTCAGGTCGAGCTTCTGGATGCGGTGGCCGGCAGCGCCGAGCGCGCGCGCGATGCGTACCGCCGCTTCGATCTCGACGGCGTGCCGCTGCCCGTAATCCACCGACAGGCACCAGCACTCGAAGCCCTGGTCCCGGGCCCAGGCGAGCGTGGTCGCCGAATCCAGGCCGCCGGAAAGAAGGACGACCGCTTTTACTTTTTTGTTCCTTGCTGAAGGCGCTGCCTGGCGCTCGCCGCGGCGGGGCTCTGCGGATACTTCACCAGCAGACCCTCGAGCGTCTTCTGCGCGCCGCGCCGGTCGCCCATGGCGTCCTGCGCGGAGGCGATGTTCAGCAGCGCATCGGGCGCCTTGGCGTCCTCGGGCCAGGCCGCGAGCACCCGCTGCTGCGCGGCAATCGCCTGCTTGTAGTCGCGCTGCGCGAAGTACGCGTTGCCGATCCAGTACTGCGCCGAGGGCGCGAGCTTGCTGGAAGGATAGGTCACCAGAAAACCCTGGAACGCCGACACCGCGAGCGGATAGTTGCCCAGCTTGAACTGGTTGAGCGCCGCTTCGTAGGCCTTCGATTCGGCCGCCGGGGCCCCCGCTTCGGCGGGCGGCTTGTCCGCTGCCGCGGCAGCCTCCTTCGACTGCTCGAGCTTGCGCAACCGCGTGTCGATGTCGACGTAGAAGTCCTTGCCGCGTTTGTCCGCGGTTTCGGCCTGGTTCTGGAGCAGTTCGAGCTGGCCGCGCATCCGGGCGATTTCGAATCTCAGGGCCTCGATCAGCGAGGCGAGTTCGATGAGCGCGCGCCGGTCTTCGGCCTTCGCGAGCCGCTCCTCGAACAGCTTGCTGGTCGCCTCGACCTGCCTGCGCAACTCCTCGATCCTGGCGCGCGCGGTGTTGTCGTCGAAGATGCCCTGCGCGGCCGCCGGCAGTGCAAGCCACGCTGCAAGGAACGCGGCGCAGGCCGCCCGCCGCATCAGTACTCGCCCTGGTACAGGATGTCGCTGCGCCGGTTCTGCGACCAGGCCTGCTCACCCTGGCCCTCGGCCCTGGGCTTTTCCTCGCCCAGGCTCACCGACTCGATCTGGTCTTCCCTCGCGCCGAGCAGCAGCATCATCCGCTTCACACCCTCCGAGCGGCGCTGCCCCAGGCCCACGTTGTACTCGCGGCTGCCGCGCTCGTCGGTATTGCCCTGGATCAGCATTTTCGACCTGGCGTTGTCGCGCAGGAACCTGGCGTGCGCTTCGACCAGGTCCTTGTACTGGTCCTTCACGTCGAAGGTGTCGAGGTCGTAGAAAATCGAGCGCCGCGACAGGATGCTGCCCGGGTCGGTCAGCGGGCTCGTGGCCCCCGGTTTCGCAGTCAGGTCGACGCGCGCAACGCTCCCCGGCTTGATCGGCTGGGTCTGCGCGCCGGTCTGCGCGCCAGGCTGGCGCTCCTCGACGCCCGCGGGCGACTGTTCCGAGACCGGCCCGCCAGAACAGGCGGCAAGCATTACGGCGGCAAGCATCACGGCGCCGTGCGTGCTGAAAGAAACGAGCCAGGCTGTACGCATATTTTTTCTCCAGTTCATCGAACGAATGGCCCCCAGGCCGGTTCCCGCACATCGCCCGCCGAAATCGTGAGGCGCTGCTTGATACGTCCATCGGCCGAGACCGCCGAGAGCACGCCGCGGCCGGCATTGACGGTAGCGAGCAGGATCATGCGGCCGTTGGGCGCGAAGCTCGGCGACTCGTCCTTCTCGCTGTCGGTCAGGATCTGCGTCTGGCGCGTCGCCAGGTCCAGCGTCGCGACCTGGAACTTGCCGCCGTTGCGCGCGATGTACGCGAGCACCCTGCCATCCGGGCTGATGCGCGGCGACACGTTGTAGGTTCCCTCGAAAGTCACGCGTTGCGCCTCGCCGCCGTTGGCCGGCATCCGGTAGATCTGCGGGCTGCCGCCCCGGTCCGAAGTAAAGTAGAGGCTTCGACCGTCGGGCGAGAACACCGGTTCCGTGTCGATGCCGCCCGATTGCGAGATGCGGCGCACGTTGCTGCCGTCCGGGTTCACCAGGTAGAGCTGCGAGCCGCCGTCGCGCGACAGCGAGACCGCCAGCCGCGCGCCGTCCGGCGACCATGCCGGCGCCGAATTCGAGCCCTTGAAATTCGCCGCCACCTGGCGCTTGCCGTCGGCGAGCGAGTGCACGTAGACCACCGGCTTCTTGGCCTCGAAGGACACATAGGCCAGGCGCCGGCCGTCGGGCGACCACGCAGGCGAGATGATGGGTTCGAAGGAGGCCAGCGCGGTCTCCTCCCCCGCGCCGTCGGCATCCGCGATCTGCAATTCGAATTTCGGCCCGCGCTTCACCACGTAGGCGATGCGGGTGGAGAACACGCCTTTTTCTCCGGTCAGCTTTTCGTAGATGAAGTCCGCGATCCGGTGCGCGGTGGTGCGCAGCTGCTCCCGCGACAGCGTGTAGGCGACGCCCGAGAGGTCCTGCCCTTTCACCGTATCGAACAGCTTGAAGCGCACCTCGAAGCGGCCATCGGGCCGCGCTGCGACCGAACCGAGCACCAGCGCATCCGCGAGGCGCGAGCGCCACTCAGCGTAATTGACGCTCGAGGCCTCGGTCGGCGGCGGGCTGAGCGGCGGCACTTCCAGCGCGCGGAACAGGCCGCTGCGCTCCAGGTCCGAACGCACGATGGAGGAGATGGCCGAGGCGTTTCCCTGTACGAGCGCGCCCTCGCCGGCAAAGGGCACGATCGCGATCGGGATGCGTTGCGCCCCGGCACCGGTGATTTCGATCGAGAGTTGCGCATGGGCCGCGCCGGCAAGAAAAAATGCCGCGGCAGCAAGGATTCCGGCGAACCGTCTGATCATCACCGGATTATATTCAATCGAGAGGCCGGAACTTGAGTTCCAGAGCGCGCTGGAACAATTCAGGCCTGTCGGGCCGCGGCAACGGCGAGGACTTGAGCACCGCGCGCTCGACCGCTTGATCGTAGCCCGCATGGCCGCTCGACTTGCGCAGCTTGACCGACAGCACCTCGCCGGTGGGCAGCTGCACGACGTCGAAGATCGCCTCCGGATTGCCCCTGAGCTCCGGCGGCAGCACGATGTTGCCGCGAATTTTCGCCCTTACCTTGTTCACCCAGTCCGCGATCGCCTTGTTGCGCGCCGCAGCCGCATCATTCGCAAGCTGATCCTTGATCTGCTGCCGCTCGCGGTCGATGGCGAGGGAGGCTTGCTCGCGGTTGAGTTGCTCGCGGATCTGGCGCTGCGCTTCCGCGTCGCGCGGCCTGATGGCCACCGGCGCGGGTTTCGGTTTTTGTTCAACTTTAGGCACGGGCTTGGGCTTCGGCGGCGGCGCCTTTTCGGCGATGTCGGGCTTCGGAATCACGGCTTCGGGCTTCAATACGGCAGGCGCTGGCTCCGGCTTGGGTTCTGCCTGAATTTGTGCAGGTACAGGCTCGTTCCACAACTCAACGACCACGGCCTCCGGCGGCCGGTTCTGCCAGCGCACCCCGAACACCAGCACCGCGAACAGCGCCAGGTGCATCGCCGCCGCGAGCAGGAACGACGAAACCCTGCCCGGATCGATCCGCTCCTCGAACATCGCAAACGTACCGGCGGCGGCGCTCATTGCCTGGGCTTCACCTGCAGGCCGACGCGTTCCACGCCCTGCGTGCGCAGGTCGTCCATCACCTGGAGCACCGCTTCGTAGCGCACGTTCTTGTCGCCGGCGACCAGCACCGGGATCTTCGGATCCTTGAAGATCTTCGGGAAATCGCCGCGCTCGATCGGCCGGTCGCTCACGATCCGGCCCGCCGCGTCGCGTTCGCGCACCGACAGCGACCGGTCCTCCTTGATCACCACCTCGAGCGGCGCGAGCCTGGGCTGGCCGGCCTTGCCCACCGAGGGCAGATCAATCACGCCGGGCGTGACCAGCGGCGCAGTGACCATGAAGATCACCAGCAGCACCAGCATCACATCGACGTAGGGCACGACGTTGATTTCGTGCATCGCGCCGCGCTTGGAATGCAGCCTCGCCATCAGGTCCTCACGACGGCCTGCCGCTGCAGCACGTTGGAGAATTCCTCCATGAAGCTCTCGAAGCGGATCGCGAGGCGGTCGATGTCGTGCGAGTAGCGGTTGTAGGCAACCACCGCGGGAATCGCCGCGAACAGGCCGATAGCGGTGGCGATCAGCGCTTCCGCAATGCCCGGCGCCACCTGCGCCAGCGTCGCCTGCTGCACGTTCGCAAGACTGCGGAAGGCATGCATGATCCCCCATACCGTGCCGAACAGGCCCACGTAAGGGCTCACCGACCCGGTCGAGGCGAGAAACGAGAGATGGCTTTCAAGATGGTCCATCTCGCGCTGGTAGGTGGCGCGCATCGCGCGGCGCGCGCCGTCCACCATGGTCGAGGCGTCCGTCCCCCGCTGCGCGCGCAGCTTGGTGAATTCGCGGTAGCCGGCCTCGAAAATGCGCTCCAGGCTGCCGATCGTATGGCGGCTGTTGACCGAGCCCTGGTACAGCGCGTTGATGTCGTTGCCGCTCCAGAATTCGCGCTCGAACTGCTCGGTCTGCGCGCGCGCGCTGCGGATCGTCATCCACTTGCGGAAAATGAACATCCACGACATGAACGAAACCGCCAGCAGCAGCACCATCACCGCCTTCACCACGAAGGAGGCATTGGCGATGAGCGTCCAGAGCTCCATGTCCTGCGTCATTGTCACGCCGCGATCCTTGCCATGAGGGATTCCGGAATCGGTTGCGGCCGCATGTCTCGGTGCCGCACGCACGCCGCCTGAATGCGCGCCGCGGCGCAGACTTTCCCGTCCGCGAGGCGGACTTCCTGTTCCAGCCAGAGGTAGGTTTTCTTTTTTTCCAATGGTCGAACCGTAACGGCAAGCAGATCGTCCAGCCGGGCCCCCGCCTTGAAATCGATTTCGGCGCGCGCCACCACGAAGCCGATTCCTTCGACAGCGGCAAGCTGCTCCTGGTTCACACCCAGGCTGCGCAGCCACTCGCTCCTTGCCCGCTCGAAAAAACGCAGGTAGTTCGCGTAGTAGACCACGCCGCCGATGTCCACGTCCTCGTAATAGACCCGCACCTGGAAGTTGAACGTATTCAAGCGCCCTGACTCACGGCCGATCGGGGTCGGACGGCGACAGAAGATCCCCCGCCCCCGCCGGGGCCGTGATGCCGAAGTGGCGGTAGGCGCTGAGCGTCGCCATGCGCCCGCGCGATGTGCGCTGCAGGTAGCCGCACTGGATCAGATAGGGCTCCAGCACGTCTTCGATGGTGTCGGCTTCCTCGCCGATCACATGCGCGAGATTCTCCAGCCCGACCGGGCCGCCGGAGAATTTCTCGATCACCGCGAGCAAGAGCTTGCGGTCCATGACGTCCAGGCCCAGCGCATCCACGTCGAGCATTTTCAGGGCGGCGTCGGCGACCGGCTTGGAGATCCTGCCGTCGGCCTTGACCTGCGCGTAGTCGCGCACCCGGCGCAAGAGGCGATTCGCGATCCGGGGCGTGCCGCGCGAGCGCCGCGCGATCTCGTTCGAGCCCTCCGTGTCGAGAGAAGCCTGCAGCAGGCCCGCGGAGCGGCGCACGATGGTGGCGAGGTCGGCCTGATCGTAAAACTCGAGCCGCGCGACGATGCCGAAGCGGTCGCGCAGCGGATTGGTCAGCATCCCGGCGCGCGTGGTGGCGCCCACCAGTGTGAACGGCGGCAGGTCGAGCTTGATCGAGCGCGCCGAGGGGCCCTCGCCGATCATGATGTCGATCTGGTAATCCTCCAGCGCCGGATAGAGGATCTCCTCGACGATCGGCGACAGCCGGTGGATCTCGTCGATGAACAGCACGTCCTTCGGCTCAAGATTGGTCAGGATCGCGGCGAGATCCCCCGGGCGCTCCAGCACCGGCCCCGAGGTCGAGCGCAGGTTGACGCCCATTTCCCTGGCGAGGATGTGCGCGAGCGTGGTCTTGCCAAGGCCCGGCGGCCCGAAGAGGAGCACGTGATCCAACGCTTCGCTGCGCCCGCGCGCCGCCTGGATGAAGATATCCAGCTGGCCGCGGATCTTGTCCTGGCCGACGTATTCAGCGAGCGTCGCGGGACGCAGCGAACGCTCGATCTGCTCCTCCTGCACCGAGGAGGGCTTGGCCGAGATCAGACGGTCGGTTTCGACTGCCACGTCAGGATTTTGCCAGAGCCTTGAGCGCGGCCCGGATTCCTTCGGTCACCGCCAGCCCCGAGGGTAAGCTTTTGACTGCGGCAAGCGCCTCTTTATCGCTGTAACCCAGGCCCAGCAGCGCATTGAGCACGTCGTGGCCTGCGCCGGTTTTCGCCTCCGCGGGCAGCGCGTCGGCGAGCTTGCCCTTGAGTTCGAGCAGCAGGCGCTCGGCCGTTTTCTTGCCGATGCCGGGGACTTTGGTGAGCCGCGCCGTGTCCTGCAGGATCACCGCCTGCGCGAGATCCGCGACCGAGAGGCCGGAAAGAACGGACAGCGCGGTGCGCGCACCGACCCCCGAGATGCGGATCAGCTTGCGGAACACCGATCGCTCCTCGAGTGTCGCAAAACCGTAGAGCACATGCGCGTCCTCGCGCACCACGAGGTGCGTGTGCAGCGTCACCGGCTCGCCGGTCGCGGGCAGGTTGTAGAAGGTGCTCATCGGGACGTCGATCTCGTAGCCGACGCCGGCGACCTCGAGCAGCACTTGCGGCGGCTGCTTGGCGATGAGCTTTCCCGAAAGGCGGCCGATCAAACTAATCGCCCTCTTTTCATTCTGAGATTTTTCATCAAAACAGTACCCAGTTTCCCGCCATGCGCATGGCATATCGCGCAGGCGAGCGCGTCGGCGGCATCGGGGCTGGGGACTCCGGGCAGTGCGAGCAGCCTTCTGACCATGTGCTGCACCTGTTCTTTTTTTGCGTGGCCCTTGCCGACCACGGCTTGCTTGACCTGCAATGCAGTGTACTCCGCGACCGGCAGACCGGCGATCACCGCGGCGCAGATCGCGGTGCCGCGCGCCTGGCCGAGCAGCAGCGTGGAGTGCGGGTTGACGTTGACGAAGACCTTCTCGATCGCGACTTCCTCGGGCCGGTGCTCGCCGATCACCTGCGCGAGCCCTTCGAGAATGACGCGCAGGCGCACGGCAAGCTCGCCCCCGCCCGAGCGTACGCAGCCGCTCGCGATATAGCGAAGCTTGCTGCCGGTTTGCTCGATGACGCCGAATCCCGTGCTGCGCAGACCGGGATCGATGCCTAAAATTCTCACTCGTCGGGTGACGCAGTGGTGTAAACGTTCTGGACGTCGTCCAGCTCGTCCAGCGCATCCAGCAGGCCGCGCATTTTCTCCGCGTCCGCGCCGGCGAGCGCGGTCTCGGACAGGGGCTTCATCGTGACCTCGGCGGCATCGGGCTTGAGCCCGGCTTTCTCCAGCCCGGCCTTGGCCTTGTCGAAATCGCCCGCCGCGCAGATCACCTCGATCGAACCGTCCGGGTTGCTCAGCACATCTTCGGCGCCCGCATCGAGCGCCGCCTCCATGACCTTGTCCTCGCTCGCGCCGGGCGCGAACACGAACTGCCCGCAATGCTTGAAAAGAAACGCCACCGAGCCGTCGGCGCCCATGTTGCCACCATGCTTGGCAAAAGCATGGCGCACCTCGGCGACCGTGCGGGTGCGGTTGTCGGTCAGGCAATCGACCATCACCGCGGCGCCGCCGACGCCGTAGCCCTCGTAGCGCGCCTCTTCGTAGGCGACGCCCTCGAGCTCGCCGGTGCCGCGCTGCACCGCGCGCTGCACGCTGTCCTTGGTCATGTTGGCGTCGCGCGCCTTGTCGAGCATCAGCCGCAGGCGCGGATTGGAATCGGGATCGCCGCCGCCCACCCGCGCCGCGACGGTGATTTCCTTGATCAGGCGCGTGAAAACCTTGCCCTTTTTCGAATCAGCCGCCGCCTTGCGGTGCTTGATGTTCGCCCATTTGCTGTGTCCGGCCATGGGATAATTTTACCGTCATGGCCGCGCCGCTTCTCATTGCGAAAAACCAGAAGGCGGCGCTCGTGCTGCTGCCCGCGCTCGCGAACCGCCACGGCCTGATCGCCGGCGCGACCGGCACCGGCAAGACCGTCACGCTGCAAACCCTGGCGGAGGGATTTTCTTCCATCGGTGTGCCGGTGTTCATGGCCGACGTAAAGGGCGACCTTGCCGGGATGGCCAAGGCCGGCGGTGGCAATGCAAAGGTCGCCGAGCGCGCCAAGCTCCTCAAGATGGACATCGCCTTCGCCGCCTGCCCGGTGGCGTTCTGGGACGTGTTCGGCAAGAGCGGCCATCCGGTGCGCGCCACGGTTTCGGACATGGGCCCGTTGCTGCTTTCGCGGATGCTCGGCCTGAACGACACCCAGGAAGGCGTGCTAAATCTCGTTTTCAGGAATGCTGACGACCACGGGCTGCTGCTGCTCGATTCCAAGGACCTGCGCGCGATGCTGCAGCACGTGGGCGAGAACGCGGCGCA
>JBBPIU010000006.1:0-52753 GCA_038040245.1 Pseudomonadota bacterium | reverse complement strand
AGCTGGACGAAGCCACCTGGCGCACCGTGTTCCGGCAATTGGTGGCACTGGGCTACGCACGCCCCGACCACGATGCCCACGGCGGGCTGCGCCTGACCGAGGCCAGCCGCGCAGTACTGAAGGGCGGGCAGCAGGTCGAGATGCGCCGCGCCGTGCGGAAGGGAAAATCGCCAAAGCCGCGCAGCTCCATTGCGGTCGACCTGTCAGACGTGGATACGGGGCTGCTCGCGCGCCTCAAGGCCTGGCGCAGCGAGCAGGCGCGCGCGCAATCGGTGCCGCCCTACGTCGTGTTCCACGACAGCACGCTCTCGGCGATCGCCGCGGCGCAGCCGCAGGACCTGGACGCGCTCGCCACGATCGCTGGCATCGGCGCGAAGAAACTGCAGCGTTACGGCCCGGCCTTGCTGAAGCTGCTGGGCGGCTGAGCGCCGCCGGCCGCGTCAAGCGGCGACCTGCTGGTAGCCGAGCCCGCCCATCGCGCCGGGATGCCGCCAGCCATGAAAGCAAATGAACGCCCGGTCCAGTGGACGTACGCATCCTCGGTACGTATGCTGTATTTCAAGCAGCGGATGCGCTCACGCACCGGGTCCAACAAATGGACCGAGCGCTACGTTGGCAACGGCGCAGGAGGACAGCTTGGACGAAACGGGTTGCCGGTTTTCACGATTTGTTATTTCTGAACATGCATAGAGAATACTTCCGCAAAAGCCCGAAAACAAACGAGTTTCGGCTCATCATGGTCGCCAGGTCAGGGCGCACTCGGCAATGTTATGCAGCAAAACTGCGCCCGACATTAAGTTAGAGCTCAGATACACGTATGCGCTACCACGGCCGCATTGGTGAATGGAAAGATGATCGCGGCTTCGGCTTCATCACGCCAAACGGCGGAGGCCCGAGGGTCTTCCTTCACATTTCGTCCTTTTCCGAGCGAGGTCACAGGCCATCGGTCGGCGGCCTTGTCACTTATGAGCTTGTCACGGACGACAAGGGACGTCCGCAGGCCCGCTCTGCGCAGTTTGTTGGTGGCCCCACGGGAAAGAGAATTGAGCGGCCAAGCTCCATCGTCGTGGCGCTCGGAGCAATACTTGTCGTGTGCTTCGGCGCGTACGTGGCATATGTGCGCTTCTCGCATCCGAACAGTACAGTATCAGCCAGCGTCTACAAGATCTTCTCGGCTCGAGATGCACTGCGGAAGCACGCCGAGTTTCAATGCGAACCAACCAAGTCGTCGTGCTCCCACATGACCTCTTGCGCAGAGGCGTTCTTTCACCAAGAGCGATGTGGTGTTTCGGGAATGGATGGCGACCGGGACGGCATACCTTGCGAGCAACAGTGGTGCAACTGATCTCTAACTTCAGTTCGAGCGGACGCGCTGAAGCGCGCCGCTCAACATAACGTTATGCATGATCGCAAGTGGGTCAGCATGCATCCTTGAAGCGCGGACGATGTTAACGAATAGCCAACAGATCTATGGTCGGAACGATGATTGTTTTCCCGCTCTCTGATATGAGGTATTGCGATGTCCGCATCGACTGACGCGATCCCGTCGGGCTATGCGCCACATTCCCGAAGGAGTCCGGTAACGGAGCCGTGGGAGCCTTTATATTCCAAGACAGTCGGGACTGCGCTTTTTTTGGCGTTACGCGTACGGGAAGCGCACTGCAACGGCAAGGGCTTCGTGCACGGTGGTCTTATCAGCGCACTTGCCGACAATGCGATGGGGTATTCCATTCAAGCGACACGCGCGCAACCAGGCTCGGAGACTACGTCGCGCCGAGGGGTAACGGTACACCTCAGCGTAGACTTTCTCGGATCGGCACAGGTTGGACAGTGGCTCGAATTTCAACCCCGTGTTCTGCGAGTGGGTGGAAGTCTCGCTGTTGCTGACTGCCTGATCGAAGCCGACGGCAAGCTCGTCGCGCGCGCCGATGCAACGTTTCGACTGGGATAGCGAGATCATGCATAACCTGGCATCGCAGCGGACGCGCGTGAAGCGCCACACCCTGCAAAGGTCGGTGGCCGCGCGCCGCTGGCTTCCACGTTAGCGCCTAGCGGAAACGAATATGAGCAATAAACAAGCGACAGAATTTGACCTACTCCAGCTCTATGTTGAGCAAATGGAACGAGAAGGGAGCAATCGCAAGCTGGTCCGGATCAACATTGATGACGGCGTCGTCGCTCAGCTAGCCGCAGCAGGTTTCAGCACGACAGTTGCTCAAGCACAACAGCTAGCGGACCGATGCTTAGCAAACGAGTGGCTGGAGCACACTCAGATGGGCGGAAAATATTTGAGCTTGGCGCTGACTGCCTCCGGGTTCGGCGTGGTCCGATCACGTCAAATACGACAGCAACAGCTTGAGAGTCGTGGCTGGTTAAAGCGTCTCTCTGACTACATAGAAGATCACAAGGGCTTGTTCATTGCTCTGGGTGTCGCAATTGCTCTTGGCGGCCTGCTTGTCAAACTCTTCGCTGGCGGGAATGGCTCGTGAAGATAGAGCCCGTCCACATAACTCTTGTTTGCCTTTTCTGTCGTGCGGAGTTGAAAGGGTCAGAAGACGCCAGCTACTCGCCAGGTACCCTCAAAAAGTGTAAAGAATGCGGCGAGGAAAACGACTATGAGAGCGTAGTCGAAGTGGCCAAAGAAAAAGGTGTTGCGCAGATCAAACAGGATCTGGAAGACCAATTGAAAAATGAATTCAAGAATATCTTCGGGAAGAAGCGCTAACCCGGCAGTCAACCGGATCTGCGCGAAAAGCCGCGCAGCCCGGTTACTTCTGCGTTAAACGGCGAAGCATGGATCTTGTCGGATAGTGTCACCAGTAGTATCATGCGAAAGTGACACGGGCAGCTAAGACTCTCGCTCAGATGAAGGTCAATCCGCTGGATTGGCGTATCGAGAGTCTGAAGTCGGTCGCCGACGCGTTCGGGCTGGTCTATCGGCAGCCCGGCGGAAGCCACGTGATCTTTCGTCACCCGAACGGCGGCATGCTTTCCGTACCTGCGCGCCGACCGATCAAGCCCGTGTACGTGCGAAAGTTCGTGCGCTTAATTGAGGAAGGAGTCGCCGAATGAAAAAGTCCAGCGTCGCGTACCCTTTTGAAGTTCGCCCCCTCTCGAAAGAGGAAGGCGGCGGGTACAGCGTTTACTTTCCCGATCTTCCCGGCTGCTGGTCCGATGGGACCACACCGGAGGATGCAATCGAGAACGGGCGGGACGCGCTGCAGGCGTGGCTGGCCGTCGCGCAAGAGTTTGGCGACGGCATTCCCAAGCCGTTTTCCTCGGTCAGCGGGCGCTTCGTGCAAAGGGTTCCGCGTTCGCTCCACGCACGGTTGATCGCCCGCGCGAAGGCGGAGGGCGTTTCGCTCAACACCCTGGTGGTATCGCTCGTGTCTCAGGGAATCGGAAAGCAACAGGCGGCCGAGCGCGCAGATCGCCGTTTAACCACACGCTCAACCCGGACGCGCGCAAGAACGGTGCGCGCCGGTTAGCGTGGCACGTTAGAGCCCACAATAAAGCCATTAGCTATGAGAAATCCGCGCTAGCGTCTGCGCGCCAGCGTCAGTCCATCGCCGATCGGCACCATGGAAATATCGACGCGCCGGTCGCGATGCAGCTTGCGGTTGAAGGCGCGGATCGCGCGCGTGTCCGCTGTCCGGTCCCTGCGATCGATCACTTTTCCATACCAGAGCGTATTGTCGATGGCGATCAGGCCGCCGCGGCGCACCAGCTTCAGGCAACGCTCGTAGTAGTTTTCGTAGTTGGTCTTATCCGCGTCGATGAAGGCGAAATCGAATTTGCCCTTGTTTCTGGGAAGCAGGGCGTCAAGGGTAGAGAGCGCCGGCCCCAGTTTTAGTTGAATCTTTCCCGATACAGAAGCCAAAGCCCAATACTCTCTCGCAATCGAAGTCCACTCCTCGCTCAGGTCGCAGCAGACGATCCTGCCACCCGGCGGCAGCGCGAGCGCCACGGCAAGCGCCGAATAGCCCGTGAACGTGCCTATCTCGATGCAGCGCCGCGCGCCGATTGCACGAACGAGCAGCTGCATGAGCGCGGCTTGGTCGGGCCCGATCTGCATTCCGCCGAAAGGAATCCTGCGAGTCGCCGCGCGCAGCCGCCGCTGCACCGCGGTTTCGCGCGTGCCCTTGACGACGACGTACTCGAATAACTTATTTGGGAGATCGATTGCGCCGCGTCCCATGGTCAGCGTAGGAACAGCCGGTAAGCCGGGTTGCGAGTCTCGTCGGCGCAGGGGTAGCCGAGCCGGTCGAGGAAGCGCTTGAACTCGCGCATCTCGCTCTTCGGCACCTGCATGCCGACCAGCACGCGGCCGTAGTCGGCGCCGTGGTTGCGGTAGTGGAACAGGCTGATGTTCCAGCTCGGATTCATGCTGCGCAGGAATTTCATCAGCGCGCCCTGACGCTCGGGGAACTCGAAGCGGTAAAGCAGCTCATTCTTTGCGAGGCCCGAGCGGCCGCCCACCATGTGCCGCACGTGCGACTTGGCGACCTCGTTGTTCGATAGATCGAGCGTGCGGCAGCCGGCGCGCGCGAGGCGCCTCGCGAGGCGCGCGTTTTCCTCCCGTCCACTCACGCTCACCCCAACGAAGATGTGCGCCGCGTCCGGGCCCGACATGCGGTAGTTGAATTCGGTGATGTTGCGCCCGCTCAGCGTCTCGCAGAAGCGCCGGAAGCTGCCGCGTCGCTCGGGGATGGTGACCGCGAGTACGGCCTCGCGGTGCTCGCCCAGTTCTGCCTGCTCGGCGACGAAACGCAGCCGCTCGAAGTTGGTGTTGGCGCCCGAGGCGATGGCGACCAGCGTCTTGCCGCGCATTTTTCCACTCCTGGCGCGCTTCTCCACCCAGGCCTTGGCCCCGGCGATGGCCAGCGCACCCGCCGGCTCCAGCACCACGCGTGTGTCCTCGAACACATCCTTGATCGCGGCGCAGATTTCGTCGGTGTCCACCAGCACCATTTCGTCGACCAGGCCGCGCGCGAGCCTGAACGTCTCCTCGCCGACCTGCTTCACCGCCACGCCGTCGGCAAACAACCCGACGTGATCCAGAACCACGCGCCGGCCGGCCTTCAACGAGCGCGCCATGGCGTCGGCATCGGCGGGTTCGACGCCGATGATCCGCACCGAGGGCCGCACACGCTTGATGTAGGCGGCGATGCCGGCGATGAGGCCGCCGCCGCCGACCGGGACGAACACCGCGTGGATCGGCCGCGCGTGCTGGCGCAGGATTTCCATGCCGATGGTGCCCTGCCCGGCGATTACTTCCGGATCGTCGTAGGCATGGACGAAGGTGAGCCCGAACCGGCGCCGCATCCGCATGGCGTGCGCGAGAGCTTCAGCGTAAGTATCGCCGCGCAACACCACCTCGGCGCCACGCGCGGCGACCGCGTCCACCTTGATCCGCGGCGTGGTCACCGGCATCACGATCACCGCGCGGCAGCCGAGCTTCTGCGCCGCGAGCGCGACGCCCTGGGCGTGGTTGCCCGCGCTGGCGGTAATCACGCCCTTGGCGAGCTTTGCCGGCGCGAGGCGCGACATCTTGTTATAGGCGCCGCGCAGCTTGAACGAGAACACCGATTGCAGGTCTTCGCGCTTGAGCAGCAGGCGGTTGCCGAGGCGCCGCGACAGCGCGGGCGCGAGCTCGAGCGGCGATTCGATCGCCACGTCGTAGACGCGTGCCGTGAGAACGCGTTCGAGATAGTCGTTGCGTTTCATCGTATCAGCCTAGCATTTTAGGCTGCCTGCAGCTTCGCCACCGCCATCGCGAGCAGTTTCACGCCGTGGTCGCGGAAGTTGACCTGCACTCGAACGTCCGTACCATCGCCTTCGATGTCGAGAATCACGCCGGCGCCGAATTTCGGGTGCGTCACGTTCTGGCCGATGCGAAAGCCCGAGGTTTCGCGGTTCTTCGCGAACGTGGTCGCCTCTTTCTTCGGGAAATAGGTGTCTTTGTTGTCCGCGTAAGCCCGCTTTCTTCCGGGCGCTTCGAAGGACATGGCCCGCTGCTGGCGCGCGAAGCGCGGCGTCAGCCACTTCTTCAGTCCTTCCGGGATTTCTTCCAGGAAGCGCGATGCCAGGCTGTAGCGCGTCTGGCCATGCAGCATCCGCGTCTGCGCAAAGGACAGGTAGAGGCGCTGGCGCGCGCGCGTGATCGCGACATAGGCGAGGCGGCGCTCTTCTTCCAGGCCATCCTTCTCGACCAGGCTCTGGTCGTGCGGGAACAGGCCCTCTTCCAGGCCGCTCATGAACACGGCGTTGAATTCCAGTCCCTTGGCCGAATGCACCGTCATCAACTGCAGCGCGTCCTGGCCCGCGGCCGCCTGGTGGTCGCCGGCCTCCAGCGCCGCGTGGGTAAGGAAGGAAACGAGCGGCGACATCGCCTCGCCTGACTCTGGATCCCGCTCTTCCTGCGTGAATGCCGTTGCGGCGTTGACGAGTTCCTCGAGGTTCTCGATGCGGTCGGCGCCCTCGCGCTCGTTCTTGAAGTGCTCGATCAGGCCGCTGCGGTGAATGATGTGCTCGACGATTTCGGGGAGCGAAAGATCGGCGATCTCGACTTTCAGTTCTTCGATGAGCTTTTTGAAATTTCCTGCTTTTCCTTTCGGGTCAACAGCTTCAAATAGCGCAATTCCCTTATGCTTCGCTGCGTCCTGAAGCTGCTCCATGCTGCGCGCACCGATGCCGCGCGGCGGAAAATTGGCGACGCGCAGGAACGAGTTGTCGTCCGAGGAATTGCCGATCAGGCGCAGGTAGGCGAGCGCGTGCTTCACCTCGGCGCGCTCAAAAAAGCGCAAGCCGCCGTAGACGCGGTAGGCAATGGCGGCGCCGAACAGCGCGTGCTCGAGCACCCGCGACTGCGCATTCGAACGGTACAGCACCGCGATGTCCACGAGGCGCATGCCCTCGCGCCTGAGCGCGCCCACTTCTTCGGCGATGAAGCGCGCTTCGTCGGCATCGCTTTCGCCCTCAAATACCCGCAGCGGATCGCCCTGGCCCGCCGAGGTCCACAGGTTCTTGCCCAGGCGCTGGGTGTTGTTGGAAATCAGCGCATTCGCCGCATCCAGGATGTTGCCCTGCGAGCGGTAGTTCTGCTCCAGGCGGATCACCTTGCCCCTGGCGTATTCCTTTTCGAACTCCGCCAGATTGCCGACATTGGCGCCCCGGAAACCGTAGATGGACTGATCGTCGTCGCCCACCGCGAACAGGCGCGACTGCGCTCCGGCGAACAGTTTCAGCCAGCGGTACTGCAGGCGGTTGGTGTCCTGGAACTCGTCCACCAGGATGTAGCGGAAGCGCGCCTGATAGTGCTGCCGTAGTATTTCATTTCTATTTAACAATTCAAAAGTTCTCAAAAGCAATTCCGCGAAGTCCGCCACGCCTTCGCGCTGGCACTGTTCGTCGTAGGCGGCGAAAAACGCCACCTGGCGGCGCGTCACGTCGTCGCCCGCCGGCACGTCCCGGGCGCGCAGCCCCTCTTCCTTCTGGCCGTTGATGAAGCGCTGCAGCTCGCGCGGCGGGAAGCGATCCTCGTCGATGTCGAGCGCCTTCGCCAGCCGCTTCACCGCCGAGAGCTGGTCCTGCGTGTCGAGGATCTGGAACTCGCGCGGCAGCCCGGCCTCCTGGTGGTGCGAGCGCAACAGGCGATTCGCGAGGCCGTGGAAGGTGCCGATCCAGAGGCCGCGCGGGTTCACCGGCAGCATCGCCGTGAGGCGCGTGACCATCTCGCGCGCGGCCTTGTTGGTGAAGGTCACCGCCAGCACGCCGCCGGGTGTGACGTGCCCGGATTTGATCAGCCAGGCGATGCGCGTGGTGAGGACGCGCGTCTTGCCGCTGCCGGCGCCCGCCAGCACCAGCGCATGTCCGTCAGGCAGGGTGACCGCGGCGACCTGTTCGGGATTTAGGTGTTCGAGATGCAGCGACAAAGCGCGCGCATTATCCCACGCGTTCAATCCAACTTGATGTTCAGTTCCCTGGTCAAGCGCGCGTACTTCTCGTAGTCCTCGCGATAGAGCCGGGCGAATTCCTGCGGTGTACCACCCACCGCTTCCAGGCCGTATTGCGCAAAGCGCTCCCGCACCGACGCCTCGGCGAGCGCCTTGCCGATTTCGGTGTTGAGGCGCGCAACTGCGGCGGCCGGGGAGCCCGCAGCCAGGAACAGTCCCAGCCATTGCTCGAGGACCAGGCCGCGCTGGCCGGCCTCTTCGTAGGTCGGAACATCCGGCAACGACGCCGAGCGCGAGCGCGTGGTCTGCGCCAGGATCCTGAGCTTTCCGGCACGGTAATGCGGCAGCAGCGGAGTATTGCCGAGCGAGCCCAGCGGAACTTGTCCGCCGACCAGATCCGTGACCGCCTGCCCGCCGCCTTTGTAGGGGACATGCGTGAGCTGAATTCCGGCGAGCTTCGCGAACCACTCGCCGGCCATGTGCTGCAGCGAACCCGAACCTGAGGTGGCGTAGCCGAGGCCGGGCTTCGACTTTGCCAGCGCGATCAGTTCGGCAACGCTGTTGACGCCCACCGATGGATGCGCGGCGAGCACCACCGGCTGGCGCGTGAGCTGCACCACCGGCACGAATTCCTTCGCCGGATCGAAGGCCAGCTTGTACAGGTGCGGCGTCGAGGCGAGCGCGTCGGCCGTCGCCAGCACCAGATGACCGTCGGCGGGTTGCCTGACCACATACTCCGCGGCGACGTTGCCGCTCGCGCCGGCGCGGTTCTCGACCAGCACCGGCTGTCCCAGCGCCGGTGCAATGCGCTCGGCCAGCACGCGCACCGCTATGTCGGTCGACCCCCCGGGCGCGAACGCGACCACCATGCGTACCGGCCGGGTCGGCCAGTCCTGCGCCAGCACCGGTTGCGCGAACGCCGCGATGCCCGCAGCCAGCAGAACTGCAATCGTGCGTTTCATCTGGATTTCTCCCGTTGCTTTCGTATATCGACCTATAGAACAATGTCACATGCTGGATAGGTACGAACCCCGCAGCATCGAAAGCGAATCCCAGTCGTTCTGGGAGTCGCGGCGCTCGTTCCGCGTCACGGAGGACCCGTCGCGGCCCAAATTCTACTGCCTGTCGATGTTTCCCTACCCCTCGGGCAAGCTGCACATGGGGCACGTCAGGAACTACACCATCGGCGACGTGCTCACTCGGCACTACCGGATGCGCGGCATGAACGTGCTGCAGCCGATGGGCTGGGACGCCTTCGGCCTGCCCGCCGAGAACGCCGCGATGGCGAACAAGGTACCGCCGGCGAAGTGGACCCGCGACAACATCGCGGTCATGAAGCAGCAGCTCAAGAGCCTCGGCTTCGCGATCGACTGGGAGCGCGAGCTGGCGACCTGCAACGCGGACTACTACAAGTGGAACCAGTGGCTGTTCACGCGCCTCTACAGGAAGGGGCTCGCCTACAAGAAGACCGGCGTCGTCAACTGGGACCCGGTCGACCAGACGGTATTGGCGAACGAGCAGGTGATCGAGGGCCGCGGCTGGCGCACCGGCGCGCTGGTGGAAAAGCGCGAGATCCCGATGTATTTCTTCCGCATCACGAAGTATGCCGAGGAGCTGCTGGGCGCGCTCGACGGCATGGACGGCTGGCCCGAGCAGGTCAAGCTGATGCAGAAGAACTGGATCGGCCGCTCCGAGGGGGTGCGCATCGGATTTCCGTATGAATTGCTTGCAGAGAAAAAACATCTTTGGGTCTTCACCACCCGCGCCGACACGCTGATGGGCACGACCTTCTGCGCCGTTGCGGCCGAGCATCCGATCGCCGCGCATGCGGCGAAAGGCAACCAGGAACTTTCGGCATTCATCGAGGAATGCAAGCGCGGCGCGGTGATCGAAGCAGACCTCGCGAAAATCGAGAAGAAAGGCATGCCGACCGGCATGTTCTGCACGCACCCGATCTCCGGTGAGAAGCTTCCAGTCTGGGTCGGCAACTACGTGCTCATGGGCTACGGCGAAGGCGCGGTGATGGGCGTGCCGGCGCACGACGAGCGGGATTTTCACTTTGCCAACAAGTACGGCCTGCCGATCCCGCAGGTCATCGACGTCAAAGCGTTCGTCTCGGACAAATGGGAGGCGTGGTACACCGACTACGGCAAGTGCATCAACTCCGGTACCTACGATGGTCTCGGGTATCAGCAGGCGGTCGACGCAATCGCCGCGGATCTGAAAGCAAAGCACCTGGGCGAGAAGCAGGTGCAGTGGCGCCTGCGCGACTGGGGCATTTCGCGCCAGCGCTACTGGGGCTGCCCGATCCCGATCGTGCACTGCGCGTCCTGCGGCGACGTGCCGGTGCCCGACGACCAGCTGCCGGTGGTGTTGCCCGAGCACCTGGTGCCCGACGGCAGCGGCAATCCGCTGGCGAAAATGCCGGCGTTCTACGAGACCAGGTGCCCCTCGTGCGGCAAGCCGGCCAAGCGCGAAACCGACACCATGGACACCTTCGTCGATTCGTCCTGGTACTTCGCGCGCTACGCCTGCCCGGACCAGGCGAACGCCATGCTCGACGAACGCGCCAGATACTGGATGGCGGTCGACCAGTACATCGGCGGCATCGAGCACGCCATCCTGCACCTGCTCTACTCGCGCTTCTTTGCGCGCGTGATGCGCGACGAGGGCCTGCTGCCCGATATTTCCGAGCCGTTCACAAATCTGCTAACGCAAGGCATGGTACTCGCCGAGTCCTACTACACCGACGCGAATGGGCGGCGCGAGTGGGTGAATCCCGCCGACGTCGATCTCACGCGGGATTCCAAGGGGAAGATCCTTTGCGCCAAAACCAAAGACGGCAAGGAGGTGATTTACGACGGCATCGGCACCATGTCGAAGTCGCGCAACAACGGCGTCGATCCGCAGCAGCTGATCGAGAAATACGGCGCCGACACCGCGCGGTTGTTCATCATTTTCGCCTCGCCGCCGACCCACACCCTGGAGTGGTCGGACGAGGGCGTGGAGGGGTCCTACCGGTTCCTGAAACGCCTCTGGAATTTCGCCTTGAATTTTGCAGCAAAAACATCGCCTGCGCAAGGCGATGCCAAAGCGGCACGGCGCGAGATTCATTCGATCCTGAAACAGGCGAACTACGACCTGCAGAAACACCAGTTCAACACCGTAGCCTCCGCCTGCATGAAGATTCTTAATTTAATTGAAAAAATTCCAAACCGAAACGCGGTTTCCGAGGAAGGCTTGTCTATCCTGATTCGCCTGCTCTCGCCGATCACCCCGCATGTGTGCCACACTCTGTGGCGCGAACTGGGGTTTGGCGAGGACGTGATGAGCGCCCCCTGGCCGGAGCCGGATCCGGCGGCCCTGGAGCAGGACGAAATCGACTACGTGGTTCAGGTGAACGGGAAAACCCGCGCAAGCGTGAAAGTGCCGAAATCCGCCGATCAGAACAGCATCCAGACCATGGCCGCCGGGGCCGTGGCGAAGTACATTGGCGACAAGCCGATACGCAAGACCTTCATCGTGCCCGGCCGCCTGATCAACATCGTCGTCTGATGGGTATCGCAAAGCCCGTCGCCATCGCGCTCGTATCCGCCGTCCTGCTTGCGGCATGCGGCTTCCAGCTGCGCGGCACCGCCGCGCTGCCCTTCGAGACGCTCTACATGCCGAATACGACCGGCGGCATCGCGCTGGATCTCAAGCGCAGCATCCAGGCGGGCACGCGCACCACGGTGGTCGATGACCCGAAGAAAGCCGCGGCGGTGCTCGAGTTCGTCGAGGAAGTGCGCGAGAAGCACATCCTGTCGCTCGCCGCGACCGGCCGCGTGCGCGAATTCCAGCTGCGCTATCGCGTCGGCTTTCGCGTGCACGACGGCAAGGGCGGCGAATTCCTGCCCGTGAGCACGGTGCAGCTCACGCGTGAGGTGTCCTTCAACGACTCCGTTGTGCTGGCGAAGGAAACCGAGGAACAGCTGCTGTACCGCGACATGCAGTTCGACATGGTGCAGCAGATCATGCGGCGGATCGCCGCCGCGCAGCGCCCCAAGCCCGCTGCACAGTAGATGCAGCTTCGCGCCGAGCAGCTCGAAGCACAGCTCTCGAAGTCCCTGGCCAGCGTTTACGTCATCCACGGCGACGAGCCGCTGCTCGCGCTGGAGGCGGCCGATGCGATCCGCGCCGCGGCACGCAGCAAAGGCTGCGACGAGCGCGAGGTCCTCAGCGTCGAGCGCGGTTTCGACTGGAGTGAGCTGGCGCACGCGGGCGCGAGCCAGTCGTTGTTCGGCGGTCGCAAAATCATCGAACTTAGAATTCCCACGGGCAAGCCCGGCGCGCAGGGCGCGGCGGCGATACCGACGTATTGCGAACGCCTCGGCAAGGAAAACGTCACGCTCGTGACCGTGCCACGCCTGAGAAAGGACGAACAGAACTCGCGCTGGTTTCTCGCACTCGCGGGCGCCGGCGTCGTCGTCGACGTCTACCCGGTCGAACGCGCGCGCCTGCCGGACTGGATAGGCGCGCGCCTCGCTCGGCAGGGCCAGCGCGCGACGCCCGAAGCGCTCGGCTATCTCGCCGACCGCGTGGAGGGCAACCTGCTCGCCGCGTACCAGGAAGTGCAGAAGTTGGGGCTGCTGCTGCCGAAGGGCGAACTCTCCGCCGAGCAGGTGAGCGACGCGGTCGCGAACGTCGCGCGCTACGACGCCTACGATTGCTCTGCCGCGCTGCTTGCCGGCAACATGGCCCGCTACGTGCGCGTGCTGGACGGGCTGCGCGGCGAAGGCGAATCGCCGGTTTTCATCCTGTGGGCGCTGGCCGAGGAGCTGCGCGCGCTCGCGCGCATCCAGCAGGGACTGCAAACCGGCAGGACGATCGATCAGCTGCTGCGCGAGAACCGCGTATGGGGCGAGCGCCAGGGACTGATGAAGACGGCGGTGAAGCGCTATGCGCGCGCCGCGCTTGAGCGCGCGCTGGTGCACGCCGCCCGCATCGACCGCGCCAGCAAGGGCACCGGCCCCGGCGAGCCGTGGGATGAGTTCGTCACGCTGGGGTTAGAATTGCTGCATGAAGACGGAGTCTCACGCGCATATCCATAGCGGCTCGATCGACGTCGCGGCGTACATGCACGAACTCGGCAGGGCCGCGCGCGGCGCGGCGCGCGAGCTGGCGCGCGCCGGCACCGATGCCAAGAACCGCGCGCTGCGCGCAATGGCGGCGGACATCCGCGCACACGCGGCCGACCTGCTGGAGGCGAACCGCGCCGACCTCGAGCAGGCAAGGAAGGAAGGCCGCGACGGCGCGTTCCTAGAGCGCCTCGCGCTCAACGCCGCGAGCGTCGAGCAGATGGCCGAAGGCCTGGAAGACATCGCGGCGCTGGAGGATCCGGTCGGCATAATCACCGGGCTGTCGAGACGCCCGACCGGCATCGAGGTCGGGCGGATGCGCGTGCCGCTCGGCGTCATCGGCATCATCTACGAGTCGCGGCCCAACGTCACCGCCGATGCCGCCGGCCTGTGTCTGAAAGCCGGCAACGCCTGCATCCTGCGCGGCGGCTCCGAGGCGCTGCACTCCAACCAGGCGATCGCGGCCTGCGTGCGCGCGGGCCTCAAGGCCGCGGGATTGCCCGAAGCCGCGGTGCAGGTGGTAGCAACCGCCGACCGCGCCGCGGTGGGCCACCTGATCACCATGAATCAGTACGTGGACATCATCGTGCCGCGCGGCGGCAAGGAACTCATCGAGCGCCTGACGCGCGAGTCGAAGATCCCGATGATCAAGCACCTGGACGGCGTGTGCCACCTGTACGTCGACGACCGCGCCGACCCGGAGATGGCGGTGCGCCTCGCCGACAACGCCAAGACGCAGCGCTACGGCACCTGCAACACCATGGAGACGCTGCTGGTGGCCGAAGGGATTGCTGCAAAGGTTTTGCCTTTGATTGGGTCCATATATAAGAACAAGAATGTCGAGATGCGCGGCGATGAAGCTACACGCAAGCTGATCAAGGACGCAAAACCCGCAACGGAGCAGGATTACTACACCGAATGGCTGGCGCCCATCGTCTCGATCCGCGTGGTGAAGGACCTGGACGAGGCGATCGCGCACATCGCCAAGTACGGCTCGCAGCACACGGACGCTATCGTCACCGGGGACCGGGTGCGCGCCGAGCGTTTCCTGCGGGAAGTGGATTCGAGTTCGGTGATCGTGAACGCTTCGACCCGCTTCGCCGACGGCTACGAGTACGGCCTGGGCGCCGAGATCGGCATTTCGACCGACAAACTGCACGCGCGCGGCCCAGTCGGCCTCGAGGGACTGACGACGCAGAAGTACGTCGTCCTCGGGCACGGAGAAGTCCGCAGTTAGTGAGCCAGTCAATCGGCATCCTCGGCGGCACTTTCGACCCTGCCCACAACGCGCACCTCGCGATCGCAAGCGCAGCGCTGCACGTCCTGGAACTGCAGCAGGTTCTCTGGATGCCGACCGGCGCGCCTCGGTACCGCCCGGCGCCGGTTGCCGCAGCGGCGCACCGCCTCGCCATGCTCAAGCTCGCCATCGCCGGCGAGCCGCGCTACGCGGTGGACGAGCGCGAACTCCAGCCGGACGCAAGCGGATTTACCTATGACACTGTCAAGGCCTTGAGGGAAAAAAGCCCGCATGCGGAATTCACGCTGCTCATGGGTGCAGACCAGTACGCGAAGCGCGAAGCGTGGCATCGCTGGGCGGAAATCGAGAAACTCTGCGACATCGCCGTTTTTGCAAGACCTGGATGGAACATTGATGCAAAATCAAAAACAATTCCCATGATCCCACTGCCCATCTCTGCAAGCGACATCCGCGCACGCCTCGCGCGCGGGGAAGACGTGTCGGCGATGCTGCCGCCGCCGGTGCTCGGCTATATCCGCGAGAAGGGCCTGTACCGCTGATGGACATCCGCAAAAAGCAGCGCGCCGTGGTCGAGGCACTGGAAGACGTCAAGGGGCGCGACATCGTGGTGTTCAACGTCGCCAGGCAATCCGCCTACTTCGAGCGCGTAGTGATCGCGAGCGGCGACTCCAACCGGCAGGTCAATGCGCTCGCGACCCATGTGCACGAAAAGCTCAAGGCGCTGGGCGCGAAGGTCGTCGGGATCGAGGGCCGGCGCAATGGCGAGTGGGTGCTGGTGGACCTGGGCGACATCGTCGTCCATGTGATGCACCCTGCGGTGCGCAGCTACTACAACCTGGAAGAGCTCTGGGGCGGCAAGGAAGTGAGGATGAAGAAGAAAACCAGGCCGCCGAAGCTCCTGAAGCCCGTGAAGGTCGAGAAGCCAAGGCGCGCCGCCGCGCCCAGAAAGCCAGCCCGTGGCAAGACTGCACGTCGTCGCAGTCGCAAATAGGCTCCCGGCCTGGGCCGAGGCGGCGCGCGACGAATACCTCAAGCGTATGCCGCGCGGCTACGACGTGAGGCTGGTGCAGCTCAAGCCCTCCTGCGCAGGAAAAATCAGAAAGGAAATTCCAAAGAACACGCGCCTGGTCGCCCTCGATGAGCGCGGCAAGGATCTCACCACGAAGCAGTTCGCCGCACTGCTCGGCGAACCCACGGCGTTCGTGATCGGCGGCGCCGACGGTCTGGACCCGGCGTTGAGAAAAGAGGCGGCGCTGCTGCTACGCCTGTCCGCGCTCACGCTGCCGCACGCGCTGGCGCAGGTGGTGCTCTGCGAGCAGATTTACCGCGCCGCGACGCTGCTCACGGGGCATCCCTACCACAGGGAATAGCTTTAAACTTCGCGGTCCCGTGATCACCCAGCTCGACCGCAGCATCTATCTTGCTTCGCGCAGCCCGAGACGGCGCGAACTGCTGTCGCAGATCGGCGTGCGCTTCCAGATCCTGATGTTCCGCGACAAACCCGAGACCGACGCCGCGCTGGACGAAGCGGTGCTCGAAGGCGAGACGCCCCGCGTCTACGTCGAGCGCGTCGCCCGCGCCAAGGCGCAGGCCGGCTGGAAGCGCCTCGAGCAGCGCAGCCTGCCGCGTGCCGCGGTGCTCGCGGCCGATACCACGGTGGCGATAGACGGGCGAATTCTCGGCAAACCCGCGGACCGGCGCGAGGCGGCCGGCATGCTGGGCGCGCTTTCGGGACGCCGGCATGAAGTGCTGAGCGCGATCGCGCTCCGATACGAGTCGCAGATGGAGTGCGCCGTGTCGGTCTCGGAAGTCGAGTTCAAGGTTCTCTCGCCAGACGACATCCGGCAGTACGTCGCCACCGGAGAGTGCGACGACAAGGCGGGTGCGTACGCCATCCAGGGCCGCGCCGCGCAGTTCGTCATTGCCCTGCACGGCAGTTTCTCGGGCGTCATGGGGCTGCCGCTGTACGAGACGGCGCAGATGCTCGAGCGCATGGAAGCGCAGCGAGATCGACGAAAATGAGCGACGAAATCCTGGTCAATGTCACGCCGCAGGAGACGCGCGTCGCGGTCCTCGCCGCCGGCCAGGTGCAGGAACTGGTGGTGGAGCGCGAGGCGAGCCGCGGCCTGGTCGGCAACATCTACGTGGGGCGCGTCGCACGCGTGCTGCCCGGCATGCAATCCGCGTTCGTCGAGATCGGCCTGGAGCGCGCGGCCTTCCTGCACGTCGCGGACATCTGGGAGCAGCGCAAGGCGCATGAAAACGGCAAGGCCGGATCCGGCAAGCCCATCGAGAAAATGCTCGCCGAGGGCCAGCCCGTGACGGTGCAGGTGCTGAAGGATCCGATCGGCACCAAGGGCGCGCGGCTCTCGACCCAGCTGTCGGTCGCCGGCCGGCTGCTGGTCTACCTGCCGCAGGATCCGCACATCGGCATCTCCCAGCGCATTGAGGACGAGGCCGGGCGCGCGGCGCTGCGCGAGAAGCTGAAGGAGCTGATACCCGCCGAGGAGAACGGCGGCTTCATCCTGCGCACGCTCGCCGAGGGCGCGAGCGACGATGAACTGCGCGCCGACATCGAGTACCTGCGCAACCTGTGGCGCGACATCCATCAGCGCTCGCTGGGCACGCAGCCGCCGAAACTGGTCTACCAGGACCTGTCGCTCGCGCAACGCGTGCTGCGCGACATGGTTTCGGACAGCACGTCGGCGGTGCGCGTGGACTCGCGCGAGAATCACCAGAAGCTGGTGGCATTTGCCCGGGCTTACATGCCTGGGCTCGTCGACAAGCTGCAGCACTACACCGGAGAGCGGCCGCTGTTCGATCTCTACAACGTCGAGCAGGAAATCGAGAAAGCCCTTTCCCGCCGCGTCGACCTCAAATCGGGCGGCACGCTGGTGATTGACCAGACCGAAGCGATGACTACGGTGGACGTCAACACCGGCGGCTTCGTCGGCCAGCGCAATTTCGACGATACCGTGTTCAAGACCAACCTCGAGGCGGCGCAGGCGATCGCGCGCCAGCTGCGCCTGCGCAACCTCGGCGGCATCATCGTGGTCGATTTCATCGACATGGACTCCGAGGAGCACCGCGCCGCGGTGCTGGAGGAGTTCCGGCGCACGCTCTCGCGCGACCGCACGCGCATGACGGTGAGCAGCTTCACCGCGCTCGGGCTGGTGGAGATGACGAGGAAAAGAACCCGCGAATCGCTCGCGCACGTGCTGTGCGAAGCCTGCCAGACCTGCGGCGGCCGCGGCGAGGTGAAGACCGCGCGCACCGTGTGCTATGAAGTGCTGCGCGAAATCCTGCGCGAGGCGCGTGCCTTCAACGCCCGCGAGTTCCGGGTACTCGCGTCCCGGTCCGTCTGCGACCTGTTCCACGAGGAAGAATCCGGCGCGCTCGCGATGCTCTCGGACTTCATCGGCAAGCCGGTCTCGATACAGGTGGAGACCGGCTATGCGCAGGAGCAATACGATATCGTATTGCTATAGGAACAATACGACATCGTGCTGCTATGACGGAGATCTGCTTTTCATCGGCAAGAGAACTGGCGCGGCTCATCCGCAGCCGCAAGCTTTCCGCAACCGAAGTGATAACAGCGTTCATCGCGCAGATCGAGCGCGTGAATCCCAAAGTGAATGCGATTGTCACTTTTGTGCCGGAACTTGCTCTTTCCGCAGCAAGAAAATTCGACAAAAATGCCAAGTCAAGAAATTTCAAAGCCAAACCCCTTGCGGGGCTGCCGATCGCCTACAAGGACAACGTGCCGACGCGCGGCATCCGCACCACCTTCGGCTCGCCGGTCTACCGGGATAACGTGCCGAAGGAGGATCACGTCATCGTCGAGCGCCTGTCGGCCGCCGGCGCGATCACCATCGGCAAGACCAATCTGCCGGAGTTCGCTGCCGGCAGCCACACCTTCAACGCGGTTTTCGGCGCCACGCTCAATCCGTACGACGCCACCAAGACCGCGGGCGGCTCCTCGGGCGGCGCCGCGGTCGCCGCCGCCTGCGGCATGCTGCCGTTCGCCGATGGCGGCGATCTGGCCGCGTCGCTGCGCAACCCCGGCAACTACTGCAACGTGGTGGGTTTCCGCCCTTCGCCGGGCCGGGTTCCTTCCTGGCCGGCGCCCAACGCATGGAATGTGCTCGGCGTGCTCGGCCCGATCGCGCGCACCGTTTCCGATGCCGCTTTTCTCCTGTCGGCCATGGCTGGCCCGGATCCGAGGGCACCGATATCGATTTCCGAATCGGGTTCGGTATTTTTAAAACCCCTGAATAGAAATTTCAAAAAAGTCCGCGTCGCCTGGAGCAAGAACCTCGGCGGCCTGCCGATGGATCCACGTGTCACGGCGGTTCTCGAACGGCAGAGGAAGGTCTTCAAGGACCTCGGTTGCATCGTCGAGGAGGCCTGCCCGGATTTCTCCGGCGCCACCGAGGCCTTCGAGACCTTGCGCGCCGTTTCATTCCTGCAGAACTACGCTGAACTGGTGAAAACCCGCCGCGCCGAGGTCAAGGACACGGTGATCTGGAACGTGGAGCAGGGCCTGAAACTCGCGCCCGGGCAGATCGCCAGGGCCGAGGCGCTGCGCAGCGAGCTCTACCACCGCATGCGCCGCTTCCTCGAGCGCTACGACTTCTTCCTCTGTCCGGTGAACCAGTTGCCGCCGTTTCCAGGGGACCAGGAGTATCCGATGGAGATCGCGGGCGTGAAGATGACGAATTATCTCGACTGGATGAAGAGCTGCTACTACATCACCATCACCGGCCATCCCGCGATCTCGGTGCCTGCGGGATTCACCGATGATGCCATCCCGCTCCCGGTCGGCCTGCAGATCGTCGGCCGCTACCGCGACGATTTCGGCGTGCTGCAGCTCGCGCATGCGTTCGAGCAGGCGACGCTGGCGTATCGAAAGCGGCCACCGGTTGTTGCGTGAACCGATCCCGCGCCGGGACAGCAAAATTCACCTACCGCCCGAGCACGATATCGATCCCCGAGAACAGCAACCCGACCTTGGCGCGCGAGAGCTTCCCGGTGCGCTCTGTGAGGAGGGACCTGTCCAGCGCGATCAGTTGCGACACGTTCGCGACCGAGTCCTTTGGCAGCCCGGTCTGGCGCGCAGCAAGCGCCACATTGCCCGGCGCGTCAGCCCACCTGAGATTGCTGGTGAGCGGAACGCAGACCACCGTCGCGATCCTGCTCCGGTTCAGTGCGTCGCCCTGGATCACCACGACCGGACGCCGCAGACCGGGCCCGGCGCCGGCGGGTTCGGGCATGTCCGCCCACCAGACCTCGCCCTGCGAGATCACCATTCGCTTCGCGTCAGGACCCGGCGTGCGGCAGAGGCGAGAAATGCGTCCTCGCGTTCGCCAAGCTCGGCGCAAACCCGGTCCATGGCGTCGGTGACCTCCTCGGGCGCGTGCCGCGCCACATACTCCTTCAAGGCATCGCTGAAGATCCGGCTGCGCGAGCGCTTTGTGCGCCGCGCGAGTTTCTGCGCGGCCTCGAATACGTCGTCGGGTACCGATACGGCAGTTTTCATACCAGAAGTATAACCCGATGCCACAGGCGGCTCAAGCGGCGAAGGCGGTTTCGTGACCGTGGCATCACGCGCGATGATGCGACAATCCTGCACTGTCGGAAGATGAAGCAATGCATCGCGACCGCCTAGGCCTGGAGCTCACCGCCGCGAACGGCGAGGCGGCGCGCGCGTTCGACGACACGGTATGGGCCTACGTCGGTTTCTCGCGCGAGCCGGGGGTTCCGCTCAAGCGCGCGCTGCAGGCCGATCCCGCGATGCCGATGGCGCTGTGCCTGCAGGGCTACTTCATGCACCTGATGGGGCTGCCGGCGCTGGTGGCAAAGGCCCGGTCTGCCCATGATTCCTTGAAACAAATTTCAAGTTTGAACCCACGGGAGCGGGCGCACGTCGCAGCGCTCGGCGCGTGGTGCGACGGTGAGCTGGAGCGCACCTGCGGCCTCTTCGACGCGATCCTCAAGGACCATCCGCGCGATTTCCTCGCGCTCAAGCTAGCGAACTACCTCTACTTCTACTTGGGCGACGCGGCGAACGTGCGTGACGGTCCGGCGCGGGCCCTTCCCGCCTGGGACGAAGCCATGCCCGGATACGGACACCTGCTTGCGCTGCACGCCTTCGGGCTGGAGGAATCCGGCGATTACGCGGCGGCCGAGCGCGCCGGCCGGCGCGCCACCGAGATCAATCCAGCGGATCCCTGGGCAGTGCATTCCGTGGCGCATGTGATGGAGATGCAGGAGCGCTCCGCGGAAGGCATGGCGTGGATCGAGACCCTCGCCCCGCATTGGGACACGGCAAATTTCTTCCGCCACCACCTGTGGTGGCACCTCGCACTCATGCATTGGGGCGCGGGACGCCCTGACGAGGCCCTGCGTCTGTACGACGCGCGCGTCTGGGGCGATGGCTCGAGCGAGAACCTCTCGCTGTGCAACGACATCTCCCTGCTGGCGCGCCTGGAACTCGCCGGCGTCGATGTCGGCGGGCGCTGGGACGCCGCAGCAAAGATCGTGCGCGAGCAGGCCGGCGGCTCGGTGCTCGCGTTCGTCGACGCCCACTACGCCCTGGCGCTGGGCTCGGTGCCGCCGCTGGAGGATCACGGCACAACGGCACGCATCCACTCCGCGGTCGGGCGCGCGGTCTGCGAGGGCGTCGTCGCATGGCGCGGCAAGGACTACGCGCGCGCGGCGCAATTGCTCGCGCCCGCGCGCAAGGACCTGTGGAAGCTTGGCGGCAGCCACGCGCAACGCGATCTTTTTATTCTCGTTCTTCTTGCTTCGGCGTTGAAAACCGGGAACCAGGCGTTGGCGCGAACGGTGCTTGCCGAGCGCGCTTCCCTGCGTCCCAACGGCAGGCTTCCCTCACAATTGACCGCGGTCAAGGAATAGAAGTGGCCGGAACGACGTTAATAGCAGCATCAACCCGAGGAGGAGAAGAATTATGAAACGACTGTTAGTCGTAATCGCCGCTCTGACGCTCGCGGCCTGTGCCGGCCCGGGCGGCCAACAGTCGACCGGGGCCACGATCAAAGAAGAGCCGGTGACCTACCGCGACGGCAACACCGTCATGAAAGGATTTATCGTCTATGACGACGCCATCAAGGCGAGACGTCCAGGCGTGGTCGTGGTGCACGAGTGGTGGGGCATTACGAAGCACGTGCGCGACGAGGCGCGCAAGCTGGCCGGTCAGGGCTACACCGCTTTCGTCGCCGACATGTACGGCGACGGGAAGACTGCCGACAACCCGAAGGACGCCGGCGCGCTGTCGGGTGCCGTTCGCAAGAATCCCGCGGCGATGCAGTCGCGCTTCAATGCGGCCCGCGACACGCTCGCCAGGCACGCGACAGTCGACCCCGGGAAAATCGCCGCTATCGGCTTTTGCTTCGGCGGCTCGGTCGTGCTCGACATGGCGCGGGTGGGGACGGATCTCGTGGGGGTCGCCGCCTTCCACGCGGGCCTCACGCCCGCAACGCCCCATGCGGCGCCTGGCAGGGTCAAGGCCAAGGTGCTGGTGCTCAACGGCGCCGCCGACCCGTTCATCAAACCCGACACCGTGGACGCGTTCAAGAAGGAGATGGAGACGGCGAAAGTCGATTACCGTTACGTCAACTATCCCGGCGCGGTGCACGCGTTCACCAACCCCGAGGCGACCGAGAAGGGCAAGCAGTTCAACCTGCCGCTCGCCTACGACGCCGAGGCGGACAGGCAGTCCAAAGCGGAGATGAGCAAGTTTTTCTCCGGGCTGTTCAGGAAGTAATTGCGCAGCGCATAAAAAAGGCCGCCCGCGGGCGGCCTTTTCTTTTGTTGCTGCCGGTCAGTCGGCGTAGACGCCGGCCTTCTTGATGATCGGCCCCCACTTGTCGATCTCGGCCTTGAGGTGCGCGGCGAGCGCGGCGGGCGTCGCCTTATCGGCCGGATAAGCCTCGGCGCCCAGATCCGCAAAGCGCTTTTTAACGGTGTCGTCCTTGACGGCTTCCTGCAGTGCGGCAACGAGCCTGTCGATCGCCGGCTTGGGCGTGCCCTTGGGCGCGTACAGGCCGTGCCAGATGCCGACTTCGAAGCCCTTCAGGCCCTGCTCGTCCAGCGTCGGCACGTCGGCGAGCGACGGCACGCGCTTCAGCGAGGTCACACCGTACACCTTCACCTTGCCGGCCTTGATCTGGTTCGTGGTGTTGGTGGTCTGGTCGCACATGAAGTCCACCGTGCCGCCCAGCAGGTCGTTCATCGCCGGCGCCGTGCCCTTGTACGGCACCGTGAGCAGGTCGGTCTGGATCGCGCTCATGAAAAGCATGCCGCACAGGTGCGAGGCCGCGCCGATGCCCGCGTTGGCGTAAGTGACCTTGTCCTTGTTGGCCTTGAGGTAGGCGAGGAATTCCTTGAAGTCCTTGGCCGGGAAATTCTGCCGCGCGATGATGGTCATCGGCACGTCGTTGATCAGGCCGATGTAGTCGAAATCGGTGAGCGGGTTGAAGCGCAGCTGCCGGTACAGCGCCGGCGTGGTCGCCATGCCGATGTGATGGATCAGGATGGTGTAGCCGTCGGGCTTGGCGTTCTTGACCTGCTCAGGCCCCAGGATTCCGCCGGCGCTCGGCTTGTTCTCCACGATCACCGTCTGGCCCAGGGACTTTGTCATCGCCACGCCCATCACGCGGGCAACGGTGTCGGTCGGACCGCCGGCGGCATATGGCACCACCATAGTGACCGGCTTGTTCGGGTATTGCTGCGCGGCCGCGCAACCCGCGAATGCAGCGAGCGCGATCAAGGCGAGCATTTGCTTACGATTCGGCATGGATTTACCCCTTTTGCAATGAGTTTCCAAATCTACGCGGCCCAGCAGGCAATTGCTTGACGAGGATCAATCCCGGCGCAAATGCAAAAGCCGTGGCGCGCCCGGCGGGATTCGAACCCACGACCCTTGGCTTCGGAGGCCAATACTCTGATCCGCTGAGCTACGGGCGCTGTGCTGAGACTTGGGGTTTCACGCTAAAATCGGCATTTTACCAGCACCACAGTTACGGGACGCCCGCATGGCCGAGTACGCCGAGCATTCCCCCATCCTCAAGACGCCGCAGCAACTGATCACGGTTGGGTTTCTTGCATTCGCGCTGCCGATCGTCGGCATCGTGATGACGGTGAAGCTGGTGCTGAACCGCCCGCACGCCGACCCCGCGGTACTCACTGCAGAGGCGGTAACCGCACGCATCCAGCCCGTCGGCAAGGTCGAATTCGGCGCCGCCGGCGCCGGGGCGGCGAAGAGCGGCGAGGCGATCGTCAAGGAAGTCTGCTTCGCCTGCCATCAGGCCGGCGTCGCCAACGCGCCCAAGCTGGGAGACAAGGCGGGCTGGGCCCCGCGCCTCAAGCTGGGTCTGGAGGGCCTGCTGCAATCGGTGATCAAGGGCAAGGGCGCGATGGCGCCGCGCGCCGGCACCAGCCACACCGATCAGGAACTCGCCAGCGCGGTCGTCTTCATGGCAAACCAGGCGGGCGGCAGCCTGAAGGAACCGCCGGCCCCGGCGAAGTAACTCCCGCCTCAATCAATCGGGGCCCCGCCCCGGGGCTTCTACCCCAGGGGTCCTGATAGAACCCGGCTCGGATAAAACCAAGCGTGAAACTTCTTTTCGTCCTCGACCCGCTGGATGAGCTCAAGGCCTACAAGGACACGAGCGTCGCGATCATGCGCGCGGCGCAGGCGCGCGGCCACCAGATCTTCTTCTGCCGGCAGGGCGATCTGCACTGGAAGGGCCAGGTCTTTGCGCGCGCGGGGCGCCTCTCGCTGACCGACAACGACGAGGACTGGTACCGCGCGCATGACGGAACGCAAGCGGCAACGCAGAGCGCGCTGGCATCGTTCGACGCGGTGCTGAACCGCAAGGATCCGCCGTTCGATCTCGAATACCTGACCGCGAGCTGGCTGCTGGCGCAGGCCGAGCGCGATGGCGCGCGCGTGTTCAACAAGCCCGCCGCGGTGCGCGATCACAACGAAAAACTCGGCATCCTGGAGTTTCCGCAGTTCGTGGCGCCGACGCTGGCGACCAGCGACCCGGAACGCGTGCAGGCCTTCATCGACGAGCAGCGCGACGTGATCCTCAAGCGCCTGGACGGCATGGGCGGGGAAAGCATCTTCCGCGTGCGGGAGGACGATCCGAACCGCAACGTGATCGTCGAAACCATGGTGCAGGGCGGCGCGCGCTCGATCATGGCGCAGCGCTACATTCCTGAAATCACGAAGGGCGACAAGCGCGTGCTGCTGATCGGCGGCAAACCGGTGCCCCACGCGCTCGCCCGCATTGCCAAACTGGGCGAATCGCGCGCCAATCTTGCCGCGGGCGGCCGCGGTGTCGCGCAGCCGCTCTCGGCGCAGGACCGCAGGATTGCCGAAACGCTCGGGCCGGTGCTCGCCGCCCGGGGGCTGCTGCTGGTCGGCCTGGACGTGATCGGCGACTACCTCACGGAAGTCAATGTCACCAGCCCGACCTGCTTCCGCGAGATCCAGGACCAGACGGGCTTCGATGTCTCCGGCGCTTTTTTGGATTCTTTAGAGAAAGAAATAAAAGGAAACGCGCCGTGATCGGCATCCTGATCGTCGCGCACGGCGCTGTCGGCGAGGCGCTGATCCATTCGGCGAGCCACGTGCTCGGCAAGCGTCCCTTGCGGGTGCGCCAGGTCGGCGTCACCATCCACGACGACCCGGCGGCGATCCTGCCGCAAGCGATGGACCTGGTGCGCCAGCTGGACGAAGGCGACGGCGTGCTGGTGCTGACCGACATCTATGGCGCGACGCCGGGCAACATCGCCCTCAAGCTGCTGCGTCCCGGCCGCGTCGAGGGGGTATCGGGCGTCAACTTGCCGATGCTGGTGCGCGCCCTGACCTACCGCGACAAGGGGCTCGCGGTCGCGGTCGAGAAAGCCCTTTCGGGCGGCATCGAGGGCGTGATACACATGACCACGGATTCCTGCAGCAAGGATCACGGAGTGCCGTGATGGCGCGCGCTGAAGTCCAGATCCTCAACAAGCTTGGCCTGCACGCCAGGGCCGCGGCGAAGCTCACGCAGGTCGCGAGCGGCTACAAGTGCGAGCTCTGGCTGTCGCGCAACGGCCGCAGGGTGAACGCCAAGAGCATCATGGGCGTGATGATGCTGGCGGCGGGCAAGGGCGCCTCCATCACTATCGACGCAGACGGAGACGACGCGGAGGCGGCGCTGGCCGCCCTGCAAAAACTGATCGCGGACAAGTTCGACGAGGGAGAGTAGGTGAACTTCGTGCTGCACGGCGTCGCCGTGTCTGCCGGCATCACCATCGGCCACGCGCACCTGGTCTCGAGCGCGCGCCTGGAAGCCGCGCACTACGAAATCGCCGAAACCGCGGTCCCCGCCGAGATTTTCAGGTTCGACGCCGCCATCGCGCGCGCGCGCCAGGAACTGTCGGTGATCGAGGGCCACATGGCCGGCGACGCGCCGGCCGAGTTCGGCGCCTTCATCAACCTGCACCGCATGATCCTCGCCGATTCCTCACTGTCGCATGCGCCGCGGGAACTGATCCGCGAGCGCCGCACCAACGCCGAATGGGCACTGGTGCAGCAGATGGAAAAACTGGTGGCGCAGTTCGAGGAGATCGAAGATCCCTACCTGCGGGAGCGGCGCCAGGACATCGAGCAGGTGGTGGAGAGGGTGCTCAAAGCGCTCGCCGGCGCCAATGCCGCGCCCGAGCCGCCGGCCTCGGCCGAGGGCAACCTGATCGTGGTCGCGCACGACCTGTCGCCCGCGGACATGATCCTCTTCAAGCGCCACAAGTTCGGCGGCTTCGTCACCGATGTCGGCGGCGTGACCTCGCACACCGCGATCGTCGCGCGCAGCCTGAACATCCCGGCGCTGGTGGGCCTGCACCACGCGCGCCAGATGATCCGCGAGAACGACGTGCTGATCGTGGACGGGATCCAGGGCGTGCTGGTGGTGGACCCGGATCCGGTGGTGCTGGGCGAGTACCGGCTGCGCCAGTCGCAGCACGGCCTGGAGCGGCAGAAGTTGAAGCGCCTCAAGTCCACGCCCTCGGCCACGCTGGACGGCACACCCGTCGAACTGTTTGCCAACATCGAGCTGCCCCAGGACATCGGCGAGGTGCAGGAGTCCGGCGCGCAGGGCGTGGGCCTGTTCCGCACCGAATTCCTGTTCATGAACCGCAAGGCCTTGCCCAGCGAAGACGAGCAGTTCGAGGCCTACCGGGAAGTCGCGCGCGCGATGGACGGGCGGCCGGTGGTGATCCGCACGCTGGACCTGGGCGCCGACAAGGCGATAGAGGGGGGAAATGCGATGGAGATGCCGAATCCCGCAATGGGCCTGCGCGCCATCCGCTATTGCCTTGCCGAACCGCAGCTGTTCCTCGCGCAGCTGCGCGCCATCCTGCGTGCCACGAAATTCGGGCACGTGAAGATCCTGCTGCCGATGCTCGCCCACGCGCACGAGATCGATCAGTCGCTCAGCATGGTGAAGCAGGCGAAGCAGCAGCTCGACGACAAGGGCGTCGATTACGACAAATCGGTCGAGGTCGGCGGCATGATCGAGGTGCCGGCCGCGGCGCTTGCGCTGCCGATGTTCATGCGGCGGCTGGATTTCCTGTCGATCGGCACCAACGACCTGATCCAGTACACGCTCGCGATCGACCGCACCGACGACGCCGTCGCCCATCTCTACGATCCGCTGCATCCGGCAGTGCTGCACCTGATCGCGCACACCATCCAGGCGGCCAACCGCGGCGGCACGCCGATCGCGGTGTGCGGCGAAATGGCGGGCGAGCCCGGTCTCACGCGCCTGCTGCTCGGCTTCGGCCTGCGCAATTTCTCGATGCACGCGCAGCAGCTGCTCGCCATCAAGGAGCGGGTGCTGCGGACCAACCTGGCCGAGGCGCAGCCGCTTGCGCAGCGCGTACTGCGCCAGTCCGACCCGGCCAAAACGCGCGAATTGCTGGCCAAGCTGAATACCTGAATGAGCGGGCCGCTGGACGGTGTCCGGGTTCTCGATCTCACCACCGTGGTGATGGGCCCGTACGCCACGCAGGTCCTGGCGGATCTGGGGGCGGACGTGATCAAGCTCGAGCCGCCCGAGGGCGACGTGACGCGCCACAACGCGCCGATGCGCTCCAAGGGCATGGGGCATATCTTCATGAACGCCAACCGCAACAAGCGCTCGGTGGTGCTGGATCTCAAGCAGGACGCCGGGCGCGCCGCCTGCCTCGCGATCGCAAAAGGGGCGGATGTGCTGGTCTACAACATCCGGCCGCAGGCGATGGCGCGCCTCAGGCTCTCGTACGAAGAGGTGCGCGCGGTGAATCCGCGCCTCATCTACGTCGGCGCTTTCGGCTATAGCCAGCGCGGTCCCTATGCCGCCAAAGCGGCCTACGACGATCTCATCCAGGGCGCCGTCGGCCTGCCCTGGCTGGCGCGGGAAGCGGGCGCCGAGTCGCCGCGCTACGTGCCGGTCACGCTGGCCGACCGTTCGGTCGGGCTGCACATCGTGAACGCGGTCTGCGCCGCCCTCTACCATCGCGAGAAAAGCGGCAGGGGCCAGCGCATCGACGTGCCGATGTTCGAGAGCCTGCTGCAGACGGTGCTGGGCGAGCACCTGGGCGGCCATACCTACCAGCCGCAGACCGGCGCTCCCGGCTATTTGCGCATGCTCGCCAAGGAGCGCAAGCCCTACCCGACGAAAGACGGCTATGTCTGCGTGCTGGTCTACAACGACAAGCAGTGGCGCGCTTTTTTCGGCCTGATCGGGCGGCCCGAACTGCTGTCCGACCCGCGCTTCGCGACGCACGAGGCGCGCAGCCGCGATTTCGAGGGGGGCTACGCGCTGGTCGCCTCGGAGATGGCGAAGCGCAGCACCAACGAATGGATCGCGGCCCTCGAACAGGCCGACATCCCGGTGCAGCGCATGAACACTCTGGACGACATCATCGCGGATCCGCACCTCAACGCGATCGGCTACTTCCGATCCGTCGAGCATCCGACCGAGGGCCGCATCCGTTCGATGGCGGTGCCTTCCGAGTGGTCGGAATCGCCGCCCGAGTACCGGCGCCATGCGCCGCGCCTGGGCGAGCACACGCGCGAAGTGCTGCGCGAGGCCGGTCTCGGCGAGGCCGAAATCGAGCACATGATCGCGAGCGACGCTGCACGGGTATAATCCGGCTCAGCGCCGATTTGAAGTTCAGCTTGCGGGCGCTCTACAAATACCGCTAAAGAGACGAGTGGCCGAAGCCCGTTTCTGCGCAAGCTGAACGGGCTTTTTGTTTCTGGAGCAGCAGTGATCATCACTCCGCAGAAGGCGCGCTTCACCCAGCCTCTCAAATTGAAGAGCGGCGCGGTGCTGCCCGAATTCGAAGTCGCCTACGAAACCTACGGCGAGCTGAACGCCGCGCGCTCCAACGCGGTGCTGGTGTGCCACGCCCTCAACGCCTCGCACCATGTGGCCGGAACCTACGCGAACGATCCCGACAACGTCGGCTGGTGGGACAACATGGTAGGTCCCGGCAAGCCGCTCGACACCGACAGGTTTTTCGTTATCGGCAACAACTACATCGGCTCGTGCTTCGGCTCGACCGGGCCGACCTCGACCAACCCCGCGACCGGCAAGCCCTGGGGCGCCGATTTCCCGGTGGTGACGGTGGAGGACTGGGTCGCGGCGCAGGCCTGTCTCGCGGATCACCTGGGCATCGAGCGCTTCGCCGCGGTGATGGGCGGCAGCCTGGGCGCGATGCAGTCGCTCCAGTGGGCGCTCTCCTACCCGCAGCGCGTGCGCAACTCGATCGTGATCGCCGCCACGCCGCGGCTCTCGGCGCAGAACATCGCCTTCAACGAGGTCGCGCGCCAGGCGATCATGACCGACCCGGATTTCCACGGCGGGCACTACTACGACAAGGGCGTGGTGCCGCGCCGCGGCCTGCGCATCGCGCGCATGATCGGCCACATCACCTACCTCTCGGACGACGCGATGATGGAGAAGTTCGGCCGCGTGCTGCGGCGCGTGACGCCCGGCTTCGATTTCGACGTCGACTTCGAGATCGAGTCCTACCTGCGCCACCAGGGCGACAAGTTCTCCACCTACTTCGACGCCAATACCTACCTGCGCATCACCAAGGCGCTCGATTACTACGACCCGGCGGCGGACTACGGCGGCGATCTGTCCAAGGCGTTCGCGCGGGCGCAGGCCGATTTCCTGGTCATCTCCTTCACCTCCGACTGGCGCTTCTCGTCGGCGCGCTCGCGGGAGATCGTGCGCGCGCTGCTGGACAACCGGCGCGTGGTTTCCTATCTCGAGATCGACGCGCCGCAGGGCCACGACGCCTTCCTGCTCGACGACGCGCGCTACTTCGGCGCCCTACGCGCCTACTTCGGCAACATCGCGCTATGACCCGCATCTATGACTGAAAGCGAAACCATCGCGCGCTGGGTAACGCCGGGGGCCCGGGTGCTGGACCTGGGCTGCGGCGACGGCGTCCTGCTCAAGCACCTGTGGCAAACGCGCCAGGCGCCCGGCTATGGCGTCGAGATCGACGACGCCAAAGTGGTGGAGTGCATCCGCAACGACGTCAACGTGCTGCAGATGGACCTGGAAGACGGCCTCGCCGCCTTCGCCGACCGTTCCTTCGACTACGTGATCCTGTCGGAAACCCTGCAGGCGATCCACCGCCAGGAACCGCTGATGAAGGAAATGCTGCGCGTCGGCCGCGAAGCCATCGTCTCCTTCCCCAACTTCGGCTACTGGCGCGCGCGCATCCAGATCGCCTTCGCCGGCCACATGCCCGTGTCCAAGGAACTGCCCTACCAGTGGTACGACACGCCCAACGTGCACCACTGCACCCTCGTCGACTTCGAAGCCCTCTGCGCCAAGCTCGGCCTGCGCATCCTCGAGCGCCTCGTCCTCACCAGCGGCAACGCCGTCACCTTTCTTCCCAACCTCCTCGGCAGCCTCGCCGTCTACCGGGTCAGCGCTTAGTTCCTCGCTAGCAGATGCCATGCATTCAGCATTGGACGTTTGCATCTACAGGTATATGCTTTTCCCGACCGCAATGCGCGGTCTACTACCTAGTTAGCCCACTAAGAACGGCGATCAACCGTGACGAGCGACGCGAGAAATCCGAAACGCTTTCAGCTGGAGCACACTGCCGGTGTAGAAGTCTCCGATGCGGATATCCTCGCCGATATGCGCCGCGTTGCGACAGAGTTCGGGGCCGGTTCACTATCTTCGAGGCTCTTCGAGGCCAAGGGTAAGTATTCTCACACCACAGCAAGCGAGCGCTTCGGTTCCTGGAATGCTGCTTTGTTGGCAGCTGGACTCAAGGTTCGAAATCAGGTCGATATTTCAGACGACCGCTTGTTCGAAAACCTGCTTGTTCTTTGGCAGCATTTCGGTCGGCAACCGCGCCGCAGCGAGCTGTCATCTCCTCCATCTGTAATTTCCCAAACTCCCTACAACAGGCGTTTCGGCTCATGGAGGGCATCGCTAGAAGCGTTTATCTCGTTTGCCAATGCAACCGGTGCAGACTCTCCGGCGACACCTTCGGGTCTGGATACCTCACGCCGTGCAACCGGCCGGGAGCCTTCGCTTAGGCTTCGTTGGCGCGTGCTTCAACGCGATCGTTTTACCTGTTGCGCCTGCGGCGCTAGTCCCGCGCTCACTCTTGGCATAGAACTGCACGTTGACCATATAGTCCCGTGGAGCAGGGGTGGTGAAACGATTCTTGAGAATTTGCAGACCCTCTGTTCTGTTTGCAACTTTGGAAAATCCAATGTGCATGGCTAACAAGCGGCTCCAGAGCGACCGCAAAGGTGCGATGCACCTTTGTCCCCTCCCGTTGGTCGGCGGCGCCTGAGCCGCGGCGTTGGGCTCCAGAACAACTTTGGAACCCGAATCATGCTGAAAAAACCGCTCCATTTTGAGACCGCGTCCGGAGTTTACGTTGCGAGCGAGGTCCTCGGAGAGGGCGGTGCGGGAATCGTGTACGGGGGCACCGCTCCAGACGGCACGGCTGTCGCCATTAAGATCCTTTCTCTGGAGCGAGCAACTGCAGACAAAAGACGACGCTTTAAGAACGAGCTTTCGTTCCTTGCGCGAAATAGGCATCCCAATATCGTTACTGTGGTTGATCATGGTGTCGAGCGGTCAGAAAAGGGCTCTAAGCCTTTCTGTGTAATGCGGCGCTATGAGGGGAGCCTCCGTACCGCTATGGCGAAAAGCTTGCCCCACGCGCAGGTTCTTCCATTTCTCAGCCAAATACTAGACGGTGTTGAGGCTGCACACCTTCAGAGCGTCGTACACCGTGACTTAAAGCCAGAAAATGTTCTTATCGATTCGGCCAAAACGTCAATCGCAATCGCTGACTTTGGTGTGGCGCGGTTTACCGAGGACTTGCTCGTGACTCTTGTAGAAACAAGCGCGGCTCAGAGACTGGCGAATTTTCTGTATGCTGCTCCAGAGCAGCGCGCACCGGGCCGCGACGTCGGAGTTCCTGCAGACATTTATGCGCTTGGGCTACTGGTCAATGAACTGTTTACGGGAGCTGTCCCGCACGGGACGGACTACAAGCAGATCGCAACGGTTTCGAAGGAACACAGTTACCTTGACCCGCTAGTTGCGATGATGCTTCGACAAGCGCCGAACGAACGTCCGCAGTCAATAGCGGAAATCAAGGGCCTGATCCAGCGATATCAGTCAGAGGCAGTGACATTGCAGCGATTGAGTGCACTATCTGGAACAGTGATTCCGGAGTCTCAAATCGATGATCCTCTGGCGGAGGAGCAGCCACAGTTGATTGCTGCAGAATGGAATGACGGTCGCCTAGTTCTGACCCTTGACCGGGCCGTGTCGCAAGGCTGGGTTTGGGCACTTCAAAATATGGGCAACTTTAGTGCGGTCATGGGTCGCGGCCCCGAGACGTTCTCCTTCAGCGGCACCACTGCCCGTGTTCCAGCGCAAGAGCATGAAGCGCAGGACATAATCAACCACTTCAAACAGTGGATGCCCGTTGCAACGCGGACGCTGAAGCAGAAGTTGCAACTAGAGGCTAAGAGAAAAGACGAGGCTCGAAGAGGGCAGTTGCGTAGAGAGCGGGAGGTCGAAGAAACACGCCTACGCGTAAACAGGGGATTGAAGATCTAGTGTATTGCGCTCCATCCCGTTCTAGCTCACTGAGGCCCAACAATCGGTTCCAGCCGACGTTTCTGCCGCCACTTCGTCAGGGCCGTGGCTGAACCTAGGCGTTGATGACAGCGCAAATCGTCCGCCTCGGCACACCAAGACTGCGCGGTGAGGGCTTGCGCATCGGCACGGTGCGGCATCCGCCGCGCGGGGTGCCGAAGGGGAGGCACGCATCCGGGAACTGGTACGACGTGTGGTTTCCGATTCTTGCGCCGAGCGCGGCGACGGTGAAGATGGGCCAGGCGGCGAAGACGGATCGCGAGTGGGCGGTGTTCGAGAGGCGCTATGCGAAGGAGATGGCTGCGCCGGAGTGCGGCAGGACGCTCGAACTGCTCGCCGCGCTGTCGCAGCGCGCCGATTTCTCGGTCGGCTGCTACTGCGCCGACGAGTCGAGCTGCCACCGCTCGATCCTGCGCCGGCTGCTGAGGGAGCGGGGCGCGAGGTTGCGCTGACCGGCCGGCCTGCCGTCCGGGCGTCAACCCGGGCCGGTGGATCGTCGTTGAAGGATGCATCGGCGAAGCGCCAATTTCCGAGTCGTCCCGTGCCAACAGTATTGAGATCCGGTCCCTATCGCCTGTTCTTCTACGCCGGGGACCGCGACGAGCCGCCGCATGTTCATGTCGAGCGGGATGATAGGATCGCGAAATTCTGGCTCGATCCAGTTCGGCTGCAACGCAGCGGTGGATTTTCGCGGGTGGAAGTCGCCCGGATCGGGAGGCTGATTGGTGATCTTCAGGTTGAGCTTATGGAGGCCTGGAATGAGTATTTCGGCCATTGAGATGGAAGTGCCTTTTGCCGAAGACGTGACCGTCTCGGACGACACGCTTCGCGTCGATTTGAGCGACGGCCGAAGCATTTCGGCGCCGCTCGCGTGGTACCCGCGGTTGTTGCGCGCCACTCCGGCGGAACGCAAGCGCTGGCGGCTGATCGGCCGCGGTCTGGGTATCCACTGGCCGGATCTCGACGAAGACATCAGCGTCAAAGGTCTGCTGGCAGGAAAGCCGTCCGGAGAAAGCCGGGCATCGTTCGGCAAATGGCTGGCGAAGCGATCTTCGCGTCCGGCCTCACGCCCGGCCCGCGCGCGCGCGAAATCGGTGCGTGCCGGTTAGCGCCGCTGTCGTGAACGACGCTGACGTTGCCGAGCTTCTGAAGCTCCCGATCGAAGAGCGGCTTCGGCTTGTCGAGTTGATCTGGGACAGCATTGCGGCAAACCCTTCCGCGGTTCCGATGAGTGATGCGCATCGCGCCGCAATAGACGAGGCTCTAGCCGAACACGCTCGCAATCCAGACGACGTTCTGACCCGGGACCAAGTGCTCGCCCGGGCACGACGAGGCTGATGCATGTGAAGACTGAACGCCTCGCAATCCTTCTCACGTCGGGGCAGAAGCGCACGCTCGCGGCGCTCGCCGATGAGTTGCGACGCTCGGTTAAGAAAAGCCGGGCTGCGCTGCGCGCGGCCTTGACTCAGACGGAAGCGACTCTTGCCCAGCTCGCCAAGCGACGTAAGGAACGGCTGAGCGCCTGATTCCCACGTTCGACCGGCGCCAACAGCTTCGCTAGCCGGGCGCGGCGCTGTCCAGTTGTTCGATTCGCCGTCTCATCCACACGAGCAACGCAAGCCCCGGCAGCGCAATCAGGAACGTGAAGAAGAAGAACTGCGTCCAGCCGAAGCCCGCGACCAGGTAGCCCGCAACCGGACCGACGTAAACGCGGCCGACCGCGGACAGCGCGCTTAGCAGCGCGTACTGCGTCGCGGAGAAGCGCCGGTCGCAGAGCGCCATGAGGAGCGCGACATAGGCGGCGGTGCCCATGCCGCCGCAGAGATTCTCCAGGCCGATGACCGTCACCATCAGCGCGTAGCTCTTGCCGCTCGCAGCGAGCAGCATGAAACCCAGATTGGTGATCGCCTGCAGGATGCCGAACAGCAGCAGCGCACGGTACAGGCGCATCTTCGCCATCAGCGCGCCGCCGGCAAGCGCGCCGAAGATGGTGGCGGCGAGGCCGAAGCCCTTGTTGATCGCACCCACTTCGGTAAGCGAAAATCCCGGGCCGCGCAGCAGGAAGGTTGTGGTGAGATTGCCCGCGAAGGCGTCGCCGAGCTTGTAGAGGACAACCAGCGCGAGCAGCGCGACGGCGCCTTCGCGCGTGAAGAACTCGGCGAACGGCTTCACCACCGCGGCATCCAGCGTTTTCGGTACCGCGCCCTTCGGTTCGGGCTCGACCACGAACCAGGTCGCGATCATGCCGACGCCCATCAGGGCGGCCATCAGCCAGTAGGTCGCCTGCCAGCCGAGCCACTGGTCGGCGAGGATCAGCGCGCCCGCGCCCGAGATCAGCATCGCGACCCGGTAGCCGAGCACCGACACCGCGGCGCCGGCACCGCGCTCGTCGCGCTCCAGCCAGTCGGTGCGCAACGCGTCGAACACGATGTCCTGCGAAGCGGACAGAAACGCCACGGTGAGTGCGGCCCCCCCCAGCAACCACGCCGAGTCGGCGGGCGTGAGCGTGCCCATGAACGCAATCGCCGCCGCGAGCAGGACTTGCGTGACGAGCAGCCATCCCCTGCGCCGCCCGAGGAAAGGCGGCACGTAGCGGTCCATGAACGGCGCCCAGACGAATTTGTAGGTGTAGGGCTGGCCGACGAGCGCGAACCAGCCGATGGCGACGATGTCGACGTTCTCGGCGGCGAGCCAGGCCTGCAGGGTGCCCGCGGTGAGCGCGAGCGGCAGGCCGGAGGCAAAGCCCAACAGCAGCAGCAGCCCGATCTTGCGGCTTTGGAACGCGGCGGCGTAGTCGGCGAGCGCCATCGGGGCGCAATCTTACCCGCCCCATGAATGGGTACCCCTCACAGTGCACCCTTTGCCGTTGCCAGCCGGTGCAAAACCCGGTAGCCTTCCTGTCCCTCAAGTACCGTCAGGAAGTCCGCAAATGAACGACCAATTCGCCAGTAACGACGTCACGAAAGACAAACTTGTCGCCGACCTGAAAGTGGTGGTCGCCGATGCCGAGGAACTGCTGCGCGCCACCGCTTCCCAGGCGGGCGAAAAGGTCGCCGCCGCGCGCGAGCGTATCCAGGCGTCGCTCGCCACCGCCAAAGTGAAACTGGGCGAGGCCGAGCGCGCGCTGCTGGAGAAGACCAAGCAGGCCGCCAAGGCGACCGACGTCTACGTGCACGAGAACCCGTGGGAGGCGGTCGGCGTGGCCGCCGCGGTCGGTCTGGTGCTCGGCATCCTCATCAGCCGCCGCTAGCGCTTCTCCCAAGTCAGCCTAGCTTCCAGCGGTAGTCGATGACCAGCGGCGCGTGGTCGCTGAAGCGCTTCTTGAGGTAGATCGACTCGCGCTGCGCGGTCCTCGCCACGCCCGGCGTGGCAATCTGGTAGTCGATGCGCCAGCCGACGTTCTTGGCCCAGGCCTGGCCGCGGTTGGACCACCAGGTGTACTGGTCGGGCTTGGCGTTCAGGCGCCGGAACACATCCACGAAGCCGATTTCCTCGAACACCTTCGTCAGCCAGTCGCGCTCCTCGGGCAGGAAACCGGAGTTCTTGCGGTTGGCGCGCCAGTTCTTGAGGTCGATTTCCTTGTGCGCGATGTTCCAGTCTCCGCAGAGGATGATCTCTTGGTTTCTCGCTTTCAGTTTCTTTAGATGAACCAGAGACGACTCCAGAAAGCGGAACTTTGATGCCTGCCGGTGCGCACCGGACGAACCGGAGGGCAGGTAAAGCGAGATCACCGACAGATTGCCGAAATTGGCCTCGAGAAATCGCCCTTCGCCGTCGAACTCGCGGACACCGAAACCCTTGACCACAGTGTCCGGCTTGCGACGGCTGTAGAGCGCCACGCCGGCATAGCCCTTTTTTTCGGCGCAGGAGAAAAATCCGCTGAAACCCCTGGGTGCCAGCAACGCGGCGTCGAGGTCCGCCTCCTGCGCCTTTATTTCCTGCAGGCAGATGACATCCGCCTTCTGCGCCGCGAGCCAACGATACAAACCTTTCTTGGCTGCGGAACGGATGCCGTTGACGTTGAGAGTGACAACCCTCAAGAGGATGGAAAACTCGATGCGCCCCCATGTGCGGCCGACCATTCGGCGGGCGAATTGAGGAATTTCTCGACTTCTTCTATCTGCGCCGAGGCGAGGTAGTTGCCCTGCTTCACCACACGCAGCACGTCCCACCAGGTGGCGAGGTGGTGCAGGCGCACCCCGAGCTCGCTCATCACCTTCTTCGACTCGGGGAAGATGTCGTAGTAGAAGTTGACGAACACGTGGTCGACCACCGCGCCCGCTTCGCGCAGCGCCTTGCAGAAGTTGATTTTCGAGCGCCCGTCGGTGGTGAGGTCCTCCACCAGCAGGGTCCTCGCCCCTGCGCGGATATCGCCCTCGATCTGGGCGTTGCGGCCGAAACCCTTGGGCTTCTTGCGGATGTACTGCATCGGCAGCCCGAAGCGGTCGGCGAGCCAGGCCGCGTACGGAATGCCCGCGGTTTCGCCGCCCGCGATGACATCGAACTGCTCGAAGCCGGCGTCGCGCGACAGCGTCGCAGCGGCGAAGTCCACCAGCTGCGTGCGGATGCGGGGGTAGAAGATGAGCTTGCGGCAGTCGATGTAAACCGGGCTCGCCCAGCCGGAGGTGAAGATGAAGGGCTTGTCCTCGGAAAACAGCACCGCCTTCACCTCGAGCAGCATCCTGGCGGTGGTATCGGCGATGAAGGCTGGGTCTGCGGAATGCATGGCGTGGGCTGAAGTGGCGCGGCGGATTCTAGCAGGTCAACTTGGGGGGCCGCTGCCGCGTTAGAATCCGGACCAACACTGCTATTGGAGGTATTCATGCTGCGCACCGCTCTGGTCATCGCCGTCGCCATCGCCGCCCTGCCCATGGCCGCCGAAGCGCAGTCCTACCGCTGCGTCGGCAAGGACGGCAAGAAGTACTACGGCTCGGCAGTCCCGCCGCAATGCCTGGGAATGCCGGTCGAACAGTTGAACGCGCAGGGCATGGTGACCAAGCGCTTCGACGCGGCGGCCTCCGCCGCCGAGCGCGAGAAGAAGGCGGCCGAGGACGAGGAAAGGAAGAAGCGTGAGGTGATCACCAAGGAGGACGGGCGGCGCAACCGCGCGCTGCTCGCCACCTACACCAGCGAGAAAGACATCGAGGGCGCGCGCGGCCGGGCGCTGCTGGACAACGAGGCTGCGGTAAAGGAAAGCGAGCGGCGCATCGCAGCCCTCAAGAAGCGCCAGGAGGAGCTGAAAAAGGAGCTCGACTTCTACCAGGGCAAGAACAAGCCCCCGGCCAAGCTCGAGCAGGACATCAAGAGCGCCGAGTTTGACCTCAAGACGCAGGAAGGCCTGCTGGCCACAAAGAAAAAGGACGTGGAATCGATCAACGCGCGCTACAACGAAGACAAGAAGCGCTACAACGAGCTGACCAAGGGCGGCGCGAAGTAGCCTAGCCCGCCAGCTTGCGGCGCAGAATCTCGTTCACCTGCGCCGGGTTCGCCTTGCCCCGGGTGCGCTTCATCACCTGCCCCACCAGCGAGTTGAACGCCTTCTGCCTGCCCGCCCGGTAGTCCGCCACCTGCTTCGCGTTTGCCGCCAGCACCTCGTCGACGATCTTCCCGATCGCGCCCGAATCGCTGATCTGCTTCAAACCGCGCTTTTCGATGATCGCATCGGCATCGCCTTCACCCGCCCACATTGCGTCATCCACTTCCTTGGCGATTTTTCCCGAGATCGTGCCGTCGACAATTCTCTCCATTAGCTGTCGCAGCTGATCGGCGCCCACCGGGGATTGGGTAATTCCAATATTCCGTTCATTCAGTTTTGCATTTGTACTTACCGCAATCCAGTTGGCAGTTTGCCGAATGACCTCCGGCTCGGCTTTATTGGTTGCCTGTTCGAAATAGTCGGCCAGTTCCCGCTTGCTTATCAATACATGAGCCGTTGAAGCCGCAATCCCCATTTCATCGGTAAACCTTTTGAATCTTGCGGAAGACAATTCAGGTATCGATTTGCGCACCCGTTCGATGTCAGCCTCGGATATCACCAGCGGCAGCAGATCGGGATCGGGAAAATAGCGATAGTCGTGCGCATCTTCCTTCGTGCGCATTGAGCGCGTTTCGTTTCGGACAGGGTCGTACAAACGCGTCTGCTGCTCAATCGAGCCGCCATCTTCGAGCACTTCGATCTGGCGCCTTGCTTCGTACTCTATCGCCTGCTCCATGAAACGAAATGAATTCAAATTCTTGATTTCACAGCGTGTTCCCAGTTTTGCGTCGCCAAGGCGCCGGACGGAGACGTTCGCGTCGCAGCGAAACGACCCTTCCTGCATATTCCCATCGCAAATTTGATATTCAATGAGCAGGGCGTGCAGTTTCTGTGCGTATGCAACAGCTTCCTTCGCGCCGCGCAGGTCGGGCTCGGTGACGATTTCGAGCAGCGGCGTGCCGGCGCGGTTCAGGTCGATGCCGGTCATGCTCTGAAAATTTTCATGCAGGGACTTGCCCGCATCTTCCTCGAGATGGGCTCGCGTAAGCCGGATCGTCTTCTCGCCCTCGGGCAAAACGATCTTCAGCGAACCGCCCTGCACCACCGGAATCTCGTACTGGCTGATCTGGTAGCCCTTGGGGAGGTCCGGATAGAAGTAATTCTTGCGGGCGAAGATGGACTTGCGGTTGATGGTCGCGCCCACCGCGATGCCGAAGCGCACCGCCAGTTCGACCGCCTGCGCGTTTAGAACCGGCAGCACGCCGGGCAGCGCGATGTCCACCGCGGAGGCCTGCGTGTTCGGCTCGGCGCCGAACGCGGTGGACGCAGCGGAGAAAATCTTGCTGCGCGTCAGCAGTTGCGCGTGGGTCTCGATCCCGACGACGATCTCCCAGGCCACGGCGCTATCTCGCCTGAGGCCGCAGCAGCTGGCAATTGCCCCTGCGGTCTACCAGCACCGGTTCGAGATAGCCCTGCGAGCCGCACAGCTCGGCGCAGCCCTGCGCGGCGACGCGCACCAAGTCGCCGAGGTCGCGCAGCGTGACGCTGCAGCGTCCGGCGGCGAACCGCAGGCCGCCATTGGAGGGGCGCTGCTCGAGCCCCGAGACGTTGCAGGGATGCTCGCCCGGCGATACCTTCGAGCGCCACTCGATGCTTTTCAGTTTGCCGCTTTCGATGGCATAGGCGAGCGTGGCCGAATAGCGCCCTTGCGAGGTCTCGCAGCGCACCCCCGCGCTGTAGCCGTCCATCGGCGCAAACCTGTCGCTGAACTCGAAGCGCTCGCGCTGCTGTCCGCCGGGGCCATAGCGTGCGCCCTTGAACACGCCGCCCGACCAGGTGCCCTGCAGGGTAGCCGTTGCCGGCCGGCCGTAAAGAATCGGCGAAATGCCCTCCTTGAGGAAGGTCACGCCGAGCTGTTTGCTGCGCTCGCCCTCCAGGAAGCGCTGCTGCAGCGTCGGCAGGAGGATGTACTCGCCCGTCACGCGCGCCGAGCCGTCGGGCTGCTCGGTCGCGTAGAGATGAATCAGCGCCGCGCGCCCGCCGAGATTGCCGATCAGCTCGCGCGTCTCGGTCGCCTCCTGGGAAAGGGCCTGATGCGAAAAGACCCCGAGGAAAAATATCAGCCATTTCATAGCGGCGCCTCTTTCGGCGCGCGCAGGTGCCAGTCGGTCGCCTGCTGGTAGCGGTGCGCGGCGCCCAGCATCTTCGCTTCGGCGAAATGGTTGCCCATGATCTGCAGGCCCACCGGCAGGCCCTTGCCGTCGAAGCCGCAGGGAATCGACAGGCCGGGCAGCCCGGCGAGCGGCGCCGGGATGGTGAAGATGTCGTTCAGGTACATCTGCACCGGGTCGTCGGACTTGGCGCCGAGCGGGAACGCAGTCGAGGGCGAGGTCGGGCCCATGATCAGGTCGCAGCGCGTGAAGGCCTGGGTGAAATCCTTCGCGATCAGGCGCCGCACTTTCTGCGCCTGCAGGTAGTAGGCGTCGTAGTAGCCGTGCGACAGCACGTAGGTGCCGATCAGGATGCGCCGCTTCACCTCGGTGCCGAAGCCTTCGGCGCGCGTGCGCCGGTACATGTCGTTGAGATCCGCATATTCCTTCGCGCGGTGGCCATAGCGCACGCCGTCGAAGCGCGACAGGTTGGACGACGCCTCCGCCGGCGCGATCACGTAGTAGACCGGCACCGCGAGCCCCGTGTTGGGCAGCGTGATCTCCACCGTCTTCGCGCCGTGTCCCTGGAACCAGCGCACCGCTTCGCTCACCCGGGCGAGCACCTCCGGATCCACGCCTTCGGTGAAGTATTCCTTCGGCAGGCCGATGCGCAGACCCGCAAGCTTGAGGTCAAGTTCGCGCCCATAGTCTTCGGCTGGGCGTTCCAGGCTGGTCGAATCGCGGGCGTCATATCCGGCCATGGCGTTCATGAGCAGCGCGAGGTCTGCGGCGCTCTTTGCCATCGGCCCGCCCTGATCGAGCGAGGAGGCGAAAGCGATCATGCCGTAGCGCGACACCACGCCGTAGGTGGGCTTGAGCCCGGAAACCCCGCTGAGCGCCGCCGGCTGGCGGATCGAGCCCCCGGTATCGGTACCGGTCGCCGCCGGGGCCATGCGGGCCGCCACCGCCGCCGCCGATCCCCCCGAGGAACCCCCGGGCACCCTGTCGAGGTCCCAGGGATTGCGCACCGGCCCGAAATACGAGGTCTCGTTCGAGGAGCCCATCGCGAATTCGTCCATGTTGGTCTTGCCCAGGAGCACCGTGCCGGCGGCAATGAAGCGCTCAATCACATGTGCGTCGTAAGGGCTCTTGAAGTTCGCCAACATCTTCGAGCCGCAGGTGGTGCGGATTCCCCTGGTGCAGAAGATGTCCTTGTGCGCCACGGGAATGCCGGTGAGCGGGCCCGCCTCGCCCCTGGAGCGTCGCTTATCGGCGACACGCGCCTGCGCAAGGCTGTGCCCCTCATCCACCGTGATGAAGGCATTCAGCCGGCCGTTCAGCCCCTTGATCCGGTCGAGGAACAGGCGGGTCAGCTCGACCGAGGAGACCTTTTGGGCGGCCAGCGCGGCCGACAGCTCCGTGACTGTGGAATTGAGCACTTACTCGATGACCTTGGGCACCAGGTACAGACCCCGCTCCACGGCCGGGGCGAGCGCCTGATAGTCGGCGCGCCGGTCGGGCTCGGTGACCGCGTCGGGTCGCAGGCGCTGCTGCACGGCCAGCTGGGCGTCCAGGGCATGCGACATGGGCTCGATACCGCGGGTATCCAGCGCCTGCAACTGGTCGATCAGGCCGAGCACCTGATTGAGCCGGTCGGTCACGCCCTGCGCCTCTTCCGGACTGACGGCGATGCGGGCGAGAAACGCGATGCGGTGGAGCTGGTCTGGGGTAAGGGACATACAAAAAGATATAAAGGTGAAAGGCAGACAAAGGCGGGGGCAAATCCCCCGCTCAGCGCTTGCCGGAAGTCCTGTTAAGCGTATCATAGCCGCCTCCGGAATAATCGGTTCCGGGACGCAGCCTTAGCGCCGGAAGTTAAGGCAAATTTGCGGATCACGGGAAAGGGTTGGCCACGAACATGTTCGGTTTCTTGCGGAGCTACTTCTCCAACGACCTCGCGATCGATTTGGGCACCGCGAACACGCTGATCTACGTGCGCGGCAAAGGCATCGTGCTGGACGAGCCATCGGTGGTTGCGATCCGCGAAGACAGCGGGCCCAACGGCAAGAAATCGATTCAAGCGGTCGGCAAGGACGCGAAGATGATGCTTGGCAAGACGCCGGGCAACATCGTGGCGATCCGGCCGATGAAGGACGGCGTGATCGCCAACTTCACCGTCACCGAGCAGATGCTGAAGTATTTCATCAAGAAGGTTCACGACAACAAGCTTTTCTCGCCGAGCCCGCGCATCATCATCTGCGTGCCCTGCGGCTCGACGCAGGTCGAGCGGCGCGCGATCCGCGAATCGGCGATCGGCGCGGGCGCCGGGCAGGTGTTCCTGATCGAGGAGCCGATGGCGGCGGCGATCGGCGCGGATCTTCCCGTCGCCGAGGCAACCGGTTCGATGGTGGTGGACGTCGGCGGCGGCACCACCGAAGTGGGTGTGATCTCGCTCGGCGGCGCGGTGCACAAGGGATCGGTGCGCGTCGGCGGGGACAAGTTCGACGAGGCGATCATCAATTACATCCGCCGCAATTACGGCATGCTGATCGGCGAAACCACAGCCGAGAACGTCAAGAAGCAGATCGGGTCGGCTTTCCCCGGCTCCGAAGTGCGCGAGATGGAAGTCAAGGGCCGCAATCTCGCCGAAGGCATCCCGCGCAGCTTCACGATTTCCTCGAACGAAATCCTGGAAGCGCTCACCGAGCCGCTCAACCAGATCGTGAGCGCGGTGAAAAGCGCGCTCGAACAGACCCCGCCCGAGCTCGGCGCCGACATCGCCGAGAAGGGCATGGTGCTCACCGGCGGCGGCGCGCTGCTGCGCGATCTCGACCGGCTGCTGATGGAGGAAACCGGGCTGCCGGTGATCGTCGCCGACGACCCGCTCACCTGTGTGGTGCGCGGCTCGGGCAAGGCGCTCGAGCAGATGGAGCACTTCGGGGCGATCTTCACGAATGAGTGAGTAAGGGGGCTGGACCCCCCGCCTCGGGATGGAGCACACTCCCCCGCACTTTTTCAATCGCGGCCCTGCGCCGCTCGTACGCTTGGCGTTTTTCGCCTCCCTTTCCCTCGCGCTGCTGGTCCTGGACGCGCGTTTCCGCTACACCGAAGGCCTGAGGAGCGTGCTCGCCCTCGCGGTCTATCCGCTGCAGAGCCTCGCCACCCTGCCAGCAGGGCTGAGTGAGCGCGTCTCGGGCTATTTCGCGAGCGAGTCGCAACTGCGCGAGGAGAACGCCGAGTTGCGCGCGAAGCTGCTGGGCGCTTCGCAGGCGGCGCAGCGCTTCGAGGCGGCGCAGGCCGAGACCGGCCAGTTGCGGCGCCTGATCGGCGCCGCCGAACGCCTGCCGCTCAACGCCACGCCCGCCGAGATCCTCTACAACGGCCGCGATCCGTACTCGCGCAAGGTGGTGATCGACAAGGGCAGCCAGAACGGCGTGAGCGCGGGCTCGCCGGTGGTGGATGAGAACGGCGTGGTCGGCCAGGTGACGCGGGCGCACACGCTGTCATCGGAGGTCACGCTGCTCACCGACAAGGGGCAGGCGATCCCGGTGCAGGTGGTGCGCAACGGCCTGCGCGCGGTCGCCTTCGGCGCCGGCTCGAGCGGCATGCTGGAGCTGCGCTTCATGGCGACCAACGCCGAAATCCAGAACGGCGACAAGCTGGTCACCTCGGGAATCGACGGTACCTACCCGCCAGGCCTGCCGGTGGCCACCGTGGCGCGCATCGAGCGCGACGCCGCCTACGCGTTCGCGCGCATCGTGTGCCAGCCCGCCGCGGGCGTCGAAAGCGGCGGCTACGTTTTGGTGCTCGGCGGCGAATCAAAACGGCTCGCGTATCCCGAAGAGACCAGCCCCGAGCGCGAGAAACGCTCCGGCAAAATCCGCAAGCCGCGCAGGAAGGATGCCGATGCAACTCAGTAACTCGCCCTCGGCGCAGTCGATTCTTCTGCCGGTGCGCGCGGGCACCATCCTCGCGTCGCTCGCGGCGGCGCTGCTGCTCAACTTCCTGCCGTGGAAGAACGTCGCGCTGGTGCCTGATTTCGTGGCGCTGGTGCTCGCCTTCTGGTGCGTGCAGCAGCCGCGGCTGGTGGGATTGGGCGCCGGATGGCTGCTGGGGCTGCTCACCGACGTCGGCAACGGCGTGCTGCTCGGCCAGCACGCGCTCGCCTACTCGTTGCTCGCGTTCGCCGCCATCACGCTCTCGCGCCGCATCCTGTGGTTTCCGTACTGGGGCCAGGCGCTGCACGTCGCCGCGCTGCTGCTGTGCGCGCAAGGCGTCTCGGCGCTGGTGCGCCTGGCGGCCGGCGCCGAGTTTCCGGGCTGGGCCATCGCGGTGGGACCGCTGATCGGCGCCGTGCTCTGGCCGGTGGTGAGCGTGCTGCTGCTGCTGCCGCAGCGCATGCCCACCGATGTCGACGAGACCAGAGTCATATGAGGCTCGGCGAGCTCAAGGACCACGAGCGCGAGCTTTATTTCTTCCAGCTGCGCATCGGCTTCGCCGGGTTCGCCGTGCTGGCGGCGTTCGCGCTGCTCTTCGTACGCTTCTTCCATCTGCAAGTCGTGCAGCACGACACCTATGCGTCCAAGGCCGAGGACAACCGCATCTCGATCGTGCCGATCGCGCCCAACCGCGGGCTGATCTTCGACCGCAACGGCGTGGTGCTGGCGCGCAACTATTCCGCCTACACGCTGGAAATTTTCCCCGCCAAAGTTCACGACCTCGAGCGCACCATCCAGGAGCTGGGAGAAGTGGTCGAAGTGCAGGCGAAGGACCGCAGCCGGTTCCGCAAGCTCTACGCCGAGATACGCAACGCCGAGAGCCTGCCGATCCGCACCCGGCTCACGGACGAGGAGGTGGCGCGCTTCACCGCCAACCGCTACCGCTTCCCGGGCGTGGAGATCAAGGCGCGCCTGTTCCGCCAGTACCCGCACGGCGACCTCGCCTCGCACGTCATCGGCTACATCGGCCGCATCAACCAGAAGGACCAGGAAAAGCTCGCCGAACTGGAGGTCGAGGCGAACTACCGCGGCACCGATTACATCGGCAAGGCGGGGCTGGAGGCGAGCTACCAGCAGGAACTGCACGGCATCACGGGCTTCGAGCAGGTCGAGATCGACGCCGCAGGGCGCGGCATCCGGACCCTCGCACGCACCCCCGCCCAGGCCGGTAACAACGTCACGCTGACGCTCGACATCAAGCTGCAGGAAGTCGCCGAGACCGCATTTGGGGAGCGCCGCGGCGCGCTGGTCGCGATCGAACCCTCGACCGGCGGCGTGCTCGCGTTCGTCTCCAAGCCCGGTTTCGATCCGAACCTGTTCGTCGACGGCATCGACCCGGCAAGCTGGGCGGAGTTGAACAACTCGCCCGACCGGCCGCTCAACAACCGCGCCATCGCCGGCCTTTACCCGCCCGGCTCGACTTTCAAACCGTACATGGCGATGGCGGCGCTCGAACTGGGCAAGCGCACGCAAAAGAGCGCGATCAACGATCCGGGCTACTTCGAGTTCGGCGGCAGGCGCTTCCGCGACTCCAAGGCCGGGGGGCACGGCCATGTCGACCTGTACAAGTCGATCGTGAAATCCTCCGACACGTTCTACTACATTCTGGCGAACGACATGGGCATCGACGCCATTGCCGGTTTCATGGGCAAGTTCGGCTTCGGCGCGAAAAGCGGCATCGATCTGAACGGCGAGGCCGAGGGGGTGCTGCCCTCGCCCGAGTGGAAGCAGAAGCGCTTCCGGCGCCCGGAGCAACAGAAGTGGTACGCGGGCGAAACCATCTCGATCGGCATCGGTCAGGGCTACAACGCCTATACGCCGATCCAGCTCGCGGTCGCCCTGGCGACGCTGGCGGCGAACGGCGACATGTACCGGCCGCGCCTCGCTTCGTACATCGACAACCTGCGCACCGGCGAGCGGCGCCACATCGAGCCCGCGCTGGTCAAGCGGATCCCGCTCAAGGCCCAGAACGTCGAGTTCGTGAAGCGCGCCATGGCAGGCGTGAACAAGGAAGGCACCGGCGCGCGCTCTTTCGCCAGCGCGCAGTACACGAGCGGCGGCAAGACCGGCACCGCGCAGGTGATCGGCATGAAGCAGGGCGAGAAGTACGACGAGAAGAAAATCGCCGAACGCCACCGCGACCATTCGCTGTTCATCGTCTTCGCGCCGCTCGAGAGTCCGAAGATCGCGCTGATGGTAATCGTGGAGAACGGCGGCTTTGGCGCGCGCGCGGCCGCCCCGATCGCGCGCACGGTGCTCGACTATTACCTGCTGGGCAAACTGCCGGAGGGAGGAACCGCGGAGCCGGCCAAGCCCGGCGCGGCGACTGCGGAAGAGGAAAGCGACTGATGGAACTCGCCCAGCTTTCCCCCCGCCGTCTTGCCGCGCGTCTCGCCGAAGGCGTCGACGGCCCGCTGCTCGCGATCACCCTCGCGCTCGTCGCCCTCGGCTTGGCGACGCTGTATTCGGCGAGCTACGAGCAGCCCGCGCGCGTCACGGCGCAGATCGCGAATCTCGCGGTCGCGCTCGTGGCGATGTGGGTGGTTGCGCGCGTGCCGCCCCAGACCCTGATGCGTTTTGCGGTGCCGGCGTACCTGCTCGGGGTCGCGCTGCTGGTGGCGGTCGCGCTCGCGGGCGACGTGGTGAACGGCGCGCGCCGCTGGCTGCAGGTCGGCGTGACGCGCTTCCAGCCTTCGGAAATGATGAAGCTCGCGCTGCCGCTGATGCTGGCGTGGTACTTCCACAGGAACGAGGAGACCCTCAGGCTGCGCGACTTCGCCATCGCCGCGCTGCTGCTCGCGGTACCGGTGCTGCTGATCGCGCGCCAGCCGGACCTGGGCACCGCGGTACTGGTGGCCGCCGCAGGCTTCTACGTCATCTTCTTCGCAGGCGTCGGCTGGAAGGTGCTCGCGGCGCTGGGCATGTTGGGCCTGGCGAGCCTGTTTCCGCTCTGGGGAATGCTGCACGACTACCAGCGGCGCCGGATCCTCACGCTGCTCGACCCGACGCAGGACCCGCTGGGCGCCGGCTACCACACCATCCAGTCGACCATCGCGGTGGGTTCCGGCGGCATCACCGGCAAGGGCTGGCTGCAGGGCACGCAGACGCACCTGGATTTCATCCCCGAGAGGCACACCGATTTCATCTTCGCGGTGTTCTCCGAGGAGTTCGGCCTGATCGGCAACGTCGTCCTGCTCACGCTCTACACGCTGCTGATCGCGCGCGGGCTGATGATCGCGGCCAACGCCGCCACCTTCTTCGCGCGCCTGCTGGCGGCCAGCATCACGCTGATGTTCTTCACCTACGCCTTCGTCAACATGGGCATGGTCTTGGGCATCCTTCCCGTGGTCGGCGTGCCGCTGCCCTTCATTTCCTACGGCGGCACGGCGCTGCTGACCCTCTTCATCGGCGTCGGCATCCTGATGAGCGTCCACAGCCATCGCAGGCTGGTCCAGACCTGATCGGTAAGCCGTTGCGGATGGGGCGGTTTTTGCGCAGCAGCAAGAAATTGAAATTTCTCCCCGCATTGTGAAATGCCCTGTTCCTAACCTCATGTAAATCCTTGTTTTAATAGGATTGCACGATGTGGTTTCCTGATATTGCTGCGCATCATTCCGACCGGTAATGTAATGAAGATTCAGGCGTTTGCATCCAGCACCCGTCACCAGGAGAAATGATGAGCCGCAGAGAGCAGGAAATCGCGCAGCTGAACAAGGACTGGTCCGAGAACCCGCGCTGGCGTGGGATACGGCGGGGCTACACCGCTGAAGACGTGGTGCGGCTGCGCGGCAGCGTGAAGATCGAGCACACGCTGGCGAAGCTGGGCGCCGAGAAGCTGTGGAAGAAATGCAGCGAGATGGCGTTCGTGAACTCGCTCGGCGCGCTCACCGGCAACCAGGCGATGCAGCAGGTGAAGGCCGGCGTGCCGGCGATCTACCTCTCGGGCTGGCAGGTGGCGGCGGACGCCAACGATTCGTTGTCCATGTACCCGGACCAGTCGCTCTATGCGACAACCTCGGTGCCGACGGTGGTGAAGCGCATCAACAATGCGCTCGCGCGCCAGGACCAGATCCAGACCATGGAAGCCGGCTCGGAACACGCCACTGCAGGAGACATCGACTGGTTCGCGCCGATCGTGGCGGACGCCGAGTCGGGCTTTGGCGGCGTGCTGAACGCCTTCGAACTGATGAAGGCGATGATCGACGCCGGCGCTGCCGGCGTGCACTTCGAAGACCAGCTGGCCAGCGTGAAGAAGTGCGGCCACATGGGCGGCAAGGTGCTGGTGCCGACGCAGGAAGCGGTGCAAAAACTGATCGCCGCGCGCTTCGCCGCGGACATCATGGGCGTGCCGACGGTGCTGCTGGCGAGGACGGATGCGGAAGCCGCCGACATCGTCACTACCGACGTGGACGACAACGACAAGCCCTTTCTTACCGGCGAGCGCACGTCGGAAGGTTTCTACAAGACGAAAAAGGGTTTCGACCAGGCGCTCTCGCGCGGCCTCGCGTATGCCGAATACGCGGACATGGTGTGGTGCGAGACCGGCACGCCGGACCTCGCCTTTGCGCGCAAGTTCGCCGAGGGCATCCAGAAGAAATACCCGGGCAAGATGCTGGCCTACAACTGCTCGCCGTCGTTCAACTGGAAGCGCAACCTGGACGATGCGACCATCGGCAAATTCCAGCGCGAACTCGGCGCGATGGGCTACAAGTTCCAGTTCATTACGCTGGCGGGCTTCCACTCGCTCAACTACTCGATGTTCGAGCTGGCGTACGGCTACGCGCGCGACAACATGAGCGCCTTCGTCGCGCTGCAGGAAAAAGAGTTCGCCGCCGCGGAGAAGGGCTTCACCGCGGTCAAGCACCAGCGCGAAGTCGGCACCGGCTATTTCGACCAGATCACGCAGGTGGTCACCGCCGGCAAGGCCTCCACCACCGCGCTGCACGGCTCCACCGAGGACGAACAATTTTTCGAGGAGCACGCCGAGCGTGCTGGCGGCTCAGACGCGCTGTCGCAGTCGAAGAAGAAGGCGAAGCTCGCCGCGTGAAGTGAGTGCCGTTCAAAAACTAGAAAAGACGGAAAAAGGGCTCAACAGCCTACCGGTCGAAATCGCGCGCAGCATCCTCGCGGGCTTCGACAAGCACTACCGGCTGTTTCGCGACGCATCGCGCCAGGCCAAGCGCCACTTCGAAGCCGGCGACTGGGAGGCAATGCGCGCGCTCGCGCGTGCGCGCATCGAGATGTATGACAGCCGCGTCGAGGAGGCGGTGCGCAGCATCCTCGACCGCTTTCCCGAGGCCGAGATCGACGAGACGCTCTGGCCGGGGATCAAGCTCGCCTACATTCCGCTGCTGCACGAGCACCGGCAACCCGAGTGCGCCGAGACCTTCTACAACTCGGTTGCCTGCCAGGTGCTGCACCGGCGCTACTACCGCAACGAGTTCATCTTCTGGCGGCCGGCGGTCGCCACCGAGCACCTGGAGGGCGACGAACCCGCCTACCGCTCCTATTACCCGCTCAAGCAGGGGCTGAGAGAAACCCTGAAAAACATGGTGCACAGCTTCGGCCTCGCCGCCCCGTGGGAAGACCTGGGGCGGGACCTGCGGAGCCTGGTGCATGCGCTGCGCGCGACCTTTCCGCGCCCGGCACGCGCGCGCCCCAGCCTGCAGATCCAGGTCCTGGGCTCGCTCTTTTTCCGCAACAAGGCGGCGTACGCGATCGGCAGGATCGTGAACGGCAACCAGGAGGTGCCGTTTGCAGTGCCGATCCTGCGGAACGAGCGCGGCGAACTCTATCTGGACGCGCTGCTGCTCGATGCCGACCAGTTGATCGTCCTCTTCTCGTTCGCGCGCGCCTACTTCTTCGTCGACATGGAGGTGCCGGCGGCCTACGTGTCTTTCCTGCGGCAGCTGATGCCGAAGAAGCCGCGTGCCGAGTTGTACATGACGGTGGGACTCGCCAAGCAGGGCAAGACACTCTTCTACCGGGACCTTTTCTACCACTTGAAGCACTCGTCGGACAATTTTGCAGTGGCGCCCGGCATCAAGGGGATGGTGATGCTTGTCTTCACCCTGCCTTCGTTCCCGTACGTGTTCAAGGTGATCCGCGACCGCTTCGCGCCGCCCAAGGAGATGGACCATCAGACCGTAAAGGACAAATACCTGCTGGTGAAATATCACGACCGCGTCGGGCGGCTCGCCGACACGCTCGAATATTCTCTGGTGGCGCTGCCGCTTGACAGGTTCGATGCGCGGATACTCGAGGAATTGAAGGCCGAGGCGGCCTCGAATATCGAATTCGAGGAGGACAAAATCATCATCAAGCACGTCTACATCGAGCGGCGCATGACGCCCCTCAACCTGTACCTCGAGGAAGCGGCGCAGGACGGCGACCCGGCGCGCAGCCGGCACGCGCTCACCGAGTACGGCAACGCAATCAAGGAACTCGCCGGCGCCGGCATCTTCCCCGGCGACATGCTGCTGAAGAACTTCGGCGTCACGCGCCACAACCGCGTCGTGTTCTACGACTACGACGAGATCGCCTACATGACCGAGTGCAATTTCCGGCGCATTCCACCGCCGCGCTCCTACGAGGACGAAATGGCGGCCGAGCCCTACTGGTCGATCGGGCCGAACGACGTGTTCCCGGAGCAGTTCGAAAAATTCCTGGTCACCGGCGAACTGTCGCGCGCGGTGTTCCTCGAGAACCACGCGGACCTGATGGACCCGGCATTCTGGAGCGCCAAGCAGGAGCGCGTCCGCGCCGGGCTCGAGGAAGACGTGTTCCCCTATCCCGAGGAAATCCGCTTCACGAGGAAAATGCGCGCAGTCTAGAACAGACCGCCGGCCAGCCCGCGCAAATGGGCGAGCGGGATCAGCAGCACCTGCAGCACCACGATCAGCACCAGCGGCGACAGGTCCACATTGCCGAACGGCGGCACGAAACGCCGGATCGGCCGCAGGAACGGCCGCGTCAGCGCGTCGAACAGCGGCGCCACCGGCGAGTACGGGTTCACCCAGGACAGCACCGCCTGCACGATCAGCGCGAACACCAGGATGTACACGGTGAAGCGCACCAGGTCGATCAGAGCGAGGCCGGCCAGGATCGCCGCGGCAATGCCGGGCGCCGAACTGAAATCAAGGCCGCCGATCAGATAGAGCACATAGAGCAGGAGCGCCTGCAGCATCCAGGCCAGCAGCAGCGAGGCGAGGTCGAGCCCGCCGAGCGACGGAATCACGCGCCGCGCCGGCACTACCATCCAGTTGGTCACGGCGATGATGAATTCACCCACCGCATTGCGGAACGGCACCCGCAGCCACTGGAAAAGGAATCGCGCGAGCAGCAGGTAGATGAAAAATCCCGCCACCACGTCCACGAGGAAGCTGGCGATCTGCGTGAGCATCTATTCTTTTCCCAGCATCTTGCCCAGTTCGGCGCCGCGTTCGCATGCCGCTTCGATCGCGCGCCGGAATCCTTCGGCGAGCGCCTCTTCGTCGAACACCCTGAGCGCCGCCTCCGTGGTACCGCCCTTCGAGGTCACGCGCTCGCGCAGCGCCGCCGGAGATTCGGCGCTTTGCGCCGCCAGCTTGGCCGACCCCAGAACTGTTTCGAGCGCAAGCTTTTTGGAAACTTCAAAAGGTAATCCCAAAGACTCGCCCGCGTTCGCGAGCTGCTCGATGAACCAGAACACGTAGGCCGGGCCGCTGCCCGAAACCGCGGTGACGGCGTCCATCAGCGATTCGTCCGGAATCCATACCGTGGCGCTGACCGCGCCGAGGATCGTTTCGGCCTGTTTCTTCTCCGCTTCGCTCACGCCCGCGAGCGCGTACAGGCCGGTGACGCCGGCACCGATCAGCGCGGGCGTATTGGGCATGGCGCGCACCAGCTTGGCGTGGCCGCCCAGCCAGCGGGAAAGGCTGGCCAGCGTGATGCCGGCCGCGATGCTGATCACCAGGTTGGAATTGGCCTTGAGACCCGAGAAGCGCGCCGCTTCCTGCATCTGCTGCGGCTTCACCGCGAGCACGATCACGTCGCCTGGGCGGTAGGCCTTTTGCGGCGCATCGAAGCAGGCGACCCGGTGCTTGTCGGCGAGCCGCCGCCGCGCATCGCCGTTTACCTCGACGGCGCGCAGCTGGTTCGCGGCGAAACCGTTCTTCAGCAAGCCGCCGATCAGCGCATCGGCCATGTTGCCGCCGCCGATGAACACCACGTTCATGGCGACATTCATGCCGCGGGCCTTATTTTGTGTCGCGCACCGAAGATCGCGGTGCCGATGCGCACCAGCGTCGCGCCCTCGGCGATCGCCGCTTCCATGTCGTCCGACATGCCCATGGACAATGTATCGAGCTCGAATTTCCCTTGCTTCAGTTTTTCGAAGATTTCCCGCACTTGACGGAAATTCGCTTTCTGCCGGACGACATCCGCCGTCGGCTCCGGAATGGCCATCAGGCCGCGCAATCTGAGGCGCGGCAGGCACGAAACTGCGGTGGCAAGGCGAAGCACATCCCCGGAAGAAACCCCGCTCTTCGCGGCTTCGCCCGACACGTTCACCTGGATCAGGACGTTCAGCGGAGCAGTGCCGGCG